>CAYMEO010000011.1:0-40992 GCA_964389705.1 uncultured Spirochaetia bacterium
TCCGCTTGTAATTATTGAAAACTGCGTATACCACAATGCCTTCTATGAAGCCCCCATTATCCTTAATGATAGATCTGAAACATCAAGGTCTGGTCTTAAATTAGCTCATTTAGGACATATGGAGATGCAGATTAGAAATGAGTCTAACTATTCTGATAATTTGTTATCAGGTAATAATAAATACTCCTCTCCAATAGATGACATAATACAAATTCTTGGGAGGAAATATACTATATTTCTCTTGAGTCTTATAGGGGATAGCGGGAATATTAGATTTAGTGAGATTAAGGATAAGTTGGGTAGAATAAGCCCTTCAACCTTATCTGAGAGACTTGATAAGTTAGAGAAGGCGGGCTTAATAAAGCGTGAAATATATGCTGAAATTCCGCCGAGGGTCGAATATTCCCTGAGTAAAAACGGAGCAAAGCTCCTTAGAATACTCAAGTCTCTTTTGAGATTAACCTCACTTGGATCATAAAGGGATTTTTGATCTCAAGCACATTATATTTGTGTTATTGTATTGAGACTCCATTAGTACACAAATATGATGCTAATGCCACAGTTATTTTATTAATCGGCCCTTTTTAGTAGATAATTAAGCGATCTTTATATGTTTTATTATAGTATAGATATATTGCAAAGAGTCTAGAATAGGTAGGATATTGTCCTATGTTTGCTCTATCTTGAGTATGTCACATCTTTAGTTCGAGATTTCAAACTAACTTCAAAAAAGGGTATTGACAAATTATGTCTATCTTTGATAAGATGCCTTTATAAGGCTGAGGTTAATATTAACAATGGGTGATACTGAATTGGGATAGGAGTGGTTTACTTTCCTCAAAAGCAAGCCGTAACTTTTGCATCCGGCGGAGACTTCCATAACCCTGGTTTAATAATAAAATCAATAAAAAGATTTTTAATACAAGGCATATTTGTTGTATTTTGACTATTGTGCCTTAGAGTTTTTGTATCCGAATGGTTTTAGAATTCAAGAAAAAGGAGGGAAAGATCATGGCAGAAATAGGGGCTAAGCGACAACCAGCAGTTCCAGAGATACACATAGTCTGGATGACAACCGGTTTGGGCTGTGATGGCGATTCGGTTGCAATCACCGCTGCGAGTCAGCCTAGCATTGAAGACATTGTTTTGGGAGCCATCCCTGGGCTTCCAAAGGTGCATTTGCATAATCCGGTTCTCGCATATGAAGTCGGCGACGATTTTATGAAGTACTGGTATATGGCAGAGGAGGGAAAGCTCGACCCATTTGTTTTAGTCCTAGAGGGTTCAATTCCAAATGAGAAGATAAAGAGTGAGGGCTATTGGGCTGCGATGGGAACCGATAAGAAAACCGGCCAACCAATTACCACTAATGAATGGATTGACCGTTTGGCACCCAAAGCATTGGCTGTGGTATGTGCCGGGACATGTGCCACATATGGCGGGATTCACGCCATGCAAGGAAATCCTACGGGATGCATGGGTGTAGCGGACTATCTAGGCTGGAATTGGAAATCGAAAGCGGGTATCCCGATTATAAATGTTCCCGGATGCCCGGTGCAACCAGATAATTTCATGGAGACACTACTCTACCTACTGTATATGGCGGCGGGACTGGCTCCAATGATTCCCCTTGACGATGCACTGAGGCCTACTTGGCTCTTTGGGAAGACGGTTCATGAGGGCTGTGATAGGGCGGGATATTATGAACAGGGTGATTTTGCTACTGAGTATGGTTCACCCAAGTGTATTGTGAAGCTCGGATGCTGGGGTCCAGTGGTTAACTGTAATGTTCCCAAGCGAGGATGGATGGCTGGACTAGGCGGCTGTCCTAATGTGGGTGGTATATGTATTGGTTGTACCATGCCCGGCTTTCCGGACAAGTTCATGCCTTTTATGGACGAGCCACCGGGCAGCAAGCTCTCTACATCTGCAAGCGGGCTCTACGGTGGTATAATGCGCGCACTGCGTAGGTTTACAAACGATACGCTCAATAAAGAACCGGCTTGGAGACACCCGCGTCCGGAGCTTACCACTGGGTATCGTCCAACTACATATAAGTAACAATGTAGGATGATGGGTATTGGGGATGAGGTATGAGCAATTCGATAAAGTGGCAGGAATATTTAAAGGAGGTGACATCATGGCTAAGCAGCCAAATATAGTTGAAATGAACTGGGACCCGATTACCCGAATTGTCGGGAGCCTAGGCATTTATACCAAGATTGATTTTGCAAACAAACAGGTTGTTGAGTGTCACAGCACCTCTTCAATCTTCCGTGGCTATAGTATCTTTATGAAGGGTAAAGACCCACGTGATGCTCACTTTATTACGAGCCGTATCTGTGGTATCTGTGGTGATAATCATGCGACCTGTGCTACATATGCGCAGAACATGGCTTTTGGTATTAGGCCACCAGCGATAGCAGAGTGGATTGTCAATCTCGGTGAGGCGGCTGAGTATATGTTTGACCACAATATATTCCAGGACAACCTAGTTGGTGTGGATTTCTGTGAACAGATGGTCAAGGAAACAAACCCAGGCGTTTGGGATAAGGCACAAAAGACTGAGGCACCTAATGGAGATAAACATGGCTACCGTAAAATCAGCGACATTATGACAGCACTCAACCCATTTACCGGAGAGTTTTACCGTGAGACACTACAGGTAAGTCGTTATACACGAGAGGCGTTTTGTTTGATGGAGGGAAGGCATGTCCATCCCTCAACCCTCTATCCCGGGGGTGTAGGAACAGTACCCACAGTCCAACTCTTTACCGACTACCTTGTCCGTCTGGCAAGATATGCTGAGTTTATGAAGAAATGTGTTCCATTACACGACGATCTATTTAACTTCTTCTATGATGCCTTGCCTGGTTATGAGAAGGTTGGCTATAGGCGTACCTTACTCGGTTGTTGGGGTTCATTTAATAATCCCGAGGTTTGCGACTATACGTATAAGAACATGTCCAAGTGGGGTAATGCAATGTATGTTACCCCAGGTGTAGTTGTTGATGGCAAACTGGTCACCCACGACCTGGTAAAGATTAATTTGGGAATTCGTATTCTCCTTGGTCATTCCTACTATGAGGACTGGGCAGAAACCGGTGAAACATTTGTCAAGGAGGATCCGCTTGGTAATCCAGTTGATAAACGCCACCCCTGGAACCAAACTACAATACCAAAGCCACAGAAAAGAGACTTTAACGCCGCATATAGCTGGACTATGGCTCCCCGTTGGTTTGACGGCAAGGATTATCTTGCACTGGACACCGGAGGCGGCCCTATCGCCCGATTCTGGGCAACTGCATTGGCTGGATTGGTAGATATTGGCTATGTTAAGGCAACTGGCAACAGCGTTAAGATATATCTGCCTAAGACGGCTACACTGCCAGAGACTGAATTTGAATGGAAGATACCTAAGTGGAGCAATGCCATAGAACGAGACCGTGCCAGAACCTATTTCCAAGCCTATGCCGCTGCATGTGCATATTACTTCGTAGAACAGGCGCTCAAAGAGTTACATGCCGGTAGAACAAAGACATGGACCGATTTTAAGGTTCCCGATGAAGCTATAGGCTGTGGCTTCCATGAGGCTGTACGGGGTGTGCTCTCTCACCATGTAGTGATCCGCAACGGCAAGATTGCCAATTATCATCCCTATCCGCCGACTCCATGGAACGGCAGTGTACGCGATTTCTATGGTACACCTGGGCCTTATGAGGATGCTGTTCAAAATACGCCCATATTTGAGGAGAACGGACCTGACAAGTTCAAGGGAATTGACATTATGCGTGCTGTAAGGAGCTTTGATCCCTGTCTACCGTGTGGCGTTCACATGTATCTGGGTAATGGTAAAACACTCAAGGTTGTTCATTCACCAACTTTCGGTGGATTATTGAAATAGGAACTCGATTCTTTATGTAGAGACGATCCGCGATGTGGATCGTCTCTAAGAATGGAGAGGATAAGGAGAAATTTTAACTGGTAATTCTCGTAGCTTGCTATGAGATTACATTATAAGAGGGAGGGGTTTGAGAAACTGTAGACGTCTCGAGTCAAGTAATTCCTGTCTTGATACCCGTAATTTGATGTAAAGAATCCAAGGGTTATAAAAGGAGCGGTTTTGTATCTGATTGATTTTCAAAGGCGTTGGTTACGGTGTAGTCATGGTTAAGGATAAGGAATTTCAAAAAGGAATCCAGCGGATTGAGGAATTAATCCAGAGGATTGAGGAGTCCGCTGATATAAACGCAAAGACCAGCGCCAAAGAGCTTGTTCAGTTGCTTATGGATCTCCACGGTGTCGGTATAGAGCGAATAATGAATATTGTCTCAAAAGCGGGGGAACCTGGACGTGCGATTATTGATGACTTCGTATGTGATGATCTAGTCGAGAGTTTACTCCTATTGTATGGGCTTCATCCCCTTGATCTTAGGACGCGGGTGACGAAAGCCCTAGATAAAGTACGTCCCTATCTCCATTCTCACGGAGGCAATGTTGAACTGATTGATGTCGCAGAGGCTGAAGGTGTGGTTCGGCTCAGGCTTCAGGGAAGCTGTAAGAGCTGTCCCTCATCCGCTATGACTCTCAAGCTCGCCATCGAGGAGGCAATATATGGGGCGTGTCCTGATGTGACCGCAATAGAGGCTGAAGGTGTGGCAGAGCAACCATCCGTACCTGGCTCTGTGTCCTTTAAGGGAAAGATTCGAAATAGAGAGGTACTCCCGTCCTCTAGTGATAATAGTTGGGAAGAAGTAGAGGGCCTTGACTCACTCCCTCAAGGTACTGTGAAGACTATAGAGATCTCTGGTCGTTTGATTCTTTTCTGTCGGCTTGGAGAGACGTTCTATGCATATAGCGATATATGTCCCGGGTGCGGTCAGGTACTGCAGGACGCCTATATTAAGACAACGGCTATTGTCTGTCCTACCTGTGGACAGCGGTATGATGTTATCCGAGCAGGGCGTGGGCTGGATCAACCGAGTCTCCACCTGGAGCCGTTTCCGCTTTTGGTGGAAGGAGGCCGAGCGAAGGTTGCTTTACCAACATTTTAATAGAAATGCGTACGAATTTGTGCGAATCGATTCTTTTTCATTCGCGTAGATTCATAGTTAAACACTTGTCGATGGTGATCTAAATGGGTTCAAAGCGTTTTCCATATCAGTCACTTGGAATCCTCCGCCAGTTTATTCGTGAAAGAACGCCAGTGGAGCAGTGCGAATTTTGTAGCGCTGAGTTACCATCTGAACATAATCACCTGATCGAGTTGTCAAACGGACAATTGATCTGTGCCTGCGGTGCCTGTGCCGTTCTCTTTAGTAGCCAGAGTAGGGGAAAGTACCGAAAGGTGCCCGAGCGTATTCGATTCCTTCCGGACTTTCAGATGACCGATGTCCAGTGGGATAGCTTGATGATACCCATTGGTATGGCCTTCTTATTTAATAGTACAACAGCAAGAAGGGTAGTCGCTATATATCCAAGTCCAGCTGGTGCAATGGAATCGCTTCTCACATTGGAATCATGGGAGGAAATAGTACAGGGTAATCCATCCCTAAAGGAGATGGAACCTGATGTCGAGGCGCTACTTATAAACCGAGTGGGCAATGTACGTGAGTACTACATCGTACCGATAGATGAGTGCTACAAGCTAGTAGGTCTTATACGCATTCACTGGAGGGGTTTATCCGGTGGTTCAGAGGTTTGGGCGGAAATAGAGAGGTTCTTCTCCAGTCTGAAAGAGAAATCGGTTGGGATGAGTAGTACCTCTATTCCGGGAGGTGAATATAATGCCTAATCTTAGCTTCCATGTAGAGGGTGCTGAACCCATTGCCTTTGCTGTGGCGCCTTTGATTGTATTCAAATTGAGAATTACCAATTCTATTGCAAAAGAGTCAATCCATGCTATTGCACTCCGTTGCCAGATTCAGATTGAGACTACTCATCGGCGCTACAGTGCTCAGGACCAGGAGCGACTACTTGATGTCTTTGGTGAACCTGGGCTCTGGAGTCGATCCCTTCGCAGTATGCTCTGGACGCATACGGGCGTTACCGTACCTCCATTTATAGATAGCACTACTGTAGACCTTCCTGTACCGTGCACATATGACTTCAATATTGCCGCAACAAAGTACTTTTATGCCTTGCAGGATGGAGAGGTACCACTCTGTCTTTTATTCAGCGGAACTATTTTCTATATGGCGGGTGAGAGGGCTTTACAGGTTGCCCAAATTCCTTGGGATAGAGAGGCCAGATTCCGTCTGCCTATTCGGGTCTGGAAGGAGATGATGGAAATTTACTATCCCAATAGCGCATGGCTCTGTCTGCGCAAGGATATATTTGATCGATTGTATCAGTATAAGCTCCGTCTTGGATTGGCGACATGGGAACAGGCACTGGAGAGTCTCCTTAATAACCCTGCGATGAATTCTGATATTAGTCTTGATTCAACCCAGGCTTCAACTGGACTTCGGACCGATTCCTCAACAAGCTCTAAGCTCAAAGAGGTGAAATCATGAATTTCGCTTTTGTTGAAAAGATTGCTAATGCCATTCTCTACGAGGGATATATTCTCTATCCATACAGACCGTCGGCAACGAAGAACCGACAACGCTGGATGTTTGGGATAATATATCCGCACGATTATAGCCTATCCCAAGGAGACACAGCCCCTTGGACTATGCAGACGCAGTGCCTTGTGATGGGAAGTTATCAGACATCTATTGAGATAAAGATTCGGTTCTTGCACTTTATTGCGCGGGAAGTAGGCGAGCTTGTTCAACCCCTAACTAGACTCTCAGATGGCGTGGAACCGGAGTTCCATATTGTGGAGACACTTCAAGTCGGCGAGAGGCTATTTCAAACCTGGCAAGAGGCAGTTGAGCGGGAAGTTGTAATTCCGAATCTAAATCTTGAGGATATTGTTGCCCGACCGGAGCATCTTGAGTTTACCTTCCCACCGCGTCGAGAGCAGGAATTAGAGCCATTGCGCTCTAATAATGGTGATATAATTGGGGTAATTGTGCGAAGGCAGCGGCCTGTTAATGGAGTTGTGGAGGTATTGGCTGAAAATGTCGGTGACCGAGTATTCAGAGTCACCATACGCATTATGAATCTTACGCCGTTCAAGGGGGCAACTGAGGCGCGCCGTGATGAAGTGCTCTTATCTTCTTTCATATCTACACATACGATTCTAGGTGTTCTAGGGGGTGAGTTTGTCTCTCTGCTTGATCCTCTGGGAGAGTTTAAGGAAATAGCAGCCGAGTGTCTTAATGTTGGAACTTGGCCAGTACTGGTAGGAGAAGAAGGAAGGCGAGATATGATGCTCTCATCGCCTATCATACTCTATGATTATCCACAGATAGCACCGGAGAGTTCTGGTGATCTATTTGATGGAACTGAGATAGATGAACTCCTTACATTGCGTATTATGACTCTTACGGATGAGGAAAAAAGGGAGATGCGTCAGCTAGATGAACGTGCCAGACAGATACTAGAGAGGACCGAAATGCTTCCTCCAGAGCAACTGATGAAACTCCATGGAGCAGTAAGAGGACTTAAGTTATTCGATGATGAAAAGCTGATTGACTGTTGGAATCCATTGGAAGAAAAACCACGACTCGAGCGTATATGCATCGGTGGGGTTGATCTCAAGCGGGGTGATCGCGTCCTCCTGCGGCCGCGGAGTCGAGGAGATATCTTCGATGTGGCACTAGAGGGGAAGACTGCAACTATTGAGTCTATAGAGCAGGATTATGAAGATAGGGTCTATATTGCTGTTACAGTAGATGATGATCCCGGCAAGGAGTTTGGCGGGGTGAGGATGCCGGGCCATCGCTTCTTTTTCGCTCCTGAGGAAGTTGAGCCGATCAGCAGCAATGATTAGGGAGGGATTTGAATGAATCTACCTATAGTGAGTTCTGACCAAGGCCAAGGAGTAGGATCGCGTATTCTTATTGCTGGCATTGGAAATATTTTCTTTGGAGACGACGCATTCGGAGTTGAAGTGGCACAGCGGTTATCTAAACGCGCGCTACCCGATGGAGTAAAAGTAGTTGACTTTGGAATACGGGGTTTTGATCTTGCCTATACATTACTCGATAGTTGTGATGTAGCGATCCTTGTTGATTCAGTTTCACGTGGAGGGAAACCGGGCACACTCTATATCATTGAACCTGATCTTGCAGATGATGTAGATGAACAAGAGACGATGATAGAGACACATGGCATGAACCCTATAAAGGTGCTTCACTTAGTTCGGTCTATGGGAGGCGGCGGATTTAAGCGAATTCTTCTTGTAGGGTGTGAACCTGCAACTTTCGGCTCAGAAGAAGGACAGATGGGACTCAGTGAACCCGTGCAGGCTGCTGTAGATGAGGCTGTCAGCCTAATTGAGTCGCTAGTGACAGACTTCTTTAACAAAGGTCATAGTACATAAATACCAAATAACTAGATTTTGAAAGGAGGAGGAAATATATGGAACGTAACGATGTAAGTACATTGTTTCTAGCCGGGGGGTTGTCTCTCATAGCTATGGGTATAGGGTTGATCATGGC
This sequence comes from uncultured Spirochaetia bacterium, assembly GCA_964389705.1. Lineage (GTDB taxonomy): Bacteria > Desulfobacterota_D > UBA1144 > Nemesobacterales > CSP1-2 > PSLL01. The sequence goes on from CAYMEO010000011.1 coordinate 8,553, forward strand.
ACATCCAGACCTTCGTCGGTCTTTGATACCACTAGTGGCAACTCTTCCGGGCCTAATTCCTGGCATAGAAAGAGAGAAATTAGAGGAATTGGGAAAATTAACAGATGGAGGGACGCCCCCTTTAAAGATGGTGATAGATCTGCTGCTCCCTGACATTGAGCGCTATTTGAAGGCCAGGGCAATGTGATGGTACTCATAAATAGGTGTGAGAAGGAGATGGGCTAGGGTATTTTATATGCCGGATTATTTGGGTTTGACGTAAATTTTTGTATAAACGGCACGGGAAAGAGAAGAGATAATCATGCATGAGATGGGACTTGCTGAGGGGATTTTAGACGTAGTTCTGGATGTGGCGGGGGGGCAAAAAGTTAGACGAATTCGTCTACAGGTTGGAAAATTACATATGGTTGTGCCAGATAGCCTTGAGTTCTCTTTTCAACTAGTATCTGATGGCACACCCGCGGCAGAGGCTATACTGGAGATAGAGGAAGTTCCTGCCCGTTTTATTTGTAGAAAATGCGGGGTTGAGAGTGAGCTCAATCATCCCCCATTTATCTGTTCCCAGTGCGGCGCTCCTGATGTTGAGGTTAAAACGGGTGATCAAATGCTAGTGGATGAAGTGGAACTTGAAAATGGAACCAAAATCAGGCGGATTGCAGTGGACTCTAATGAGATTCTCGAAGGGCATCTAAAAGAGCATCACTCAGATAACCAAGATTGCTGAGGGCCCTGTGAGAGATCCAGTCACTAGTTTATTCGCTCTTAGATATCTATGGCTAATTTGACTATGGGGGAATGGAATTATGGCTATTCGATATAGGTTTAATGCCAACGAAAGTAGGTTTACAGTACAGGCATTTGCTGGTGGGGTGCTTTCGGCCTTTGCTCATAACCCCATAATCGCAATCCGCGATTTCACGGGCGAGGTGAAATTCAACCCTGACACCCCTGAGACGGCTTCGCTCTGTGTCACCATTAAGGCAAATTCACTCGAGGTGGCTGACAATGTCAGTGAAAAGGATCGTCAAGATATTGAGGATAAGATGCGCAATGAGGTGCTCGAGGTTTCAACTTACCCGAATATTGTTTTTAAAAGCACCGATGTCTCGATTACCAGGATTGCAGAGAACTGGTATCGGGTTGATATAAAAGGTGACCTGTCCCTGCATGGTGTCACCAAGAGCGAGGCGATAGATGCGCAGGTAAGGGTATTTGGAGACACACTGCGTGCAAACGGAGGGTTCACACTGAGGCAAAGCGACTATCGGATCAGGCAGGTTACTGCCGTCGGGGGCGCAATCAAGCTAAAGGATGAACTGAAATTCTCATTCGATATTGTTGCTCAACGGGATGGGCAGCAATGAATCTTGTGCAGTTAATTTCTTTATCCGGGCTAGCGTATTTAGTTGGGAGTATGAAAGAGGCGAAGTCTAAAGGATATGCAAGATGTATACAGGCTAAAAGGGGATAAGCGCCTTAAGGTTATAGTCCGTGGTGCGGTTCAAGGGGTTGGATTTAGACCCTTTATATACCGTTTGGCCACACAGCTTCGGCTTCATGGTTGGGTCTTAAATTCATCTCAGGGGGTGTTTATTGAGGTTGAGGGTATGGAAGAAAGCCTAAATACATTCTTACTCTGTTTGAATAGAGAGAAGCCAAAGAGGGCGATTATACATAGTCTGGAGTTCTCCTTTCTCGATCCCATCGGTTATGAGGGGTTTGATATAAAGGAAAGCGAAGAAGACAGGGAGAAAACGACCCTCGTTCTCCCCGATATATCTACTTGTCATGAATGCCTAGAGGAGATATTTGATTCTACCGATCGGCGGTTTCTCTATCCTTTTACAAACTGCACAAACTGTGGCCCTAGGTTTACACTGATTGAGGCGATTCCATATGATAGGCCAAATACATCAATGAGAATATTTAAGATGTGTCCGGATTGCGAATATGAGTATAAGAAGCCTTTGGATAGAAGGTTTCATGCCCAGCCGAATGCCTGTTCTGTATGTGGTCCAGCCATTGAGCTTTGGAATCTAGAAGGAAGGATTATCTCTAGAGGACAGGATGCGCTATTTGATGCGGCTCGATCGGTGAAATCCGGTAGAATCTTGGCTCTGAAGGGATTGGGTGGATTTCATCTTATTGTGGATGCTGGAAATGAGGAGGCGGTATCTAGGCTTCGTGAGAGAAAAAGTCGAGAGGAAAAACCGTTTGCAGTCATGTTTCCATCTCTGGATTTAGTAAAGAGTTGTTGTGAGGTTTCTTTATTTGAGGAGCGCCTTCTTTTATCATCAGAAAGCCCAATTGTTCTCCTTAAGAAGGGAGAGGTACATTTCAATCTGTCTCCGTGTCTTCTGTCTCCAAACGTGGCTCCTAATAATCCTTACTTGGGCGTTATGTTGCCTTATACCCCTCTTCACCATATATTGATCCGTGAGATTGGCTTTCCTGTTGTGGCTACGAGCGGAAATCTCAAGGATGAGCCTATTGTAACAGATGAGAAAGAAGCCTTGATCCGCCTTCGGGGCATTGCTGATCTCTTTTTAGTTCATAATCGCCCTATTGTAAGACATGTAGACGATTCAGTTGTACGGATAGTACTGGGAAAAGAGATGGTTATTAGGCGTGCGCGCGGATATGCTCCCCTTCCCATTCGTCGTAATATAACTCAGCCAATGCCTAGGATTCTGGCCGTGGGGGCACACCTAAAAAATACTGTGGCGATCTCTATAAATGACCAAGTATTTATAAGCCAGCACATAGGGGACCTTGAAACACATGAGGCTTATAAAGCATTTCAAAGGGTTATAGAGGATTTCAAGAAGATATACGAATTTAAACCCGATATAGTTGCGTGTGATATGCACCCCGGCTATATCTCTACGAATTATGCTAAAGGTCTGGGTCTACCCGTAATAGAGGTTCAGCACCATCATGCACATGTTGCCGCCTGTATGTCAGAAAATGAATTAAATGAAACTGTCTTAGGAATCTCGTGGGATGGAACGGGATACGGCACGGATGGAACGATTTGGGGAGGCGAGTTCCTTTTGTCGGGTTATGTGTCTTTTAATCGGGTTTGTCACTTTAGGACATTCAGGATTCCGGGTGGAGAAAGTGCCATTCGCGAGCCGAGGAGAACGGCTTTAGGGATTCTTTATGAGGTCTTTGGTGAGGGATTTATGAAGGAGGATATTCCACTTCTCCAATCATTTAGTGAAGAGGAGATTAGGGTTTTGTTTCAGATGTTGAGAAAGGGTATAAATTCTCCTCTTACCTCAAGCGTTGGCCGTATCTTTGATGCTGTTGCTGCTTTGATTGGTCTAAGGCAGAAGGTGAGCTTTGAGGGGCAGGCGGCTATGGAGCTTGAGTATGCTATAAGAAGTGGAATCGAGTCCTCTTATCCTTTCGATATTACGGAAAAGGAGGAATTCCATCCTCATATGTCTCCGTGTTGTATAGTAGATTGGGCTCCTATGGTTTTGGCTATTCTAGAGGATGTCCAAGATGGAAGAGACATAGGATATATATCAACAAGGTTTCACAATACATTATCTGAGATAATAATAGATATATCTAGCCTTTTGGGTATTGAGAAGGTAGTTCTAACAGGCGGTGTATTTCAGAATAGGTATTTAACCGAGCGCACGTATAAGAGGCTTAAAGAAGAGGGGTTTAAACCGTATATACATCAGAGGGTGCCTCCAAATGATGGGGGTATATCGTTTGGTCAAGTGGTGGTGGCTGCTGCACGCCTTGTGGAGGTGGATTGAAAATAATGAGGTTACTTAGAGATGCAGAGAGAAGGTTATTCTAATATTAAAAACTCTCTGAAAAGAAGGAGGTGTAAAAATGTGTTTGGCTATTCCTGGAAGGGTAACTGAAATTTTCTATGAAAACGGTCTAAAGATGGGCAAGGTTGACTTTGACGGTGTCGTAAGAAAGGCATGTTTTGAGTACGTCCCTGATATACAGGTTGGAGACTATGCCCTTGTTCATGTAGGATTTGCCCTAAGTAGGGTAGATGAAGAAGAGGCAAAGAAGGTTTTTGAGTTTCTTGATGAGATGAATGAACTTGGAGAGATTCGAACGCCACAAGAAGACAATTAATTGACCACGAATTTACATAGATAAATACGAGTAAGTTAGGTCTTTTATCTGTGTTAAATTCGCCTTCATTTGTGGCTAATTAAAGGAGACTTAAATGAAATTCCTAGATGAATATAGAGATGAAGAGATGGTGTCACGGATGGTGGATAAAATCCACCGTTTGGTAAAGCATCCCTGGGTTATAATGGAGGTCTGTGGTGGACAGACCCACACCATAGTTAAATATGGAATAGATGAACTTCTTCCCAAAGGGGTTACACTGGTTCATGGTCCTGGATGCCCGGTCTGTGTTACACCCCTTGAGATGATTGACAAGGCCCTGGAGATTGCCTCACGGCCAGATGTAATCTTCACCTCATTTGGGGATATGCTTCGAGTTCCCGGTTCAAGGAGAGACCTTTTTGCGGTTAAATCACAGGGCGGGGATGTAAGGATTGTCTATTCCCCACTTGATGCCCTCAAGATTGCGCAGAATAATCCCAGCAAAAAGGTGGTTTTTTTTGCCGTGGGTTTTGAGACTACTGCTCCTGCAAATGCAATGGCTGTGTGGCAGGCACATAGATTAGGTATAAAAAACTTCTCCATACTGGTCTCTCATGTTCTAGTCCCTCCTTCTATGGCTTCCATTTTGCAATCGCCATATAACCGCGTACAGGGATTCCTTGCCGCTGGTCATGTCTGTACAGTAATGGGATGGAGGGAATATGAGCCTATAGCCGCACGTTATAAGGTTCCAATTGTCGTCACTGGGTTTGAACCTTTGGACATACTCGAAGGGGTTTACATGACTCTAAAGCAGTTAGAAGAGGGAAGGGCTGAGGTTGAAAACCAGTATGTAAGGGCCGTAAGGCGGGAGGGAAACATACCGGCGCAGAAATTAATACTCAGCGTCTTTGAGGTTTCAGATAGAAAGTGGAGGGGAATAGGCATAATTCCGAAGAGCGGTTATAAACTCAAGTATGAATTTAGGGAACACGATGCCGAAAGGATCTTTGACGTTGATTCTATAGAGGCTGAGGAGTCTTCAATGTGTATCAGCGGTCAGGTTCTAAAGGGTCTCAAAAAGCCGCATGAGTGTCTGGCATTTGGGAAGCAGTGTACGCCTGAGCATCCGCTTGGTGCAACGATGGTATCTTCAGAAGGGGCATGTGCCGCTTATTACAATTACGGTAGATACTTAAATCTAGCGGATCTTGCTTCTCATGGAAGGTAAGCAGAGTTAAAAAAACCCGATCATACAGAGATTACACGGAGGTCATGTAGAATCCTGAATCTCTTGGCTCTCCATGTGTTCTGTGTTTTCCGGGGTTGATTTATTTTAGGTTAAAATATAACTGGAAACTGTATAATAGGTGGTGAGTAGAATGAAAGAAACAATAATGCGCAAATGTCGGGAGAGCATAGATCAAAAAGAAAAGTTCTTTGAAGAAAACGCTGATAAAATCGTACAGGTCGCTAAAGACATGGCAAAGGCGTTCAATAGTGGTCACAAACTTCTCGTAATGGGAAATGGAGGGAGTGCATGCGATGCCCTGCATGTTGCCGTAGAGTTTCTTCATCCGATTATAGAGAAGCGTCGCCCACTGCCTGCAATTGCACTGAACACCGATGTTGCTACTATGACTGCCATTGGCAATGATAAGGATTTCTCAATGATTTTTCACGATCAGATTAAGCTGATTGGAAAAGAGGGTGATATAGCATTAGGGATTAGCACAAGTGGTAAATCTCCAAATGTCTTACGTGGGCTCAAGCTTGCAAAAGAAATGGGTATGATGACAATCAGTTTTGCAGGGAAAGACGGGGGACAGATGCCCCAGGTGTCGGACTACTGCTTTATTGTGCCTAGCTACAGCATTCACCGCATTCAGGAAACTCAAGAAACGCTCCTCCATATACTCTGGGATATGGTTCACGTTGTGATGGGAGAAGAAGACGTTATTTAAATTGTAGAATAAATTAAGATACAAATGCACCGAGATTACAAAAGGGGAGGATTTAAATGTCTGAAATACCTGAGTTTGTTCTTAGCTGTCCTTTGCCTATAACAGACTATAAAAATATACTTCTCGGTCATGGAAGTGGTGGAAAACTATCGGCAGACCTTATAAAGAAGGTATTTCTTTCCCAATTTGGGAATCCATATCTTGAGCCCCTTAATGATTCAGCCGTTCTTGATTTAAATGGGATAAGGTTTGCATTTACAACAGACTCTTATGTTGTAAACCCGATATTTTTCCCCGGAGGGGATATTGGAAGACTCGCTGTAAATGGAACTATAAATGACCTTGCCGTAAGCGGGGCAAAACCGCTCTATATGAGTGCGGCCTTTATTCTTGAAGAGGGATTTCCTATAGAGGACCTATGGAGGGTTGTTGTTTCGATGAAAGGGGCGTGTGAAGAGGCAGGTGTTTTACTCGTTACAGGCGATACAAAGGTAGTGGATAAGGGAAAGGGGGATAAGATTTTTATAAATACCTCAGGTATAGGTGTTGTTCAAAGGGGTGTCCAAATCTCTTCTAATAGGGCAAAACCGGGAGATAAGGTGATCTTGAGCGGTACCATAGGGGTTCATGGGATTGCCATTATGTCAACTAGAGAAGGGCTTGACTTTGAAACTCAGATTTTAAGCGATACGGCACCGCTGATATCTCTTGTTACAGATATACTGGAGGTAAGCACAAAGATAAATTGTATGAGAGATCCTACGCGTGGGGGAGTAGCAAGCACGCTAAATGAGATTGCAACCAGCTCTAGGGTTGGGATTCGGATAGACGAGAATAAAATCCCTATAACCAGGGAGGTAAGAGGAGCCTGCGAAATGCTGGGACTCGATCCACTTTATGTGGCAAATGAGGGAAAACTCATTGCGGTTGTAGACAAAGATGATGCCGAGCGCATAGTTGAGAAGATGAAGGCAAATCCCTTAGGTAGAGAGGCAGCGATTATTGGGGATGTTACAAGTGACCACCCCGGTATGGTTATTATGAAAACCAAGATAGGCGGCATGCGCGTGGTAGATATGCTAACAGGGGAACAGCTTCCGAGGATTTGTTAGTATGCATGGATATTCTAGAAAAAATCATTGAAAGCTAGATCTGCTCTCGATATTCTATATATAGGCGTTGAATGAAACGAGAATTAGGAGAGGTTTTTGGGGTAGGTTATCTTGTTCAATATAGAGTTACGGATTTTATACCGCCCTAGAGAATTCCTGTAATCCTAATCCGGTGAGGGTTAAAAAGTCGAGTAAGGCCTTCGATTTTTTTATCTTTTTCATCTTCATCGTTAACGATTCAAACATAAAGATCATTTGATAATAGGAGGGATAGCAATGGAGAAATATACAGAATTTAGAGCACCGGTCTCAGAGAAGGCTGAGGAGACGAAATCTAAGAATAGGGGGGGCACAAAGTTGACCTATTTTCTTATTGGTTGTGGTGTTGGTGCAGCTGGGGCCTTATTGCTCTCACCTAAGTTTGGTAAGGAGATAAGGGGAAAAATATCTGATGTAGCTTTGGTGTTTGCCTCCAAGTTGAGTAAAGATTTAAGAGCGCAGATAGATAGAACTACGGAGCATGGATATGAGGCTGCTCGTGAAATATTTAAAGACATAGCTGGAAAGGGACGAAATATGATTGGTGCCGTTGTCGAAGAGGCTAAAGAGGCAATAGACAGAAGTACTAATCAACTCTCAGAGGTGATTGAAGAAACCAAAGAGGCATTAATTAAGAGCGTCGAGAGGCTATCGGAGGCAATTGAGGCTGGCAAGCAGGCTTATATGGAAGAAAAAAACAAAGCCGAAAAGGAAGAGAAACATCATGGGACACATAGTTTTTGAGTGGACGATTGCAATTGCTGTTTTAGTTGCATTTATCACCAATATTATTTTCCTTATTCTAATCTATAGGATACTCAAACCGTTGATATCAAAACTGCACGCAACAAGCGATAGGATTAATTCTCTTCTTGATGAGATCTATGGGATTATAAGTGATAATAGAGAAACTATAAGTAATGCCATTTCTGAGTCTAAGCCGTTGGTGGTGGGTATATTGACAAAGACTAATCAAATAGCCACTACAGTGCACGGTATTCTCAGTAAGACTAGCGATACAGCTGTTGCGGTGCATGATATGGTTTTGGCTTTGAAGAATGAGATTAAAAATCTCGATAGTATAGTTAAGGACGTAAGCGATAAAGTTGGTGAAACAACCTCGATTTTGCACAGACGGATAATTGAACCCATAGCGACAAAGGCCAATGATATAACTGACTTGGCGCGTGCTCAAGTGGTCGAGATTGCTACCCTACTACACGATATCGCTTTGACATTGAGGAATCGGGTTGAGCGTTTGGATGAAATAGTCAGGTGCACAATGGATAAAATCGATTCGACCACTGCAACTGTGCGAAGACAAGTGATCGAACCGGTGAGAGAAATTAATTACATTGGGGTGGCCATTAAGCGCGCAATCTCAACTCTTCTTAATAGAGACGGTAAGGCAATAGGTTGATTGATTATCAACTGAATTTATGAGAACTCGGATAGAAAATTTGTTTTGCAATGTAAATATATTTTTGAAACTTTTCTCTATCCGTTTGAGTTCATATCGAATATCCTCTCCATTTTAAATGCTAGGATTATTGAAGGAGAAGAAGGTATGAGCAATCTTAGAAAGCAAATAAAATGGCTAAATAAAAGGGGCTTTGTATTATTCAGCTTAACCCCATGTGTGTCTGTTCTGCTTTTGACAAGGGCCATTGTATAGGCAGCCTAGGCTACTTCTAGTAACAATAGCAGTTCTGACCCAAGGCTTGATAATATTGGTAAGGTGCTGACCAGTTTTGATGCCGGCAGCGATGATGGAGCCAAGGCCTTGGTCATTCAGTTAGACGGCAAGATAGCGGCGGCCGGGCTTTCCAGTATTCATAACTCTGACTTTGCCCTTGTCCGATATAACCCAGATGGTAGTCGTGACGATGGCTTCTCTAATGATGGCAAAGTGACGACTAATTTCGGCGGAGATGACGAAGCCAATGCTGTAGCTATTCAGTCAGACAGCAAGATAGTTGTAGCGGGATTTTCAGATGCAAATGGGGATTTTGATTTTGCCCTTTCACGTTATAATACAGATGGCAGCTGGGACAGTACATTTATTACCTGCGTTTGCAATAGGTTTTAGGGCGTTGATGAGAAAGAGAGAAAGGCAAAGACAGGAAAGAAATAGGAAGGTGTTGATACAAAGCGCCGAGTTGTTTTACGCACAATTTGATTAAATTAAAAAATTTGGGTTTAAATACCGCTATTGCTAAGACAACTTGGCTTGGACATTAAAGGCTTCCAATTTCTTATGTTAGGGTATAAGGGTATAAAAGTAAATGAAAATAGATATAGTTGATAATCTTTTCTATCTTGGTTCACAAAAAAAGAGAGAATTAAAAAGGCAAGTTAAACTAATTCTTAATACCTTTAATCTGTCTAGAAATACAGAGGTCTGCATAACGTTTTTAGACGACAATGCTATGAGGAGGCTTAATGAAACCTATAGGGGAATAAAAAGAACTACAGATGTTCTTTCATTCCCGCAGGATGAATGGGATTCAATAGAATTAAATGCCGCTATTGCTAAAAATAATATAGAAAATATAGTATTGGGGGATATAGTAATCTCAATAGATACGGCGAAAAGGCACGCGCGATTTTATGGACACAGTTTAGAAAAAGAGATTCAGAAGCTCATCATTCATGGGATTCTCCATCTTTTGGGATACGATCATAAGAAAAAGAATGATGCGCTTGTAATGAAAAAAAAGGAAAAGGAGCTTTTATCCTTAGTAGCTATAAGATAGCTTCTAGTAACCTTTTGCTGACTCTTCCATGGATTTTTGTATTTCTTCTAACTCCTTAAGTGTAGGGAGGTCTTTTAGACTCTTAAGCCCAAAGGTTTGGAGGAATTCTTCTGTGGTTCCGTAGAGAAACGGCCTTCCAATTACCTCTTTTCTTCCCCGCATCTCTATGAGACGTTTATCGAGGAGCAACCCTATGACGCCAGATGAGTCTACTCCCCTTATCTGGTCTATCTCAATTCTTGTAATGGGCTGTCTGTATGCGATTATTGCGAGGACCTCAAGCGCAGCACGGCTTAGGCGGAATGGCTTTGATTGCTTAAACTTGATTATAATCTCGCTGTAATCAGAAAGCGTTCTAAACTGGTATCCCCCTGCAACCTCATATAGCCTAAATCCTCGGCCGAGTTCATTCCACTCGTTTACCAATTCGTCAAGACACCACTTTAATTCTTCTTTATCCATATCTGGAAAAACCTCGATGAGTTCTTTTGAAGAAACCGGTTTTTCCGAAATGAGGATTATGCACTCAATTGCCTTTTTTATATAGTTTCGCTCCATATCTATAAGGTTTATTTATTTTTCAATGATCCTTCTCTGTAGTCTTCTCTTCCTTTGTGGTTTTTTAATCATCACCTTCTCCCATATAGACTATCTGAATCTGAGCATAAGGGGAGTTCTGAAATGCGCCTAGAACCCCGGCTTTTATAAGTTCAAGAACTGCAAGAAAGGTTATTACTATATCGAACCTCGATGTGCTTCCGTCGAAAAGCTCATCGAATAAAACCGTTCTGAGTTCTCTGAGTTTGGAGATTAATTCCCTTATCTTATCATCGAGTGTTACCGTCTCTAGATCGAATTTAATGCTGCCCATCCAAGAAGAATCCCTCCGCCTGCAGACCTCACGGAATGCCTCAATTAGAGACCATAAGTCGGCCTCTATAGATTGATTCCTCTGTCCTTCTTCATCTTGACCGACCCTTGCGAAAACATCCCTTTCTAAGATCTCAAAATTCACTAATCTCTCTGCGGCATCTTTATATCTCTGATATTCAATGAGCCTTCTTACAAGTTCCGCCCTTGGGTCTTCCTCTTCTTCTTTTTCTGGTTCGGGTTTTGGAAGGAGCATCCTTGATTTTATAAGACCGAGTTCTGCAGCCATTACAAGATAATCACCCGCGATCTCAATATTAAGCTCCCTCATCATATTGAGGTATTCGAGATACTGTTCAGTTATTGTGGCTATCGGAATGTCATAGATATTTACCTCATTCTTCTTTATAAGGTGTAAAAGAAGATCAAGTGGGCCTTCAAATGTCTCAAGCCTCACTAAACAGGGCTCAGGCGATGCCAAGTTTTTTCCTCACTTCCTCAAGCGTTTCTCGCGCAAATTCTTTTGCCTTTTTGTCACCATATCTAATTATGTCCTCTAATTCGTCCTTTCTTCTTATGAGCTCTTGTCTTCTCTCCCTTATCGGTGCAAGCTCCCTGATGAGGCTTGGAAGCAGAAGCTTTTTACAATCCACGCATCCAATTCCGGCGATACGACACTCGCGGTTAACCATATCTATGTCCTCTTGATTGCTATAGAATTTGTGAAGGTAAAAGATGCCACAGTCATCTGGGTTTCCGGGATCTGTTCTCCTGAGTCTCCTTGGGTCTGTGTACATTTTCATTATCTTTGATGTAATCTCTTCAGGCGTATCACTGAGGTAAATGGCGTTTCCGTAGCTCTTACTCATCTTCCTTCCGTCTGTGCCGAGAATCTTAGGAACCTTTGTGAGAAGCGGCTGTGGTTCAGGAAATGTTTCTCCATATAGGTGGTTAAATCGCCTTACGATCTCTCTTGCAAGCTCAAGGTGGGGAACCTGATCCTCCCCTACGGGAACATAGTCTGCTTTATAGACGGTTATATCGGCCGTCTGGAGCAGAGGGTATCCCAAAAATCCATAAGTGGCAAGGTCTTTATCTTGCAACTGCCCTTTGACCTCTTTATACGTCGGAACGCGCTCAAGCCAGCTAAGTGGGGTTATCATGGCAAGGAGCAGGGCGAGTTCTGCATGCTCTTTTATATGGGATTGAATAAATATTGTTGACTTGTTTGGATCAATCCCACATGCAATCCAGTCGGCAATCATCTCATATGTGTACTCTTTTATCCTCGAAGGGTCGGCATAGTCGGTTGTGAGTGCATGCCAGTCAGCGACGAAGTAAAAACATTCGTATTTACTTTGGAGCTCGCGCCAATTCTCAAGGGCTCCATGGAGATGTCCGAGGTGTAGCCTTCCAGTCGGGCGCATGCCGCTGAGTACTCTTTTATTTTTATTTAGATTTGATACGTTGTGCGTATCGACTGCTAGGTCTTTCATGAGACGATTGATCTCCACAGATAAGACAATTGAAAATAACTATACCCTGATAGGGCCTTTGTAAAGATCGAGATAGGATACCATAGTATATAGGAAAATATCCTATCTCCAAATATAAAAATGGCAAATAAGATCAACATACCATAAGGCTCAAATCGGCTGTATACATAGGCATGCCTCTCTGGTAAAAGTCCAAAGAGTACACGTGAACCGTCAAGTGGGGCTATTGGGATCATATTAAATATGGCAAGGGCAAGTCCGAATTGGAGCGTAAGGATTATCATTACAAGCGATATGGACATGACTCCAGATAGAGTAGAGCCAACCTCTACGCCCGCTATATGGGGAATAATAAACCTAAGTGTGACTCCTGCAACAATGGCCATAATGGAGTTTGATACCGGTCCGGCAAGGGCTACAAGGAGCATGCCTCTCCTTGGTTTTTTGAAATTCAGGGGATTGATAGGAACGGGTCTAGCCCAGCCAAACCCTGCGATGAACATCAGTATTGTCCCCAGCACATCCAAGTGGGCAACCGGATTCAGTGTCAGGCGTCCTTGTCTTTTTGCCGTGTCATCCCCAAGCATGTTTGCAACCCAGGCGTGGCAGAACTCATGCACGGTGAGTGCAAAGAGAATGACGGGGGCCTGAATGAGTAGGAGTTTAATATTGAAATTCACTAAGACCTCGGATGATACTTTTTGTGTACTTCCTTGAGTCTTCCCCTTTCGATATGGGTATAAATCTGTGTTGTGGATATATCTGAATGACCGAGCATTATCTGAATTGCCCTTAAATCTGCACCGCGCTCAAGTAGGTGGGTGGCAAATGAGTGTCTGAGGGTATGCGGACTTATTTTTTTTGTAATCCCGGATTTTTTTGAATAGGTTTTCACTATCTTCCAAAATCCCTGGCGCGTCATCTTCTTGCCCAGACGGGTGACAAATAGATTAACCGATGTTCTGGACTTAAGAAGCTTTGGTCTTGATGTATCTAAATACTCCTTCAATTTATTCTTCGCTTTGTCTCCTATTGGAACTATCCTTTCTTTTGAGCCCTTTCCATAGGCTATTATGTATCCCAATTCAAAGTTTACGTCATTGAGCCTCAACTCTACGAGCTCCGAAACCCTGATACCAGTTGCATAAAGAACCTCAAGCATACATTTATCCCTTATTCCCTCAGGCGATGACTCCTCTGGAGAGGAGAGGAGCTTCTCTACGTCTTCAATTGAAAGTACCTCGGGGAGAACCCTTTTTATCTTCGGTGTGCGTATAAAGAATGCAGGATCTGAATCAATGAATCCTTCAGTAAGGAGAAATTTAAAGAACTGCCTTATGGATATAAGGGCACGCGATATGGATTTTGGCCTTAAACCCATTTCTTTTAAATAGGTGAGAAAATCCAGTATGTGATTATAACCTACCCGCTCAATACCTGTGATGTTTTTCTCTTCGAGAAAGACAGCGAATTTTAGAATGTCCCTTCCATAGGATTCGAGTGTGTTTTTTGAAAGCCCTTTGACTGCTGTAAGGTATGTAAGAAACCTATCTATAAGCCGGTTCAATTTATACCCCGATTTTACACAGAGTTTACAGAGAACGTAGAAAAACATTTTTCAAGCAATCTGTGAACCCTGTGTTCTCTATGTTTAATCGCGTCTTAGGTTCCCAATTCCCAGGATATGAGGTATTTTTTCTGCTGTGGCGTAAGCTCATCAATCTTTATTCCCAGTGCCTTTAGCTTCATCCTAGCTACAGTCTTATCTACCTTTTCAGGGACATCATAGACCTTGTTTTCCAAATCCTTTGCGTGCCTTACCATATACTCTACACACAGTGCCTGGTTTGCAAAACTCATGTCCATCACACTCGATGGATGCCCTTCGGCCGATGCCAGATTCACAAGCCTACCCTCAGCAAGGACATTGATCTTCTTTCCGTTTTTAAGTGTGTATTCCTCGACGTAGTTTCTTATCTTTCTCTTTCCTTTTGATATACTACGAAGTCCGTCTAGGTCAATCTCAACGTTAAAATGTCCAGCGTTGCAGACTATGGCCCCGTCTTTCATCTTGACGAAGTGCTCTTTTCTTATAACAGCAATATTGCCTGTAACTGTGCAGAAGAAATCTCCGACCTCTGCCGCTTGGTCAATTGACATTACTTTAAATCCGTCCATCGCAGCCTCAAGTGCCTTTAGAGGGTCAACCTCTGTTATAATTACATTTGCCCCCATTCCACGTACCCTCTGAGACACACCCTTGCCGCACCAACCGTATCCGCAGACGACAAAGTTTGTACCCGCAATTAACCTGTTTGTCGCTCTCATAATTGCATCAACCGTGCTCTGCCCCGTTCCATAGCGGTTATCAAAGAAGTGTTTTGTCCCGGCATCATTTACAGCAATAATAGGGTATCTAAGCACGCCGTGTTCGGCCATACTCCTTAGACGTATAACCCCTGTTGTGGTCTCTTCGGTTCCTCCCAATACATTATTTATGAGTTCGGTTCTATCTTTATGAAGGGTTGAAACTAAATCAGCGCCGTCATCCATTGTTATGTGCGGAGCTATATCAAGAACGCTGCTTATGTGGCTATAATATGTCTTTGTATCCTCTCCCTTTATTGCAAAAACCGGTATCTTATGTGCCCTTACTAGGTAGGCCGCAACGTCGTCTTGGGTGCTAAGTGGATTAGAAGCACAGAGCGCCACATGAGCACCCCCTTCTTTTAGAGTAATGGCGAGATTTGCGGTCTCAGTAGTTACATGGAGACAGGCTGCAATCTTTATGCCTTTTAGTGGCTTTTCCTTTCTAAATCTCTCTCTTATCTGAGCAAGCACGGGCATCTCTTGTGCGGCCCACTCAACCCGGAGTTTACCGCTCCCTGCGAGACTCAAATCTTTTATGTCGTATTTCATCTTTGCCTCCGTTTATTCATTCAATTGCAGATTGAAGCTTCTGGACTTTATCAGTTTTTTCCCATGTGAATTCTCTCTCTTCCCTTCCGAAGTGCCCATAAGCTGCGGTTTTTTTATAAATCGGCCTGAGGAGGTCTAGGGTCTTTATAATCCCAGCGGGTTTCAACTCAAATACCTCTCTTATAGCCTTTGAGATTCTATCTTCGGGAACTACTCCAGTGCCAAATGTATCTACCATTACCGATATGGGTTCAGCAACCCCAATTGCATAGGCGATTTGAACCTCACATCTTTTTGCAAGTCCTGCAGCAACAACGTTTTTTGCGATATATCGCGCCATGTAGCTTGCGCTTCTATCTACCTTTGATGGATCTTTTCCAGAAAATGCCCCGCCTCCGTGTCTTCCCCATCCACCATAGGTGTCCATTATAATCTTTCTCCCAGTAAGTCCTGTATCACCATTTGGACCCCCTATTACAAACCTCCCCGTGGGATTAATATAAATCTTAGTCTTAGGTGATAAAAGCTCTGATGGAATTATAGGCTTTATTACTTCCTCTATTATCCCTTCATAGATTGTACGATTGCTGACATCGGGGGAGTGTTGAGAAGAGACTACAATAGCCTCAATGCTTACTGGTTTTTGATCCCTGTATCTTACAGTTACCTGAGTCTTCCCATCGGGTCTGAGAAATGAAAGCGTCCCGTTTTTTCTTACCTCTGAAAGTCTCTTTGCGAGCTTGTGTGAATACATTATGGGAGTAGGCATAAGCTCCGGTGTCTCATCTATTGCATACCCAAACATAAGCCCCTGGTCTCCAGCGCCCTGCTCTTTTTCATCCGAGGCGTCTACACCGAGGGCAATATCGGGTGATTGCTTTCCAATCGCAACCATAACACCACAGCTACTTGCATCAAATCCCATAGAGCTATCTATGTATCCTATTTCTCTTACAGTACTTCTGACAATGTCATTAACATCTATACTGGCTGTGGTTGTTATTTCTCCCGCTACAATGATAAGCCCTGTTGTAAGGAGGGTTTCACAGGCGACTCTTGCCGGAGGGTCTTTCTCGATTATGGAATCGAGAACCGCATCGGAAATCTGGTCTGCCATCTTATCAGGGTGTCCTTCTGTTACGGATTCAGATGTAAAAACAAAGTCGCCTTTAGTCATATATATCTGCCTCCTTTGTTATTAGGGCAATAACTACCTACTGGTGGAATACGGATATGGCTCCCCATCACTAATTTTTTTCTTCTCTGCATTAGTGCTTTCTTTATAAATGCTATCAAGTGCTGTGGAAGCGAAAAAAAACTATATACTTTTAACGCCCTATGTCAAGTCGTGCTCAATTGCAGAGGCATTCGGTGCGCATCCACTGCCACCCTCTATTGTTGGCGTAAGTGGCGGCCCGATCTATAGTGGCAATCTTACATCGGATGAACTCAATGCCATTGTTGTATTCCTACAGTCACGCAAGGCATCTTAATGATGCAATAGTGTTTGACAATAGCTCTATATAATGCAAATGTATTTATACCCTCATTTTCCTTGCTTTTCATTGCGTCTTTGCTAATACTTTTTGGATGTAAATAAAATGGAAAACCTTGAATATACCACTCATAACAGGAGGAGATCTAGACGCTTCATGGCTGAACAAAAAAAACTGGATTATAAAAACACATTGAACCTTCCACGTACGGATTTTCCGATGAAAGCGAATCTCAACCAGAAGGAACCAGAGATTCTTGATAGATGGGAGAAAATAAGGCTCTATGAAAAAATTCGTGCAGAATCTCAGGGGAGACCTAAGTTCATACTCCATGATGGTCCGCCATATGCGAACGGACACATACACATAGGGCATTGCCTGAACAAGATTCTAAAGGACGTGATAGTCAAATCCAAGACGATGTCCGGTCTGGACTCGTATTACGTCCCTGGATGGGATTGCCATGGGCTTCCAATTGAGTACCAGGTGACAAAAGACTTAGGCGCAAAAAAAGAAACCACATCAAAGCTTGAGATAAGGAAGGCCTGTAGACTATATGCCGAGAAATTCGTAGGGATTCAGAGAGAGGAATTTAAACGCATCGGTGTCTTTGGTGACTGGGAGCGTCCATATCTCACAATGAGCTTCGGGTATGAGGCTACAATTGCAAGGGAGTTGGGTAAATTCATGAGAAATGGGGGCTTATACAGGGGGAAAAAGCCAGTCTATTGGTGTTACTATGATCAGACTGCACTGGCTGAGGCTGAGGTGGAATATGAAAATGACGCTTCGCCCTCAATTTATGTCAAATTTCCTCTACTTTCCAATGAATTGGGTGACATACCCAATAAACCTCTTTTCGGAAAGGAGGTTTTTGCTCTAATCTGGACTACGACTCCTTGGACACTTCCTGCGAATCTGGCGCTTGCTTTCCATCCTGATTATACATACGTTACAGCGGAGTTTAAAGGGGAGATTTATATCCTTGCAGAAGCACTTGTTGAGGGCGTACTGGGTAAAGAGGCAAAAGTCATCGAAAGGTTTAAAGGGAGAACTATCGAAGGCTTAAGGTTTAAACATCCTTTCTATGAAAGGGAATCCATTGCAACACTGGGTGATTTTGTAACACTTGATTCAGGAACGGGAATAGTTCACATTGCTCCGGGGCATGGGCAGGAGGACTATGAGATTGGAATGGCTTACAATCTCGACATTTATGCCCCCGTAGATGATAAGGGACGTTTCACTAAAGACGTTGAATTTTTTGGTGGAATGTTTGTCTATGATGCGAATAAAAGGATAATTGAAAAACTAAAAGAGTTGGGAAATCTCTTTAAGGAGGAAAAGATCACCCACTCATATCCCCATTGCTGGCGGTGCAAGAACCCAATTATATTTAGGGCTACCCCTCAGTGGTTCATTTCTATGGAGAAGAATCATTTAAGGACCAATGTCCTTGAGGCGATTGACCGTGTGAAGTGGATTCCGGATTGGGGTAAGGAGAGGATTCGCAATATGATAGAGAATCGTCCCGATTGGTGTGTTTCGAGACAAAGGGCATGGGGGGTGCCTATTGTCGTTTTTTATTGTAATACCTGTGACTGGATGTTAATGGATGCTGATATAGTTGATTATGTATCTCAGATTTTTGAGAAGTATGGGGCAGATGCCTGGTTTACTCTTGATACAAAAGAGCTTCTTCCCGATATGACAAGGTGTCCTAATTGTGGATGTGAGGATTGGAGACTTGAGACAGACATCCTCGATGTTTGGTTTGATTCTGGGGTGAGCTTTGCCGCAGTGCTTGAAAGAAACCCCGGGCTTTCTATGCCTGCCGATATGTATCTTGAGGGAAGCGATCAACATAGGGGATGGTTTCACTCAAGTATCCTTGTATCTGTAGGGACAAGGGGGATTGCTCCTTATAAGTCGGTTCTCACACACGGATTCGTTGTGGATAAGGAGGGGGAAAAGATGTCTAAGTCTAAGGGAAACGTTACGGTGCCTGCTGAGATTATAAAGAAATACGGGGCGGAGATCCTCCGGCTCTGGGTTGTGGCTGAGGACTATAGAGGAGATATCAGAATATCAAGTGAGATTTTAGACAGGCTTACAGAGTCTTATAGGAAGATAAGAAACACCTTTCGATACCTTCTTGGAAATCTCTATGACTTTGATCCTTCGGGGGATGCATTAGGATATGAGGAGCTGGAGGAGATTGACAAGTGGATTCTGCACCGCCTCGGAGTTTTATCTCAAGAGGTACTTAAAGGCTATGAGAGCTATGAATTCCATACTATCTACCACAATATTCAGCGTTTTTGCATTGTGGATTTAAGCGCGATCTACCTTGATATTCAAAAGGACGTTCTATACACATTTCCCCCAAATTCGCGGAAAAGGAGGTCTGCTCAGACTGCGATTTATATTATTTTAAACTGGCTTACAAGGCTCTCTGCCCCTGTTCTCTCATTCACTGCCGATGAGGTATGGCAGTATATCCCCGGTGAGAAGATGGAGAGTGTTCATCTAATGCCATTTCCAAAGCCAGAATTTATTGATAGTAGTCTTGAGGAGAGATGGAGAAGGCTCCTTCTTATAAGGGATGAGATACTCAAGGCGCTTGAGAGGGCAAGAAAGAATAAATTCATTGGAAGCTCCCTTGAGGCCGGAATTGGGATCTATGCCCAGGGAGAGATCAAAGATTTTATAGAGAAAAATCTAGAATTACTCAAGGTGGCTGCAATTGTGTCTCATATAGAGATCATTAATGAATCTCCACAAGGCGATAATGTTTTTGAGAGTGCAGATATTGTGGGACTCATAATCAAGGTTCAAAAGGCCCCTGGGGAGAAATGCGAAAGGTGCTGGACATATAGAACCACTGTTGGAATTGATCCAAATTATCCGACTCTGTGCGATAGGTGTGTTAGGCATCTGATGGCGGAGAGTTAGTTTTTATTAAACTTGATTGCCGCTATTGCTAAACAAATTCAAAAAAGAGAGTAGAGTAAGGAAGATTAACCCTTAGGTATTTTAATCCCCGGCCAGTCCTCTATCAGTTCAGTAGAGCGCACAATATGAATCCCGGCGTCAGCAAACCTTTGGAAGGCTTCATTCGCCTTATCAGTATAATCAACTACACCCCTCACAACCACAGGAGATGTACAGTCCTCTAAAAGAAAGAGCTTTTCTACCAGCCTTTTATCATGGACCATAATGTCTTCTAAAAGATCTGCAATTGTCCAGGCCACACAGTGGCTCTTAGCCTGTCCTGCAATAATTAAGGCATCAAATTCCACAAGTTTTTTAATGAGCTTATCGCTTTTCTGAGCTAATTGCTCATTATCCGGTCCCACTGATACCTCAGGACCCAATACTGAATAATGCTCAGTCAGAGGATGATTGCCCTTTATATGAAAGTCCGGTTGACTATAACGCGCAATAGTATGAAAGAAGATTGCCTCCTCTACCGAGGATACCAGGGCATGACCAATCCCACCCAGCATAGCATGATACGGCCATATAGTAAGTTCATATTTCCCAGTTCTTTTGAGCTCGGCTGTGTAGTAAAGTAGATAACGCTGCAAATAATCCACACTACGACACAGACTAGGAGACAAGGCAGGATTAAACCGCCAATGCCCCTGGACGATATCTTCTTCCGTAATAAGGGTAAACGGTGCCGGATGCTCACCTTTATCATTTATTAGAAAGATACTGTGAAAAATCTGCATTGCCTGATGTGTATCCATAGTCGGAACGATCTGAGTAATTCTATGTAGATTAGTATAGATAAATTCACAAAGCCGCCGATTATCATCAACCGCTCCCGTTCCAGATCGACCACCAACATAGAGCTCAAAACCCGGAATACAAAATGTATTCTGGACATCTACAACAACTAAGCATATTTTGAATCGATCCTCAGCAGCCGACTGAATACAGTGCTCCCTAGCCCATAGTACTGCAGAGCTTGCGATCTTCTCATAATCAACCCTCCAGACCTCTCCTACCTTATCCGGATTAAAGTGTGAGGGAACCGGTAATCTTTCAAACATAACCATTTTTTATTGTACAGTAGTTAAACTCAATCGCAAATCCCATAGAACCACTTGACTTTAGTCACCTATAACACATAATCAAGAAATGGGCACAACAAATAGAGGATCAAATGTAAAGGTATCACTTTTTATTACATGCTTAGTAGATATATTCTTCCCACAGGTTGGAGAAAGCATTGTTAAAGTACTCAAAAAGCTCGGGGTAGAGATAGAATTTCCAGAAGACCAAACCTGCTGTGGACAGCCGGGTTTCAACAGCGGATTCCAAGAAGATGCAAGGGCAATTGCAAAGAGATTTCTCTCCATTTTCAATCAAGATGAAGATAGATTAATC
The DNA here is from genome assembly GCA_964389705.1 of uncultured Spirochaetia bacterium. Classification (GTDB taxonomy): domain Bacteria; phylum Desulfobacterota_D; class UBA1144; order Nemesobacterales; family CSP1-2; genus PSLL01. Next base: position 29,698 of record CAYMEO010000011.1, read on the forward strand.
ATCTGTCCATCAGGATCATGTACATCAATGGTCAAAGTCTTCTACAAAGAACTATTTAAAGAAGAACCCGAGATGATAGAAATTGTAAACAAGGTATCATCAAGAACCTACGAGCTATCGGACTTCCTAGTAAATATAATGAAGGTAGAGGATATAGGGGCATCATACAAAGGAAAAGTAACGTATCATGACTCATGCCATCTATTAAGAGAGCTCAAAATTAAAGATGAGCCGAGAAGACTAATAAGATCGGTAAAGGGAGTTGAGTTTATTGAGATGAACCTCCATGATACCTGTTGTGGATTTGGAGGAACATTTTCAGTAAAATTCCCCGATGTTTCAGCATCAATACTAGATGAAAAGATAGAGAACATAGTTAAAAGCGGAGCAGATACAGTAGTATCCACAGATATGGGATGCCTGATGCAAATCAGAGGAGCACTCAGCCGAAGAAGAATCCCTATAAAAACAATGCACATAGCCGAACTTCTCGTTTCCAGCTAATATATTAATTAAAAATCCAAGAAAACACAGAGTAATAATGGAAACCAAGAAACTAAGGTTCGGAAGAGACTCAGCCAGTGCAATAAGAAACCAGAATCTTCAAAGGGCACTCAAAAACGCAACCGACCGTTTCAGAACCGTTCGAGAAAAGGCAACGGGAGAGATTAAAAACTGGGAGAATCTAAGAGAAAAGGCAAGAGGAATAAAGCAAGACACCATAGAACATCTAGATCAATACCTAGAGATACTTGAAGAAAACGTAACAAAGGCCGGAGGAAATGTACACTGGGCAAAGGACGGGAGTGAGGCTTGTGATATCGTTTTAGATATAGCTCAGAAAAATAGGGTAAGGTCAGTTGTAAAAAGCAAATCTATGACTACAGAAGAGATAGAACTCAACCATGCCCTCGAAAAGGCAAGAATAAGGGTTGTAGAGACAGATCTTGGAGAGTACATAGTTCAGATAGCAAAAGAGCGTCCATCACATATACTTGCCCCTGCAATACACAAGACAAAAGAAGACATCGCGGGACTCTTTGAAAAGGAACTGAATGCAGAACCAAACCTTGAGCCGGAGCAACTAACCAAGGTAGCAAGGGAAAGACTCAGAGAGGAGTTTCTCAGTGCCGATATGGGAATCTCAGGGGTCAATTTCGCAGTGGCAGAAACCGGAACAATTGTGATTGTTGAGAATGAGGGAAATGCAAGACTCTCAACAACCATTCCAAAAATTCACATAGCTATTATGGGAATAGAAAAGGTAATCCCACGACTTGAAGACCTATCTACATTTTTAAATATCCTTTTCCGAAGCGCCTCAGGACAAAAGATATCTGCATATGTATCATTTATAACAGGCCCTAAAGGAAAAAGCGATTTAGATGGCCCCGAAGAGCTTCACCTGATTATTATAGACAACGGAAGATCAAATATTGTCGCAAATAAAGAGACAAGAGAGACACTCTACTGTATAAGGTGTGGTGCATGTCTCAATGTATGTCCGGTATATAGAAAGGCAGGTGGACACTCTTATGGCTGGATATACTCAGGTCCAATTGGAGCAATATTAATCCCACAACTCCTAGGAATCGACAGGGCACCAGACCTGCCATTTGCATCATCCCTCTGTGGTGCATGTAGGGATGTCTGCCCAGTAAAGATTGATATCCCTAGGGTTTTATTAGAACTCAGAGCAACAGTCAAGAACAAGAGAGAAAAGGGAAAAACAATAGGATTTGGAGAACGAATTGCAGTAAGACTATGGAGGTTTTCCATAGAACACAAAAGGATCTACGGCTTGGTCTCTTCATTATCTTACATCGCTCAGAAACCATGGCTCAAGAATAGCAAACTGAGGTCACTGCCATTCCCCTTCTCAAGATGGACCAGGCACCGTGATTTCCCAGCCGTATCAAAAACGACATTTAGAAGAAGGTGGAGAGAAATCAAAGACACATAAAACCAATGAGCAGAAATACAAGGGAAGAAGTTTTAAGACTTATAAAAACCGGGCTTCGGGGTTCTTCAGATACAGGTCAGGAAGAAAAAAAGCCTATTATTTCCCCTGCAAATAATAGTGAAGGAATTAAACAAAAGATTATGGAGACTTACAAGAAAATAGAAGTAAAGAAATGGGGTTTAATAAATCGCTTCGTAGAAGAGCTAACAAAAGTAGGTGGGAAAGCAATAGCTGCAAAAGGCCGGAGAGAAGCTATAGAGCTAATTATAAAGTTAGTAGATAATTACAAAGCCAAGTGCCTAGCAATATGGGAGTCGCATTTATTACTAGGCCTTCGCGAATTGATTATGAGTAAGGGATTACAATTTGCCTCCCCAAATAACAAGTATGAGATGATAAAAGCTGATATCGGAATTACGGAGGTAGATTTCGCTATAGCAGAGACAGGAACCATAGTCCTAATTTCAAATCAAAGGCAGCCACGTTCGGTTTCTCTAATCCCTCCAATTCATATTGCAGTTATGAAATCAGATGTAATCGTTGAGAATCTAGATGATTTGTTTTTCCTTTTAAGAAATTACTCCGAGTTGACAAGTTGTATAACATTTGTTACAGGCCCCAGCCGAACAGCTGACATTGAGCTTAACCTTACATTGGGGGTTCACGGACCAAAAGAGCTGCTAGTAATTATATATCCTTAGTTTCCCTCTCATACATTCCTGTTTATCCAATCCCTGGCGTTGAATTCCCTTCCGGTTACACCCTTCGATTCATCAGAAGCCAGGTATAAAAACACAGGTGTAATCTCTTCAGGAGAGGGTAGGGTCATTGGGTCTTCATCAGGATAAGCCTCTGCCCTCATCTCTGTCCTGGTTCCACCCGGATTTACGGAATTTACCCTTACACCTAATGGTTTCAGTTCATCTGCAAGGACCTGAGTCAAACCCTCTAGCCCAAACTTGGATGCTGAGTAGGCTCCCCATTTAGCAACACCCCGTCGTCCAACACTTGAACTAACATTTATAATCGAACCGTTTCCTGATTTCAATATTAAAGGAAGAAGAGCCTTAGTTACAAAGAACTGAGCATTTAGATTTATCTTAACTACTTCCTCCCAAACATCCTCTGGATAATCTAGTATAGAGGTGCGTACACCCAGGATACTTGCATTATTTACGAGAATATGAAGCCTTCCCCACCTTTCAGCCACTGTATTGGCAAGTCTCTTTACATCATCCCTGTCTGAAATATCAGCCTGTATATACCCTATCTCTCCATATTGAGAGATCTCTCGACACGCATTATGTAGAGCCTCTTCATTACGTCCGCAGATTATTACAGAAGCTCCTTCTCTTACATAGGTCTTTGCAACAGCCTTTCCGATTCCCCGGCTTGCACCTGTAACAAGAGCGAATTTTTCCTTGAGCTTCATAGCCAAAATATACCATAATACGCAAATAATAATCTAACCTGCAGCCTCAAATCTCTTTTCAGAGAAAAGGCTATCTAGATACAAAGACATAACCCTGGGATTGGTCAATTGAGAGAATTCCTCCCATCTCCGTATCATCTCACGACGAACATCCCCATAACCTCTAACAATTGCCCCACCCTTTATTGCAAGAAGGACAGATTCAGTACCATAGGCCAAGCATCGCCTTATATGATCAAAGTACCTCTCAATAAGAGCATCTTCTTTTGCATACCTAAACGAGAGTCTCCTTAAGAACCTGAATTTTGATATTCCTTTAAGAATTAGGAATCCAGATATATGATTAGTAGACATCTCAGTCTTCCAAGAGATTCTGTATCTTGAAAGCACTCTATCTAGAATCTTCCCTAGTGAGTTGGGAAATATACCATAGAGCTCATCAAGATCAGGTCTGAAGAAATCCTTAATCCAGAAGACATCGGCATCATGAATCTTATAAAGCCTCCTTATCCGATCGAATCTTTCCCTGCTGATTTTCTTATCGGCAACCCTAATAATATCCTCATACATCATTCTTACTGCTAGGATCTTGGCAAACTCCTTTATTATTTCTCCGCCTCTCTGTACCATTCCACCGGACTCGAGAAGGCAATATAGATTATATACTCTGGAGATATAAAGCCTTGCATATTCTACATCCTGATACTCAATTATCTGTCTTACTGCTTCAAACAGAATATCTCTTATATCTTTACCACAAATAAGTCCAATCTTCTCTATTGATTCTTTAATATAAATATCAGGTGGATCATATAGGCCGACCATATCGAGTCTAGGGGAGGCTGAACCAGCTTTTATTGCCTCTAAGAGATTGTATCCAGAAACAAAGTCTCTTAGGTTTTTCTCAGTATCTATACCTACAGCCCTTATAGCCTTCTCATAGCTTTCCCGTCTGATAATCGGCAGGTATCCAGAAGCACTCAACAATCCAAGGAGATGAGCGTTATTAAAATCCGGAACACCCAATCTGTAGATGTCTACTACTATGTGATCATTAGAATAGTTTTCTATAAAATCACGGAAATTATCATATGTATAAACATCCCGATTTAGTGAGAGTTTCTCATAAGTTGTATAGTACCGGTATGTCGTTCCAAGAACATTGCAGCCCTTGCCTCCATATCCCTCTTTGAGAACACGCAGGAGTTCAAGAAATTCCTGAGAAATTATAAGGTCAACATTGCCCTTTTGGGGAAATGGGGAGAATACCTCTGTATCATTTGCAATCTCCATATATGAAATGGTTCGTCCTGTACGTTGGCTTACTCCGGGAAGGTTTAAGACATTTGGTTTAAATCCCTCAAAAATTACCGCAGCCGAGAGCCACTCTACAAAGACTCCGACTCCTAAGCCACCTACGGATGGAATAAGTATTCTCATCAGCACATCAACCTTTCTATAACAAGATTTCTTAACTTGAACATAAATCTCTCATAAAGAGACGGATTAATGATCCTATCTACTTGATAGAATGACGGACACAATCTGGCAACATGTGCAATCTCACTGCAGAGCCCACAGCCTATACATGAAAAGTCAATCCAGGCAATTTTATCATCTTTTAGTGGATTTGGATTGTTCCTTACAGTAAGTGAAGGGCAGCCGTTATATGAGATACATGAATGATCACCCGTACACACATCCTCATCTACACCGAGTTTTCTCTCTACCCATCTTTTATTCTCACTAATGACATGCGATTCAATTTTCTTTACCTTCCTTCTAGCCTCAAGTGCACATTCGGCATCTGAGATAATTACCTTAAGTCCTCTGTATTTTGACTTATATGCGTTTTTTATTGCCTCTAAGGATTCCTCAACATCATATGGGTCAATTACATCTACCCACTTTACACCCATGCCTCTAAGCGTTTTTTGTATATCTGTTACAGGCTTCTTGTACAGTTTTTTTAGGAATGGATACGGTCCCTTCATTTCTTTAACCTCGGTGCCAGTGGAGTAGAGAGGTTCTTTTGATGTCCGGTCATGGCTGTATGGTAGTTATAGAAGATTATAAGCACTGCGTCTTGATCGTTTCTAATGGCATTCGCAACACTTGTTGTAAGCCCTCCGTGCCACAGTGTTCCATCCCCCATAAATGAAATCACCCTTTCGTCTCCCACCATTGATGAGAGTGCACCTGAGCTTGCCATTCCAGTGCCCATTCCAGTAATAGAGCCCTTAAGATTAAAAGGAGGCAATCCTCCTAAGGCATAGCATCCAATGTCACTGCTAAAGAGGAAGCGGGCCTTGGGATTTTGCCTTTTAATTATCTTTATTGCCGAAAATATAGGTCTTTCAGGACAACCTGTGCAGAATGTTGGACGTCTCTCAGGAAGCTCTACGTTGGGAATCTCCCTATCCGAAGCAATTGAAACTCCAAAGAATCTAGATAAGCCCTCAGTGATGGTTTCATAAGTGATCTCACCTGCTTTCGGGATAATCTCTTTTCCTAAGATCCTTATCATGAGCCCATTTGATTGTGCTATAGCCCTGATCTCCTTCTCAATGAGATTAGGCATCCCTTCCTCTACGATGAGTACCTCTTCTTTATCCGAAAGGAATTGAACTACCTCATCTTCTACAATAGGGTACAGACAGTGGAGGGAATAGATAGAACACCTCTTACCTAAAGAGGCAAGGGCTTTCTGTACTATACCTGTCAGTATACCATGAGTTATGATTCCCGTTCTGCCTGAGTAATGGTTATATATCCTGTTTATACTGGATGCCTTTAAGAACTCCACCGCTCTTGGAAGCCTAAGTGTATATTTTTCTACCTCTTGTATCTGTGTATAGGGGGGGAATGGTAGTTTCTCTAATATCTCCTCTCGGATGGTGATCTTTTCCGGCATTTTATTATCTCTGGCCCTTACTATCTGAGACATATACCCAACCCTGCTCCTTACAAGTACAATTACGGGTGTACCACAATACTCTGACAGGGCAAAGCCGTCTTCTATTAGATCTGAAAGGTGCTGAAGCGACCCAGATGGATCGAGTATTGGGAGTGCGGATTTATAGGCATAGGGAAGGGTTTTTTCGGCAATTATAGTGTTATTGCATCCATAGTCTTCTCCGACGAGGATCAAGGCCCCTCCTGTAACACCGGATGATGATACATGGGCTATTACATCTGAAGCGACGTTGAATCCAACAACCTTGAAGGCAACTGCACCACGCACACGATTGCTTATAGAGGCTCTAAGGGCCGCTGCCGCGGCGGCCTCATTTGTAGATTCTTGTACAGCAATGTCTTTTAATACAGTATACTTCACCCTGTCTACGAGGCTAGTAACGGTTGAGGTAGGAGAGCCCGGATAGCTGGCAAAATAGGATATGCCACTCTGGAGAAGAGATTTGACAATTACAGTTGCTCCACTGCCAAAATACTCTCTTCCACCTTCAAGGATCAACTGCTTTTCAACATCTCTATTATAAAGGTCTGTCACCACTATTGTCCCCCCTTAAATTAAACAGACCACAACTTATAATATACTCAACCCGGTATAAGAAGGCTCAATCACTCCCCAGTAGCACTGCCCACACAATAAATTGTACAAACTGGGCTGAGCGATGTCAAACGATTCTAGGCTTTCTTTCGAATCTGTCTTCAGGATGATATAATTATTTTATATATGTTGTCACAGCTTTAGTTCTGATTTACCTGAATTATTGAGGTTTATGGGCCGGATTAGATGTGAAAAAACCCGGTGAGGAAAGCAGAGATGGGATCATGGATATTTGGGGAGGAGCACGAGATATTTCGTAGGAGCGTTCGACAATTCGTTGAAAAGGAGGTGATTCCACACACAGAAAAATGGGAAGAGAATCAAGAGATTCCACGTTGGGTATGGAGACGGATGGGGGAGCTCGGTTTTTTGGGAATCGAGTATCCTGAGGAATATGGTGGGGCGGGTGCGGATTTTATATCTACCCTGGTTCTTATTGAGGAGATTTCAAGATGTGGTTCAATGGGATTTCCGATAAGTGTAACTGTGCATACCGATATGGCCTCTCCTTACCTCCTTTTGGGAACGGAGGAACAAAAAAGAAGATATCTCCCTGAAATAATTAAAGGAGAAAAGATCTGTGCCATTGCAGTTACTGAACCAAGTGGTGGTTCAGATGTTGCAGGAATCCATACATATGCAGTAAGAGACGGGAAGTACTATATCTTAAACGGGAGTAAAATCTTTATCACAAATGGCATAAGTGCGGATATCTATTTTGTGGTGGGAAAAGTAGGTGGGATAAATGGACGTGCCCGCCATAAGGGGATCTCTATCTTCATCGTTGAAAAAGGAACATCTGGACTGAGGATTGGGAGAAAGCTGAGTAAAATGGGGTGGCTGTGTTCTGATACAGCGGAGCTCTTCTTTGAAGACTGTAGGATTCCTGCCGAAAATCTCATTGGTCAAGAGGGCGAGGGATTCAGTGAGATTATGAGGAATTTCCAACGTGAGAGATTGGTAATATCAATTATATCCGTTTCGGCATCGCAAAAGGCAATTGAAGAGACCATCGCCTATGTCCGTGAGAGGGTTGTTTTTGACCGTCCGCTCTCGAAGCTTCAGGTAATCCGCCATAGGCTCGCCGATATGGTAACTCAGATTGAGGCCGCGCGCCAACTTACATATTATGTCTCCTGGCTTTTCAGTCAGGGGAAGGCAACAGATAAAGAGATATCTCTGACAAAGCTCTTTACAACAGAGGTTGCAAATCGCATCGCTTATGATGCCCTACAGATTCATGGCGGATATGGATACATGCGAGAGTTCCCTATAGAGCGTTTTTACCGTGATGTTCGTGCCCTTACAATAGGAGCGGGGACATCGGAGATAATGAAGGAAATCATTGCAAAGCGCCTTGAGCTTTGATCAGTGTCTAATTAGGGCCGATAATAAGGGAGATTTTACCTTTTGAGTGTCGCCATAATTGGTATCGGACAGACTTCATATGGAAGGAAAAAAGACCAGTCAATTGATGAAATGGTGTTCGAGGCTACAAAAATGGCACTTGATGACGCAGGTCTTCAAAGAGATGAAATAGAGAGTGTTGTTACCGCTGGTTCGGATGAACTCGATGGGCGTGCAATATCAAATATGCTGACGGCAGGATCTTGTGGCGCTTATTTGAAGGATGAGGTCAAGGTCTCAGGCGGCGGGATTTATGGGTTTGTATTGGGATACCTAAAAGTGGCATCGGGTATCTTTGAAAACTCGATTGTCGTCAGCTGGAATAAGTCATCTGAGACATATCCTAATTTAGTTAGTAACTGGGCTTTTGAGCCTTTATACCTACGTGGATGTGGGCTTAATTATATAATCTCATGTGCTCTTGAGGCCTCGGCATATATTGGCAGAGCGGATGTAGAGGATGAAGATGCAGTACAAGTAACTTTAAAAAACAGAGGGAATGCCCTGAGGAACCCGCTTTCTCACATCTCCTACAGCCCATCAAGAGGTGAGATAAGTTCGAGCCGTTTTATCTCTTATCCGCTCAGGGAGGTCTATATTCCACCGGAATCAGACGGGGCATGTGCCCTGGTTATTGCCTCAATGAGAAAGGCAAGATCCATTAAGAAGCAATGTGCTTGGGTACGTGGTATTGGATGGGCAATTGATGGGTATTATGTCAGCAATGGAGATTTATCTAAACTTTTCTCTTTAAGGCAAGCGTCTCAAGCGGCATACAAAATGGCGAAGATTAAGAATCCCATTGGGACAATCGACGTTGTTGAGCTAAGCGATATTACTCCATATCACGAAATGATGATATATGAGGCCCTGGGGTTTTGTCCTGATGGAGAAGGAAAGAGACTTATCAGGAATGGGGCCACAAAACTCGATGGAAAACTCCCAGTAAATCCCTCAGGTGGGATTCTCTCATCAAATCCGATCTTTGCATCGGGTCTTGTAAGGATTGCAGAGGCTGCCCTTCAGGTGATGGGAGGTGCTGAGGGAAGGCAGGTAAAGGGTGTGGAGTTAGCCCTGGCTCAGGGGTTTACTGGGATGTTCTCCCAGGGCAGTTGTGTAGTGGTTCTTGGAAATTAAAATGAAACCACACAATATAGGGATTATTGGGGTAGGGCAAACGAGATACACAGCAAGGAGAGATGACGCGACTTTACCTGAGATTGCAAAAGAGGCCGCAGTCATTGCCCTAGAGGATGGAGGAATTGAAATCAAGGACGTAGATGCCGTGGTATTTTCACTTGCACTCGATGCCTTGGAAGGGATAGAATCGGCAGAGAGATGGTGTGCCGGGGCAGTGGGTGCCTATGGAAAGCCGTTTATTAGGGTTCATACGGGTGGGACAACGGGAGGCTCTGCAGCACATGCTGGTTTTTTCCATATTGCATCTGGGCTCTTTGATTGTGTACTTGTTGTAGGAGCTGAAAAGATGGGCGAGACCCCGGATGCGCAGAATGTTCTTAATCGGATTTTTGACCCGATCTATGAAAGGGCAGTTGCGATCAATGCTGTAAACATGTGTTCATTCCAGGCAGTAAGGCACATGAAAAAATACGGAACATCGGAATATCATATGGCACTTGTTTCGGTAAGGAGTAGGAAAAATGCTCTAAGAAATCCTTATGCCCATATAAGAGGGGAAATCACTGTAGAAGATGTTTTAAATTCAAGGGTGATTTGCTATCCACTAAAGCTCTATGACTGTTGTCCCAGGTCAACGGGAGGATGTGCAGTTGTTATGGCCTCTGAGAGGTTTATAAGAAGGCTCGATAAGAAGAAGGTGGCCTGGATAAGGGGCGTTGCCGGATGCACAAACTCATACTTTATAGGTGACAGGATGGATAGCTCTGGAATTAATGACTATGCTGATACTGATGGTCTACTTTTAGCCGCAAAAAGGGCTTACCGGATGGCAGGGATAAACAATCCAAGAAGGGAGATTAGTGTTGCCGAGATATATGCGCCCTTTACATCCACAGAGCTTGCCGCGGTAGAGGCCCTTGGATTTTGTGAAAAGGGGGAATCGGGCATGTGTAACGAGAAAGGGATATTCGATATGGACGGAGAGATACCAATAAATCCATCCGGTGGGGTGCTTACAGCAAATCCGATAAGCGTTACGGCATTAGTTAGGGTTGCAGAGTCTGCGATACAGTTGATGGGCAAGGCTGAGGAGAGGCAGATTGAAGGGGTAAGAACCGCTGTGGCTACTGGAGAGGGTGGCTCTCTACAGTTTTATACAGTGACGGTATTATCGAATAGGATTTAGATTATGGAAAGAGACCTGATATTTATTCCTCAAGCCTGGAATATAAAATTCAATCACGCTGCAGGAGAGATAGGAAGTATATTCTTTAGGACTATTGTTGATAGAAGGGAGATACTTGGAAGGAGATGTCCAGGGTGCAAAAGGGTGCTCCTTCCGCCTCGCTCGTATTGTGAGAGATGTTTTATTCAAACAGATCAATGGGTTAAGGTTGGCACAGAGGGAACAATTCAGGCCTTTACAGTTGTCTATGAAAGGTTCAAAGGGCTTCCCAATCCGCCTTATGCTATAGCCTATGTCCTGCTCAATGGGGCAAATACATCTATGGTGAACTTTGTAAAAGGAGTAGACTTAGAAGATTTAAATGAGGCTCTAAAGAAAATTAAGATTGGAGCAAGGGTAAAGGTAGCCTTCAAAAGAAGGAGGAAGGGAAGGATTACAGATTTCTGGTATGAGTTATTATAGCTAATAGTTCCGATAAGATATATTATGTAAACTACAAGAAAGGGAAATATATCACAATTTCTTTAGAGACATATCTCAATTCTTACTTTCGTGCGCTGAATTTGAGGCCTGTTTTTGCCCTATCCCAGGTTTTA
>CAYMEO010000012.1:0-30510 GCA_964389705.1 uncultured Spirochaetia bacterium
AGATGTACCTGAGATGGGTGCTGAGGGTTATGCAGGGTATAGAGACTATTATCCCCAGCCTGTTTCTTCTTCATCTGTCATAGGGTATCCACTAGTTCCTATGTCTAAGAAGAAGGCAGAGGCAATAGGAAAGGCGTTTTTGGAGGCAGAGAAGGAGAATTAATTAAAAAATACGAAATAAATCGGCCAGTTATGGCAAAAGGAGGAAGGAGATGAGAAGGAGTGTGGAATTAGTCATCCTTACTGTTTTGGGACTTGTATTCTTATTGAGAGGCTCTTATGCCGATGAAAATGGAACTGCCACCAATGTGGGCTCAGGGGCTAAAACTCAGCAAGAACAAATAGATGAGTTAAAACAAATGATTGAAGAAAATCAGAGGCAAAACCAAGAGCTTCAGAAAAGACTCGAGCAACTAGAGTCAGAGAGATCAGGAGAAAAGACGAGGCCTGAGGAGCCAAAAGCCAAGGAAGAAGAAAATGGTGTAGTTAGTGACTTGACCAATTTCCTTAAAAGTATAAAGCCAGGTCTCTACATTGATACATCTTATGAGTTTAACTTTAATAATCCTAAATCTAGTAATAATCAACTTAGGGTGTTTGATACTGAGCATAATGCCTTTAACATCAACCTTGCCCAAATCTATCTTGAGAGGATTCCAACGACTGAAGGGGGGTATGCAAACCTGGTCGGATTCAGGGTTAAACTCGATTTCGGAGAGGATACGGATGTTTTTCATGCAAGAGGACTAGGCGGGAATGAGTTCGATCTTCAAGAGGCCTTTATACATGTCCTTGCCCCTGTTGGAAAAGGGCTAGATATCTATGTAGGAAAATTTGTTACACTTGCGGGCGCTGAGGTTATAGAGAGTAAGGATAACTTCAACTTCTCCCGTTCGCTTCTATTTGGCTTTGCTATTCCCTTTACGCATACGGGCATAAGACTCCACTATGCTGCTGCTCCCCTTGATTTCACAATTGGGGTAAATAACGGTTGGGATGTTGTCAAAGATAACAATAAGGGTAAGACAATTGAGGCGAGAATTGGGTTGACTCACGGAATATTCTCTATAGGGGTTGTGGACTACATAGGCCCTGAGCAGGACAACTCGGATAGCCATTTTCGTAACCTCCTCGATGTCGTTGCCTCGATTAGTCCAATGGGTAAACTAAATATAATAGCAAACTTTGATTATGGAGTCGAGCAGAGGTTTACCAATGCTGATTTAGGCTTATCAGATAAAAGAGTAAGTTGGTGGGGAATCGCGGGCTATATTGTCTATGACTTAAGCGATATGGTCAGGCTTGTATTAAGGGGAGAATACTTTGATGACAGGAATGGGGCTAGAACCGTTTCGTCAACAGCCACACCAATACCCGGCGGGAAAAAATATTGGGAACTCACTCCGACTCTTCAGCTGAAACCCTTTGCTAGGTATAAGCCGTTTGATAATCTTATTGTCAGATTGGAATACCGTCATGACCAGGCTAATAAAGATGTATTTGAAAAGAGCAATGGCGATCTTAGAAAGTTTCAGGATACAATTGCCGCAGAGTTTATGTACTATTTCGGATACTGAGGCCTATTATCTCTAATACCTCCCTCTTTGGCAGGACAGCTCACTAGCCCCATTAGCTGTCCTGCCTTTATCATATCTAAGACTTTATAACGGACTTGTCATTATCAGAGATGATGTAGCTAAAAGTATAAAATGACACAGATACGGCTAGGAAGAATTAACTACAATCACGGGACACGGTGAATTGTCCAGAATGCGCTCGACCCTTGGTCCTAGAAAAAGCCTGTCCGAACCAGGCCGAAGGCTTGTTCCTAGGATAATCAAATCAACCCTATCTTTCCTTGAGACATCGAGAATAACAGTCTCAGGATCAGGACCAACGCGGACAGCGGTTACTGTAAGCACACCTAGTGATTCGCCCAGCTGGCGAAGCTCCTCAACGATTTGGTGGGCTATCCCAAGCTGATGCTCAAGGATCTCATCCGGGGCCTGATAATATCGGCTGCCTCTGTCCTGTGCCACTACATTGAGAATAATCACCTCTTCCTCACCTGAGGATGCAAGCGAGAAGCCGATTTCAGCGGCGTGTCTGGATGCAACTGTGCCGTTAGTTGGCACTAAAATGCGTCTTGGTGACCAGGTTTCTTGCAAACGTTTGCTCTGTACCACCATAGTGGTGCAAAGAGATGATCTGACAAGGTAATCTACAAGCGGAGTAAATAGAATATTTGAGCCTCTATTTTTTCCCGAGGCTCCTAAGACCAGAAGGTCATAGTCTTTTTGTGCCTCATCCAGAATAGCATTTTCTGGAGATGGACTTTCTACGACCTTCTTAATCAACTCCTTTTGGGAAAATAGTTGGCTTAATTTGTCTAGAAATTCGGCACCTTCAGCCTTATTACCAGGCTCAGTAACATTGAGGAGGGTTAAAGAAAGATCGGTTTTAGCCCCCATCTTTTCCAGAATACGGGATTCAATGGTTTGAATAGGGCTATCACTGTTTTTACGCCGTCTTACTGGTAGGAGAACACGGTGAATATTTGCAACAAGGCTCCTTTTAGCCAATTCCTCACGGCGCAGTCGCTCGAGTTCCTGCTCTTCAGGCTCTACGTGTTTAAGAACCCAGCGCAGGGCAGGGGGAGCCATAAGTGAAGTGGTCATCGCCATTATTACAATTATTGAGAACATATCCTGACTGAGTATATGGAGTGAAAGTCCTATTGTTGCAATAATAATCTCCATTGCGCCCCGGGCATTAAGCCCGGCTCCAAAGCTGAGTGCTGTCCAGTGGTCACGTTTCCCAATTAAGCGCGCCCCTATATATGTGCCCACAACCTTCCCGATAGTGGCTATAAAGATTACAAGAAGGGCAATGGCTATGAGTTTCGGTTTGAGTAGGTTTATGATATTTACTTTAAGACCGGCTACAGCGAAAAAGATAGGTGCAAAAATCCCGATTGTTATACTCTGAAGCTTGTGATGTATGGAGTCAGGTAATCTGGGCATTTGCCCGAACAGAATTCCCATAACGAATGCCCCGAGCACCGCCTCTAATTTGAGTGCTTGGCTAATTGCCCCCCATGCAAATGTCATTACGATAACAAGTGTAAGTAGCCTTTCTTGGCTGACGGCCTCATCTTGAATGAAGTCGAGGGCTTTTTTAACCAGCCAGTGGCCTATTGTGAAGCTCAGTACCATAAAAGCAATCACGCTACCTGCTGCCCGCAGAATGCTACTTACTGTGACGGCCTCACCACTGGCCAGACCTACTATAATCGAGAGTATAATCCAGGCAGAAGTATCATCACACATACCTGATGCAATGATGGTCTGTCCAATATCGCGTCTCATCAAGTTAAGGTCCATTAGAACTTTAGCTATGACAGGAATAGCTGAAATGGACATAGATGCCGCAATGAAAAGGGCAAACACAAGTCTCCGTCCCGTGTCCACGAGTAAAAAATCCGGTAAGTGTAAACCCAGCAGGAAGCCAGTTGCAAAAGGGATTACAAGACCGCCAGCCGCAGTTCCTATTGCGGTTCTGGCGTGCCGACGGATGAGAGTCAGATCGGTTTCAAGACCCGTAATGAGTAGTAGAAACATTGCACCGATTAAACTAACTACTTCGAGTAGATAGCCCTGCACCTTTGTTTGGGGCACCAACAAATCGCCGATGGTTGGAACAAAACCACTAAGAAGCGACGGACCAAGCACAATGCCTGCGAGGATCTCTCCAACTACAGATGGCTGATCTAATCGTTGTGCCACTTCGCCTAGCGCTCTGGCAGTAAAGAGTAGCACTGCAATCTGAATAACTAAGACGAGAACATCGTGATGTGGCGCTGCAGTAAATGGCATAAGCCTTATCCTCTTACAAATATTCTCTTGTGTGAAAGCATCTTATAATAATAATGGTATGATGAGTGTAAAACCAGAGGAATTTAAAAGGAGGCTAAGAACTATGCTTAGAAAAATCTATTTTCTCATCTTTGTATCAGTGATTGTGGCGGCAGTTGTGTTTAAGGTTGAGAGTAAGGGGGGATTTACGCTCTGGGAGGTTTACAATCAGTACATAAAGTCAAAGAGGTTTGTAGACCTGACACATGCCTTTTACCCCGGTATTCCGCACTGGAAGGGATTTCCCGATGAAAAAGTAGAGATGCTTTTTTGGTATGAGCCAGGAAAGGGCAAACTGGGCTCCGGCTTTTTTGCCGAATCCTTTGAGCATGTAGGTCAGTGGGGAACACACGTTGATCCACCGGCTCACTTCATTAAGGGTTTGAGAACCGTTGATGAGATTGACCCAAATGAGATGATAATGCCTCTTGTGGTTATTGATGTCCATGAGAAGGTCGAAAAGAACCCCGATTATCAAATCACTATGGAAGACGTAAGGAGATGGGAGAAAAGGTATGGCTCCATTCCAGAAGGCTCGTTTGTAGCAATGAGAACGGATTGGTCAAAGAGATGGCCCGATCAGGATAGGATGCAGAACAAGGATAGAAACGGAGTCGCTCACTACCCTGGGTGGAGTATGGATGTTCTCAAGTATCTATTTGAAAAGAAGAAGGTCACTGCAACAGGACACGAAACTACGGATACAGACCCCGGTATTGCTACAACCAGAGATGACTATTCTCTTGAGAGCTACGTGCTCTCTACAAATCACTATCAGATTGAGCTTCTCACCAATCTGGATCAGGTTCCACAGGCGGGGGCAATTGTTGTTGTGAGCTTTCCAAAGCCAAAGGGAGGTTCTGGTTTTCCCGCAAGGGTATTTGCGATTTTACCGTGACTATTCAAAAACTCATCTTAAATTCACTGCGTTGTAATCTGTATGAGTTCTACCCTTATGATTCCCGGCTTTGCGCCGTCAACACCGGCCGTGAATGTGCCGTCTATATTCGTGGTTAGGCCATCTTCAAGCTCGTGTGTGTTTTCACCAAAGTACCAGATATTGCCATCCTTGTCCTGGGCGAACCAATCGAGTGTGTCTTCAGTTAGATCGCCGTTGACCGTAACCGTGTCGTGTACTTCAACACATGTGACACCGAGGATCACCTTTGTATTATGGATTACGGCGAACTCAATGTGTTGAGTATTACTCCCGTATATGAGGGTTGTACCTGGCTTTGGTGGGAAGAAGGGATTGTCAATATTAGTGGAATTTGGGAAGTTCGCCGGATCAACACAGGGTCGTATGGGACTGGTCACAGCCTTTTGCATGCCGCCTGACGTACATTAAACTGGTCCTTATAGGTCTGCAGTGCGTCTTTCATGTCCAACCGACGCCTCCTTTTGGCATTTGTTCCGCATCGGAGTGTCAGAAAGATTGTTACACTTGGCTATAGCAAGCGAGAGATCCGATTCTGCCCCGTCCTGACAGGATTCTAATATATTTTTAGATGTTTTTGCGCAGAAGTTAGTTAACGTTAGCAGATTTTGTGCTGTCGCGGAACTGATTGTCGGGCAAAACGCGAGCAATATAAGAGCCACAAATGCCCCCTCTATGGGGTGTTTTGTTAATACTTCGAGACGGAGTTTCAATAAAAGTTTCATCATATTTACCTCATTGTTATTATCAACAAACCCCTCTTTTCTACCACCTTTCCCATGGAGGAAAAGAATTCTTATGAGTAGATTACTCATATCATAAAAATAGCCCACAACAAAATTTCTCTATGAGTATCCCAGATAAGTAGGGATTCTCCGAAGGCACGGTCAAAACCTATATTTAGAGGGAGGAAAAAAACCTTCAGTTCCTTATTTATCAATTTAGTAAATGGACTAATTAGCCGTGAGTCCTTGTGTGTTCCTAATCCCAAGGCTAAAATAGATATGTATGGAGCCATTTGAAGGCGCCCTTAGTGAGATTAGGGCTATTATCGAGAAATTAGAGGGTGGAAATCTCTCTATAGAGGAATCCCTCGCCCTTTTTGAGAAGGGGGTTGAGCTTATAAACTTTTGTCATAAGAAGCTTGGCGAGGTTCAAAAAAGGGTGGAGATTCTAATAGAAGGGGCGGGCGGAGAGGTTTTAAGTAAGAGATTCGATTTGGAAGATTAGCTTAATGGGATTCGATATAGAACTCTATCTTTCTATAAGAAAAGGTATGGTGGATAAGAAGCTAGTTGAGCTTCTTCCAAATCCCACTAAGCCTATGAGCAGATTGGAGGAGGCCATGCGCTACAGTGTCCTTGCCGGTGGTAAAAGGCTAAGACCTATCCTTTGCATAGCCGCCTCTGAAGCAGTTGGAGGAGCGATTGAGAATGTAATTCCTATAGCTTGCGCAATTGAGATGATCCATACGTACTCGCTAATCCATGATGACCTGCCCTCAATGGATGATGATATACTGAGGCGCGGCATACCTACTAATCATAGCGTTTTTGGAGAGGCAATTGCTATACTTGCTGGAGACGCCCTGCTTACAGATGCGTTTTCAATAATTGCCAATCACGGTATATCAAGCGGTATTGATCCATTTGTAATTATTGAGGTTATACAGGATATTTCAATGGCTGCGGGATCTCAAGGGATGGTAGGTGGTCAGGCCCTTGACCTTGCCCTTGAAGGAAAAGAGGTAACACTTGATATCATTGAGAAGATGGACTCTTTAAAGACAGGGGCCTTAATTGAAACATCAATTACATCCGGCGGGAGAATAGGTGGGGCAGATGAAAATCAGATTTATCATCTCAGACAATATGCAAAGGCAATTGGACTTGCCTTTCAGATCACAGATGATGTTCTTGATATTGAAGGGGGAACAGAAGTAGGGAAGGACAGGGGAACAGACGCCCGTAAGAAGAAGGCGACTTATCCAGGTATAATCGGGGTTGAGAAGGCCAAGGAAGTGGCAATTGAGCTTATTAAAAAGGCGATACTCTCTTTAAAAGACTTTGATGATAGAGCCGATCCTCTTAGGGAACTGGCTCTTTATATCGGAGGAAGGAAATATTAGAGAGAGAATTGATACACTCCTTGTAAAAAAGGCTATTGCGCCTACTAGAGCGCGAGCGCGCTCCCTTATTATGTCTGGCATCGTGTTTGTTGACGGCGTGCGGGTAGATAAGGCAGGGGCTTTAGTAGGGGAGGATTCAAATGTAGAACTCAGGGATACTTCTCTGCGTTATGTAAGCCGAGGAGGAATTAAGCTCGAATCGGCTCTTAGAGAATTTAATATTAACGTTTATGATAAGGTCGCTTTGGATGTCGGGGCCTCTACAGGCGGATTTACGGATTGTCTCCTTAAACACGGGGCAAAAAAGGTCTATGCGATTGATGTTGGGTATGGCCAGTTAGATTGGAGACTGAGGCAGGACCCAAGAGTGATAGTTATGGAAAGGGTTAATGCCAGATATTTAAAATCCGAGAGTATTGGCGAGTTGGTGGACGTCTCTACAATTGATGTTTCTTTTATCTCTCTTACGAAGATTATCCCGTCTGTATCACGGTTGTTTAAACCGAACGGAGTTCTTATAGCTTTAATAAAACCTCAATTTGAGGTGGGAAAGGGAGAGGTTGGAAGAGGTGGGATTGTAAGAGATGAGAGCAAACATAGAGAGGTAACTGATAAAATCATTTGTTTTCTCAAAGAATTAAATTTTAAAGTCATGGGTGTTATTCCTTCTCCAATACTTGGTGCGGATGGAAATAGGGAATTCCTGGTAGGGGCTTATGTTTAGATATTAGGGAGTCGGCTTTATTTCTTCCCCCAATCTGAGAGGAACCTTTCAAGTCCAATGTCTGTTAATGGGTGTTTTAGAAGTTGCTTAAACACCTTATAAGGCATTGTAGCAATATCAGCTCCGGCCTTTGCAGCTTCTAGTATATGTATTGGGTGGCGGACGCTTGCAACGAGAACCTGCGTAGAATAGCCATAATTTTTATAAATCCCGATTATATCTCTTACTATTTCCATACCGACATTTGAGACATCATCGAGCCTTCCAATAAATGGACTTACATATGTGGCTCCGGCCTTTGCGGCAACAAGTGCCTGTGAGGGTGAGAAGACCAAAGTGACATTAACCTTAATTCCCTCTTCGGATACTCTCTTTGTTGCTCTAATACCATCTTCTGTAAGGGGCATTTTCACTACCACGTGATGGTGGATTTGGGCAAGCTCTCTCGCTTCCTCAATCATTCTCTCTACATCTGTGTTTATTACCTCCGCGCTTACAGGTCCCTTTACTATCTCACATATCTCTCTTATGAGTTCTCTGAATCCTCTCTGACCGTTCTCCTTTGATACAAGTGTCGGATTTGTCGTAACCCCGTCTAAAATACCAAGGCTTGCGGCATCTCTTATTTCATCTATATTGGCTGTATCGAGAAAAAACTTCATTGTTTAACCTCCGATTCTTAAACTATATCATAACCTGGTATAGAGATGAAGTATATTAGCCATGAATTAACACAAGTTTGCCGGATGTTAATTTGACAAATCCTCTACCGGCAGCAAACTATTTGCTGAACTTAAAACGGTTAAGGAGTGGGTTATGGCTAAAAGAATTCGTTCTGCTATAAAAAAGCACCGTCAGAGCCTAAAGAGAAGGGCGAGGAATATACATATACGCTCTTTTCTTAAAACGGTTATAAAGGAGTTAAACGCTGCAATAGAGGCTAAAGACCTGGCAAAATCTCAAGAGGCTTTAAAATCTACTGTATCGGCGCTTAGCAAGGCCGCATCGAAAGGGGTAATTAATAAAAGAACCGTTTCTAGAAATGTCGCAAGGCTTTCAAAGAAGGTGCATGATCTATCAAAACAATTAACACAACCCTCCGTATGAGATTTTTTATTTAGTCGCAGAGTTCTAAAATCAGATTTGTGAGAGATATGTTTTTGGGGATATATGACGTCTTTAACATTCTATCCCCTTCATAAAGGATACAGATTATACGTTTAATCTCTTCATAGGAGAGGTTATTTGCCTGCTGTCCAATGTAGTAAAGAGCTCCTGGAGAGACCTTGAGTTCTTTTAATATCGCATCACGAGGAGTGTTTTTATCAATCAGCTCTTTTGCCCTCCAGATTAATCTGAATCTCCAGCCTATTCTACTTAGGATGGCAATTGGCTCTTTATCTGCCATTTCAAGCTCGAGAAGGGTCTTTAGCGCCTTCTCCTTATCCTTTACTGCTATGGCGTTTATGAGTTCAAAGACGTCTCCAAATTGTGCCCTTTGAGTGAATTTCTCTATATCTTCAACCTCAATGGTTTTTCTTTTACCTATAAACAGAGCAAGTCTCTGTAGCTCTGAGTGTATATCCTGCATATTGTCTCCAACAAGCGAGATAAGGCCTTGTGCTGCCTCTTTTGTGATACTGTATCCGAGTTTTTTTGCCTCTTGGTAGATTGACTGAGATGGGTCTTTTATATCAAAATGAACAAAAATAACCTCCTTTTTATCTAAGGCACTTAACCGGGTGTTATCTTGGGTACCAAATATCAAAACGAGGCATGTAAATGGAGAGGGAGAAAGGGAATATAATTCCAGTAACTTGAATTCGCTATCGGGGAGTCTTTCGACATTTTTTACTATGGCGAGTCTCATCCGTGAGAGCATGGGGTAGGTTTTAGCGGTATCAATTATCTCTTTTACTGAAGCAGAGTCACCATAAAAAAGAGAGAGGTTAAAATCCGTTGAGTTACCAAGGACGATCCTCTTTAACTCCGATATGGCTTCATCCATTAAGTAGATTTGATTGCCCGTAAATACATAGATCAGACTGATTTTCTCTTCTGAGAGATTTCTTTGAAGATCAGTATGGCTAATTTTATTTGAGGTGATTTTCATTTAATTCTTTATTTTATCATAGAAATTGCATCTCGATTACGGTTCATAAGTACGAGGTATCTACATGCATATTTATAAATTTCCACTTGTATGCAGTTTCTAGGAAAGGTTATACTCAACTGTATTATGTCCATAACTTCAGAGAATTTAGTCAATTGGATTTATTTAGAAAAGGTTGATTACTCTAAGGGACTTTCTTCTCAAAGAGAAATTCATAAAATGGTTTCTTCGGGTAAGTACAAGGGCTTCCTTCTTCTTGTTGAGCATAAGCCCGTTATTACAATTGGGAGGTTTGGAGATGAAAGTAACATTCTAATTTCTAAAGAGGAAGCAAAAAGACGCGGGATCGAAATTTGGAAGATTGAGCGTGGAGGTGACGTTACGTTTCACGGTCCGGGTCAGCTTGTTGGCTACCCGATAATCAAACTTAGGGATTTTAAGCTCGGGGTTAGATCCTATATCTGTCTTCTCGAGGAGACTCTGATTGGGGTTCTTGGTAAATTTGGCATATCAGGAGAGAGAATTAAAGATCACACAGGAGTTTGGGTCGGTAGAGAGAAGATTGCAGCAATAGGGGTATATGTAAAGAATGGAATTACAATGCACGGGTTTGCATTAAATGTAAATACGGACCTCAGTTACTTCTCTTTTATAGTTCCCTGTGGAATTTCGAACATGGGAGTAACCTCAATGAAAGAGATTTTAGGTAAGGAAATACCTCTTGGGAAATTAGCCGTAGCTTTCACTGAGGAGTTTGGAGAGAGATTTCAAACAAATATGAGTTTAGCCATAGAGAGTATAGAACTTACATAAGTATTATCTTTTCTCTAGTGTCAGCCCCCTATTCAACACGCTCGTGGATTTCAAGTGCGTTGAAAAAATACCCTATCTCAAATGATGCTGATTCAGATGAATCAGATCCATGGACTATATTTCTCTCGATATTTGATGCAAATTCCTTTCTAATGGTTCCTGGTTTGGCTTTTGCTGGATCTGTGGCTCCCATGATTTCACGTACCTTTGAGATTGCGTCCTTGCCCTCAAGAACCATTACGACGCACGGACCAGAAGACATAAAGTCTGTGAGGCTTGAGAAAAAAGGTCTTTCCCTATGGACGGCGTAGAATCCTTGCGCCTGCGCTTTTGAGAGTTTAACCATTTTAAGAGCTATCACTTTGAGTCTGCTCTCTTCAAATCTCCTTATTACTTCTCCTATGAGATTTTTGCTGACTCCATCGGGCTTTACGATTGAAAGTGTTCTTTCCAATTTATCTGACCTCCAATATTGTATTTGTTTATCTTGGCAAACAGATATATATATCTCGGAAGCAGGCTTGTAATTATAAGGAATTTTGAAGAAATTAAAAGGGGATATTTTCGAAATATTTATGGAATCTGATACTGTTCTGACTCTGTAGAGGTGGCCTTTGAGAGGCCTATGAGAAATGCGAAATATAGGGCATTTGATGGAACGTGTAGATTAAAGTCGGCAAGGCTGTGAATGAGTAGCGATACGATTCCCGACAGCGCTCCAAGAGAAAGGAAGAACCTAAAATGTTTTCCTTCATGAGATAGATGGCCAAGGGTTTTTAATAGAGAAAGTATAAACAGACCAAGTGCAATTAAAATTGAGAGAAACCCCAGTAGACCAGTCTCAACTATAAGCTGAAGGTAGTCATTGTGGGCATGTATATATACAAATGCCTGCTCCATGTATCTTTTGTACAGTGGATAGACATAACCAAATGTTCCAAGACCAGTTCCAAAAAGAGGAAAGTCTCTTATGGTTGTTAGAGAATCTTTCCACACCAAAGTCCTTCCGGGGGCATCTGATTCAATTTGAAGAAACCTCTCAAATATGGGATGGAGTCCTATCCAGAGTCCATAAATAAGGGCAACGGCTAAGACAAAAAGAATCATCAGGGCCTTTTCTACCCTGTCCTTTTTAAAACTATAATAAGCCAGGTAAAAGAAAAGCAGAGATAGAAGAACACTAAATATACCCATTCTTGACTGTGAAAAAAACAGGGCGAGAAGCAATATGCCTAGAAGAAAGAGGAGCAAAATCTGTTTTTGGAATCTATCCGATGAGACTAGATTCTTAAAAAAAGACCTGCGTCTTCTATGTTGCCTGCCCAAGGACAGGGTGTAGCCCAGAACAAGGGGGAGAGACATCTCAAGAAACCCCGCAAAATGATTGCGGTTGAGAAACGTTCCCCTGCCTGATTCAACTCCCAGCCCTGAAGCGGTATTGCTTGTGGTTATATATTGGTATATCCCATAAGCGGCTTCAATAAGTGATGCTGTAAACACAGGGATGAGAAGGAACTTTATTTGATTCTCTGTCCTGAACCTTCTTGATATGACAAATCCGAATGCAACATACGAGAATAAAAGTAGTGTTTCTCTCCATGTGCCGTGTGGATAGAGGCTTATTGTGAATGCGCTATCTTCCCTATTGAATCCAATGGTTGAGAGAACCGATTGGTTCTTTTCCCAGATTTCTAGACTCTTTACCGACACGATTCCTAAAATAGACTCTGGAAGGGGGGCAATTTGAAATAGACATATAAGTAAAAATACGAGGAGTGGTAAGCTCATTACGCTAAGTTCAATTCCCTTTTTATCACACAGCGAATATAAGAGCCACAGAGTAAGAAGTAGAAAACATTGAGTTTGAACTAAGAATAGTGCCAACGGGTTTGGGCTTCCACTTCTTATCAATAGGGGTGAAAAGAAAAGAAGGGAAAAGGTAAAAAAATAGATAAATTTATCTAGTATAGTACGGACTATAGTCATATTCACATTATAATAACATAATGTGGCTTTAACGTAAGAGACGAATTAATTATTGGTGTTTAGACACCTGTGAAAAGCAATCAATCAGAAGCGCGGCTGGTTTCTATAGAGGTGTCTCATTGGGTTTTAAATTTTTGATCTAATCTTGTATGTCTGCCATTACATGCGAGCGGATCTTATTGAGGAGTACCTCTTTTTGAATCGGCTTTACTATATAATCTACAGCGCCAAGGGAAAAAGCCGTAAATTTGTATTCTATTCCTCCGAGTGCGGTTGTAAATACTATGGGAATGTGTGCGGTTTCTTTATTCGATCGCAATCTATGACAAACATCATAACCGTTTACATCTGGCATCATAACATCGACCAGTATGAGATCTGGCTTGGATTTGATGGCTATCTCAAGGGCCTTATCTCCGTCATCAGTGGTAATCACGTTGTAGCCCTCATTTGACAGGAGTAGCTCTACTAGCTTAAGTGTATCCTCGTCGTCATCAATGTATAGTATCAGCGGCTTTGATAAACTATTCATTCATAGACCACCTTTACATGTGAGATATAGTTTAGAAGCTTCCCCACCCATTTTCGGATCTCAGTGGCATTTCTATCTTTTGCAGCCTGCTCGATGAGTCTGCCTATATCAGTTATAGGGTCGAATCCATAACCAGCGCCAGAGCCTTTCATACTGTGTCCAAGGATTCGAGCGGTTTCATAATCGTCCTGGTCTAAAGCCTTCAAGATGGATTGGACATCCTTGTGTCTGTTTTCCAGAAACCCTGGTATAAGCTCTTTAAGTTCGGCATCCACACGTGCTATAATCTTTTCATCCTGCTCTGTATCTTTATCTTCTATCATACTTGTTGTACTCCTTATACTGATGAGTCACTTGTTTTGCATCCTTATGGAATTTGTGGTTTTATACCACAAATATAGCAAGAGTGATGCCAATAGAACAAACGGGGTATAAGTTGCTAATAATAAGGGATTTTTAAATTCTTTTTGGTTATAGTTCTATTAGATCTTCGTTATAAGCCTGGCCTCTATGTGACAAAAATCGTCAATGATGGGGAGAATTGAGAAATCTTGGTCTTCAATAGGCGATTTAGATGTTATAATTTCAAACCAATGTTTTCTGAGATGGATTCTAAAGAGGGTTATTGCAATTCAAGATATGGGGCTTTTCCAGAATTATTTTTTTCATTCTTTCTCTTTATATTTTTAGGTTTATCCCTTCCTGGATATGTCCTTGGTCAGGGATTAATGTCCCATGGCGATTCTGAAAAAGTAGATCCCAAATCGGTGGGCTGTCTCTTGCCTTTAAGCGGAGAATATGGGTTAATTGGGAAAAAAGCCCTAAAGGGAGTTCTTATGGCGGCAGGTATATTCCAATCCAATGAGGGCTTTCAAATTGCCGTCAGGGACTATAATAATGGCCGGGGTGATGAGGAGCATAAAATAGCACTTGAAGAGATGGTGGCAAGAGACCGGATCTCTGTTATAATTGGTCCGATTCTCAGCAGTTCTATTAGAGAAATAAGCGAGAGTATCAAATCACTCAAAATCCCGACTCTAGTGTTTCCGCTCTCTGAAGATGTATCTGATGGGAATCCTTACCTCATAAAATTCTCTTACTCCATCGAGAATCAGGCGCGCGTGATTGCAAGATACGCAGTGCAGGATGCAAGGATAAAAACCTTGGGCATTCTTTATCCAAAAACTAGACTCGGGGAATTATCTAAAGAGGCTTTTATCAAATCCGTAAGGGAGTACGGGGGTAATATAATCTACATTGGCTCTTATGACACAAGGAACCTTGACATTTCAGGGGAGATTAAATGGATGAAATCAAGGCATCCCGATGCCGTTTTTGTTCCTGATAGTGCCACGCACTCAGCGCAGTTGATAAAGAAACTCAGACAGGAGGATAGTCTGAGGGATTTAATCTTCCTTGGGCCAAACACATGGAACAGCCAGAACTTTCTAAACGCCCTAGGTACAGAGACAGATGGAATTATATTTACGGATTTCTTTTTTTCCGGCACTGAGAATTGGATAGACTTTAATGCCAAATTCAGAGCCATATTCGGAGAAGAGCCAGGATTCCTTGAGTATCAGGTCTATGAAGCCACAAACCTGATTCTCCAGATCCTCAAAACCCCCATACAAAGGAGGGAAGATATAAAAGAGCGACTCCTCTCTTTTTGCAATCCGCTCTTTTATATTAATGAAAACGTAGATGGCAGCCTTATAATCTCTCCCAAGCCTCTTATTCTTACGCTAAATGGGAGAAAAATAGTAAAGGTAGAATAAAGGTTTTTCGAGTGTTAAGTATTTAATTTAGGTTTTTCTTTATAAAGCCATTGGCTGATTGCTAGGTTTACCTCGTTGTAAACCTCTCTGAGTGAAACCTTGTGGCGGTTTGCTGCCCTCTTGCAATCCTCGTATTCGGGCTTTGCCCTTTTTATTCCTAACTCAGGCTCATCAACTATCTTTACCATTATATTGCCATATCTTGTAGGTACGGTTTTTTGTTCTCTTCTGAGTTTGAATCGAGTTGCATCGTAGTATCTTACTCCGATTGTTGTTGATTCTCTAAAGAGGATTTCGCTAACCCTTTGGATTCCATCATACCGGGAAATTATTTTAATGATCTGCCCCGGTCTTCCTCTTTTCATTATTGTGTTTATTAGTGAAACATCTAGGACCTTCTCTTCTGAGAGGAGCTTTTCAAAGAGGTTCTCAAACGCTTCTGGATTCATATCGTCAATATTCGTTTCTATAACAATGACTCTGTCCGTTTCTATTCCTTGATAAGATTGGCTGTCCTCTCCCATTATTGCCCTTAGCACATTTGGAAGATCACTTGGGTTTCTTGTGCCTGCACCATATCCGATTTTAGAGATCTTCATTCTTGGAAAATGACCGAATCCCTTTGATAGAACGGATAAAATTGCGGCGCCTGTTGGAGTGACAAGTTCTTCTTTTCTATTTGATTCATACATCTCAACGCCTCCGAGGAGTTCCAAAACCGCAGGGGAGGGTCCTGGATAAACGCCGTGTTCCATTTTTATCTGACTCCTTGAA
The DNA here is from genome assembly GCA_964389705.1 of uncultured Spirochaetia bacterium. GTDB lineage: Bacteria > Desulfobacterota_D > UBA1144 > Nemesobacterales > CSP1-2 > PSLL01. The sequence goes on from CAYMEO010000012.1 coordinate 15,700, forward strand.
AAAGGAATTGCCGAAGAGTAAATCTCATCAATCCCTAAGATGTCAATCCCAATTACGGTTCCAACTATGTCCACTATTGAGTCCAAGGCACCAATCTCGTGAAAGTGCACCTCTTCAGACCCTACGCCGTGGATCTTAGCCTCAGCCTCTGCCAGCTTTTCAAAGATTGAAATCGCGGTTTTTTTTATTACATCTTTGAGCCTACTCCTCTGTATTATGCCCTTTATATCCTTGAGCCTCCTTTCAGTCTGCCCTTCGGTTAGGATGACATTAAATTTACATCCCTGAATTCCTGCCCTATTTACGGTCTTGGCGTCGAGTTTGTATCCCTTTATCGGAAGCTTGCTTAATTCGCCCTCTAGAACCCTTAATTGCAAACCAAGATGGAGAAGTGATCCGACAATCATATCTCCACTTACACCTGAGAAGCAGTCAAAGTAGAGCTTTTTCAATTTTGGTTGCCTTAAAAATTAATATGTTCCGAGAAAATCATGTCGTCCCGGAGCTAAGTATCCGATTACAAAGAATGTAAAGAGAATTACTCCAAAACCAAGTATCGATCCCACAGCAGCTTTTCTTCCTTTCCAGCCCGTGGCAAGTCTTCCATGAATTAGAACTGCATAGAGAAACCAGGAAATCAGAGACCAGGTTTCTTTTGACCCCCAAGTCCAAAACGTTCCCCACATCTCTTTTGCAAAGAGCATTCCTAACGCCAATCCTAGGGTTAACAAAGGGAAGCCTGCAAGGAGACAGACGTGGTTAAGGTTATCGAGTGCTGTAAGGGACGGCAATTTTTTTAAGAATCTTCCCATACGCTTTGATTTTATCCTTCTTTCTTCAAAAAGGTAGAGAACGCCAGCAATAAATGCAATTGTAAAAAGGGCCTCTCCTAAGAACACAATCGCAATGTGGGTTAGAATCCAGGGGTTTCTAAGAGATGGGTCATGGTCAATAATTCCTCTGGGGAGGATGATAGATGGAAGGATCATGAGAAAAGCAAGTGGTGTTACAAAGGCTCCCAATATAGAGGCCTTAAACCGCGCCTGCGAAATAATATAAATCAGGACAATAAACCATGAAAAGAAATAAAGAGACCTATCAAGCCCCCCGGCTATCTGGTTGCCACTCCAGTAGAAAGCAACCAGGCTCAGCGTATGGAGCACGGCTGCAACCAAAATTGTGCGAAAGCCCCAGACCGAACCCCTTGGATTTTGTGTCCATAGATAAACACAATAGAGAATAGATGAGACTAGATAAAAGAATGCAACGACTCCATGCCAGTTCATACTTTATATTTTAATTAACAACGATGTGTAAATAAATGAGGCAATTAAATCAACTGGCACACTCATGGCTATTGGCTCTTATGACCCAACAGCGTGTTTAAGGTTTTCTGTTTGGTAATATGTAGTCAGAGCTTGTATTAGCTCATCTAGGTCTCCATCTAATATTTCTTCAAGCTTATAAAGTGTAAGCCCAATCCTATGGTCTGTAACCCTATTTTGAGGAAAATTATAGGTCCTAATCTTCTCACTTCTTTCACCGCTACCCACCATAGTCCGTCTCATACTTGAGATCTCGCTCTGACGCTTCTTCTCTTCAATCTCATAGAGCTTGGTTTTGAGCATCCTCATTGCCTTTGCACGGTTTTTGTGCTGAGACCTTTCATCCTGGCATTGAACGACGATTCCTGTAGGGATGTGTGTGATTCTTATAGCCGAGTCTGTTTTATTTACGTGCTGGCCTCCGGGGCCGGAAGCCCTATATGTGTCAATTCTTAAATCCTTTTCATCTATCGTAACCTCAACATCATCGGGCTCTGCGAGAGCCACTACGGTTGCTGTGGATGTATGAATCCTCCCTCCGGCTTCAGTGGTGGGTACCCTTTGAACCCTGTGTACACCGCTTTCATGTTTGAGTCTGCTGTAGACATTTTTTCCCTCTATCGCTATGATTACCTCTTTGAATCCGCCGATTCCGGTCTCGTTCATGCTCATTATCTCGACCTTCCACCCGTTTCTCTCTGCATAACGGGTGTACATTCGGAATAGGTCTGAGGCAAAGAGAGCGGCCTCTTCGCCACCTGTCCCTGCCCGGATCTCAAGGAAAACGTTTTTATTGTCATTTGGGTCTTTGGGAAGAAGGAGTAGCCGGAGCCTTTCTTCAAGTCTTGTCCGTTCCCTCTCAAGCGCCGAGAGCTCATCGCGTGCAAGCTCGCTTAGTTCTTTATCTTCAAGCAACGCCCTGTTTTCGTTAATCTCATCTAGTTTTTTTTTGTATTCCCTGTATGTCTCAACGATCTCGCTTATCTCAGAGCGCTCCTTTGAGTATCGGTGAATATCGGAAGGGCTTATGTGCGGATCACTGAGTATCTTCTCGATATTCTCGAATCTTTTCTCCACCTCTTCGAGGCGTCTTAGTATTCCAATTTCTGCCATTTTCATATATTATTTTTACATATATTGCAAAAATTTCAAGATAATATTAAACTTCTTGAAGTAAGAATATGGAAACAATAGATATTCTTGAGAATAAGATAAAAGAGGCATTATCAAAAAAGGCGAGTTTAGAAGCCGAGCGCAAGATCCTTATGGAGGAAGTGACAGCGCTTCGTGAAAACATAAGGAGGCTTGAGGCTGAAAGGCAAGAGGTTAAATCAAAGTTGGATCAGATTATAGAGAAAATAGAACTCTATCTGAGTAGATCGGAGGCATAAGAACGGATGAGACGCGTCAAGATTAATGTCTTAAGCAACGAGTACTTTATAAAGACCGATGCGGATGAAGATTATGTGCGCGAGATAGCAAACTATTTAGAAGAAAAGGTAAAGGAGGCTTCTCCGCATGTGGGTGCCGTGGCGGTGCCTCGTCCCTTTCTTCTTGCCACACTAAAGGTCGTTGATGATTATTTCAGATTAAAAAGAGAGTTCGAGGAGTTTAAAAGTCGTGCTGAAGAGGGATCAAGAAGACTGGTTGAGATATTGGATAGTTCTCTCAGAGAAGGAACCTTTATTAAAGGAGAAGACTCAAAGAAGGAGGTTTAGGATACTCTCAAATAGTGGGTTTAAAGAGTCTACTTTAAACCTCTCCGGTTTTGGAGAAAAGGATTTCGATCTTTTTAGGAAGAAAAGAGGTATCCGTTATGATTTACTTTCAAAGAGATTAAGTCTCTCCCCTGAGGAAGTAGATAAAGCCAGTAGAGAAATCACAAAGAGTCTTCTTAGGCTCAGGCAGTTCAGGAATGCCCGGCGGGTGGCACTTTACTTTGCAATAAAAAATGAGGTGAGGACCGACAGTATATTCAGGAGGGCAAAGGAACTCTGTAAGGAAATCTACTTTCCCTGCTTAGTAGATGATTCCCTTCTTGAATTCCGGAAAGTACGTGATTTGGATGAGCTTAAACCAGGGAGATTCGGGATTCCGGAACCGAGCCTGAATTCGGCTAGGGCTAGTATTATGGATATTGATCTCATTATTATCCCCGGTCTTGCTTTTGACCGTTTTGGCGGGAGATTGGGCTACGGAGGGGGATACTATGATCGTACTTTATTTAAAACTGACAAGAAAAGGAGGATAGGACTCGCTTACAATTTTCAAGTTTTGGATTCAATTCCAATGGCATCGGGTGATGAGGAAGTGGGGTTAGTGATTACGGAGTCGGGTGTAATTCTTCCTAAAAGGAGGGTGAAATGGCCATGTTGTCTATAGTATTGTCCGTCTCAGCTTTTGTTCTAGGGGCTGTGACGTATTACTTTTTCAGGGCTATAATGGAAAAGAGGAACCTTGAGCTTAAAAAGACCGAGACTCAAATCCTTATTGAAATGACTAAGAAGGAGGCTGAGAAGATCATTGAATTAGCTAGGAAGGAAGCCGAAAAAATCAGGGTTGAGGGAGAGCTTCAGGCAAAGGAGATTTTAGAGAGGACCAAAGCCGAGATCGAGCGTGAGGCACGTGAAAAACAAAAGGAGTTTGCTAAGCTAGAAAAGAGACTTCAGAATCGCGAGGAGAATCTTGATAGAAAGTATGAGTCTATAGAGAAGAGGGAGGCTGAGATTTCAAGGAAAGAGAGGGAGATCTCAGCAAAGGAAAAGAGTATTGCCGAAAAGGATAAGGAGTTGGATTCGATTATCGCCGATGCAAAGAGAAAGATTGAGGAGATAGCTGGAATGACTCAGGAGGCGGCAAAGAAGGAGCTCATTAACATCATTGAGAACGAGGCCAAACACGAAGCGGCAAAGAGGCTCAAGCTTATAGAAGATGAGCTCCACGAAAAGGCTGAGAGAAAGGCAAAGGACATAATTGCCCTTGCTATCCAGAAATATGCCGGACAGTACACAAGCGAAAAGACAATCTCCATAGTGAATCTACCGAACGATGAGATGAAGGGGAGGATTATAGGACGCGAAGGGAGAAATATTCGTTCAATCGAGGCAAGAACTGGGGTAGACATTATAATTGATGATACCCCTGAGACAGTAGTTGTGTCCTCTCTAAATCCTATAAGGAGAGAGATAGCAAGAATCACCTTAGAGAGGTTGATCGCAGATGGCAGAATCCATCCGGCGCGGATTGAAGAGGTCGTGGCAGAGGTTGAGAATGAAATTGAAAAGGAGATTCAGAGGGCGGGAGAAGAAGCCGTCTTTGATATTGGTGCTCATGATATGCATCCTGAGCTTGTAAGGCTTGTAGGGAAATTAAAATACAGAACGAGCTTCTCTCAGAATATACTTAGCCACTCCCTTGAGGTGGCTTTCTTATGCGGTGTGATGGCAGGAGAGTTAGGTCTTAATGTGAAGCTTGCAAGAAGGGCGGGGCTTCTTCACGATATTGGAAAAGCCCTAGACCACGAGGTTGAAGGCTCTCACGTGGAGATTGGAGAGGAGCTCGTAAGAAAATACGGCGAGCCAGCCGAGGTTATAGAGGCCGTAGCCAGGTACCATGATCCCCAGCCTCAGTCAATCTGGGCGATTCTCGTTCAGGCAGCAGATGCCATCTCAGCCGCAAGACCTGGGGCGAGAAGAGAGATGTATGAAACCTATGTAAAGCGGATCGAGGATATTGAGAGGATTGCAAGCTCTTTTCGCGGCGTGGAGAAATGCTATGCGATTCAGGCGGGAAGAGAGGTAAGGGTCGTAGTTGAAAGCAACAAAGTAAACGACGAGGAAGCCGTTTTGCTGTCAAATGAAATTGCAAAGAAGATCGAGCGTGAGGTTGCATACCCGGGTCAGATAAAGGTAACTGTAATAAGAGAAGTTAGAGCCTCAGCTTATGCAACATAGAATTATTAGGGGCACATCACAATGTGCCCCTATATAATATTATAATCTGTTTATTGAAATGGTATTTTTATTCATAAAATCTCTCTTTGTGCTTTTTAGCGCTCTCTGTAGCTAAATTAAGAGTAAAATGGAATTGGGTTTCCTCTCAGGGATTGATACCTTAAACGCTTCTAATATGGAGTATTTCATTCTGCCAGAATGTATAGAGAATGAGGTTACCATCTCTCTAAAAAACATTAAATTTGCCGATCCTTATGGGGTAATTATGCTTATCTTATTGATAAAGCATCTCAGGAGTCGGTCTATAAATGTAAAGATTATCCCTCCGATTAGCTTGGATGTTCTTAACTGGCTTGAGAGGATGAATTTCTTTGCGGAGGTTGAAAACGACTGTGAATTTACCTCCGATGTGTTGCATCTTAGATCAAATACGAGGAACCCGTCTCGGTCTTTAAAGGAGATAACTCACATCACATCCGAGAATAGGATTACATCTGTAGTCGAGGTCTTGGCACACATATTAATTGAGGATTACGGCTTTGAGCCAAATATTGTTTATAGACTCTGTGGCGTCATGATAGAGACTTTTCAAAATATTCCACAACACAGCAATCCCAAGGATAAGATTGACCCTTATGGTATAGCCGCTATACAGAGCTATAAGGACCACTTTTATCTGGTCGTGGGTGATATAGGGGTGGGTATTAAGGAAAGCTTAAACTTGAATCCCAAATACAGGAAGAAGAACTTTACTAATCTGGAGTCTATTCGTGCCGTATTAGAGAAAGGGGCATCGAGATTTAAAGAGAAGGGAAGAGGGGGACAGATCAAGAGGGTTTGCGAGATTGTGAGCAGTCTAGGTGGGATGATCCTCATTCGCTCCGGTATTAATCTCGTAGCTGTAAAAGGCGCTTCAATTAAATTTTGGAATGTGAATTTTTTCCCCGGAACACAGATAGGTATTAAAATTCCACACACTACACTTAGATGGACAGGGGCTATATTTGGTGAATCTATATATCATGCGTATTTTGAGCATCCCGATGGAAGTTGGTATATGCTCTGGATGACATATGATAAAGAGAGAAGAAGCTGGGGTGTACATGCCAATTATGACAAAAGTGGAGTCACTAAACCCAAACTGGAAAGAGATTGGTACGGACAACCTCACGGGGATAAAAACTGGAGATTTAATACAATGGAAGAGGCCTTAGACCATTTCTACAGGAAGAGGTACATTCCCAGGATAAAGCACGGCTATAGACTCATTATGGGGAATGTGCCAGATGGGTGGCTTAGAGAGCCTCCTATTCCTGCGAGTGGGCTCAAGGTAAAAGCTGAAACTTCTATCTTAAAGAAACCCCTTTGAAAGTCTTTCTATGTATCGGGCAGGGGCCGAATCTTCTGAGTGCCTCAAAATGTTCCTTTGTTGGGTATCCCTTGTGCTTTTTAAAATTGTATTCGGGATAGATTTTATGGTAGTCATCCATGATTGAATCCCTTATGACCTTGGCAATGATTGAAGCCGCCGCAATTGAACAACACCTTGAGTCGCCTTTTACAACTGTTTGTTGCGGAATTAGAAGGGAGGTTCGAGTATTTCCATCTATAAGAAGGTAGTCGGGCTGCGGACTTAGATTCTTTACTGCAATTTCCATCGCAAGGAGTGTCGCCCTAAGGATATTTATCCTATCAATCTCCTCCGGTTCAACTATTCCTATTCCAGTTACAATTGCCAGGCTTTTAATCTGATGAAATAGGCTCTCTCTTTTTTCGGCAGAGAGCTTCTTTGAATCATTTAATCCATCAATCTCGCATCCTTCAGGGAGTATTACGGCCGCCGCAACAACAGGCCCTGCAAGGGGGCCCCTTCCAGCCTCATCAACTCCGGCCGAGATCTTTTTCAATTCCCAGATTCTCTTTTCGTATGAGTAATCCGGCAGATTCATGTGCTTTAAAAGATTCAAGCGTTATTCTTTATACTTAGCTTCTCATAAACACTTCATTTTGGCTATCAGCCTTTATTAACGAACCATATCATAGTAGTCCCTTCTTACGGATTGGCGACCATAATCGGTGATTGCAATTCTCGTAGATTGAGGATCGTTTCCAAAGTATTCAACTAACCGCTTATCGGCAAGATACCTTACAAGCTCATCGGTGTATGAATCATCAAACGGGAATGATCTACCTATCTCATATTTGTCCTGGTACATGAGATTTGACTTTTCTGATCTTTTCAATAAGGCGGCAAGAAATGTATAAGCATGATCGGCCATATTAAGTATCAGTTATACCTCCGCTCTGCTATTTTATGAGGCGAACTCTGCTCATCTCCATTTTATTATATCTCCTTCAACTTTGATGTTCCAGCATCTGAGTTGACCAAAAGAGAAAAGGGTTAACGCTTCGTCCTTTCCCGATTCCCTTATTTCCCAAGCTAAATGTATAATGGTGTCTCCATCGTTTTCTCGTAGAACCCTTCTTATAGTAGGTGAAATATCATAAGTGGTTTTATTGGCAAAAATTTCGGAACATAAATTCTCCATTTCAGCAAAGTGCTTAATGAGGCTGTATTTGGCCCTAGGTTCATTAAAATACACAGGTTCGTCTCCAGAACCGTAAATCTTGGCAGCGCCACATCCTAACATAAGGATTGCGCAGGTTATTGAGAAACAGATTTTTTCTTTCATGATTTCTCCCTTATATTTTGATATGTTTCTCCAGGGAGTCAGCCTTGCTTCTTTCATATTTTTGATGCCACAAAAATCTAACTCAGGCAATATATGCAGATAGTATACAATACTTTTCCTCTATAGTATTAGGAGTTAGCATTTATATGGCAGGACAGTTTTTTATATAAGTCCGTATTCTTTTAAGGCAGTTTTAAGTTTCTCTAAGTTTCCGTGTGACATTTGGCAGAGGGGCAATCTAAACTCATCGCTTGCCTTTCCCATAATGCTTAGTGCCACCTTCACAGGGATTGGGTTTGTTTCAAGAAACAGGGCTTCATTTAGAGGAAAAAGTTTATAGTGCAATTCTCTTGCCCGATTGAATTCCCCCCTTGCATATGAGTTATAAAGCTCGGCAACATCTCGGGGGGCAATATTTGCAGTGACGGTTATGAAACCCTTTCCCCCTATTGTGAGAAGAGGAAAATTAAGTGCATCTTCTCCTGAAAGGAGGATAAAATCCATTCCACATAGGTATAGAATCTTGCTTGCCTGCTGAACCGAGCCGGATGCCTCTTTTACACCGATTATGTTTTTGCAATCCCTGGCCAATCTCAATATAGTCTCTGGGTTTAAATTTACTCCAGACCTTCCAGGAATGTTGTAGAGAATAAGCGGAATCTTTACCTCAGATGCTATTTGTTTAAAATGCATATATAACCCTTCCTGAGTGGGTTTATTGTAGTATGGAACAACGAGAAGTGCCGCGTCGGCTCCTATCTTTTCTGCAAACTTTGTGAGTCTTATGGCTTCCTGAGTGCTGTTTGAGCCTGTTCCTGCTACTACGGGAACCCTTTTTTTTACCGTTTTTACGGTCAATTCAACCACGTACTCATGCTCTTCATGTGAAAGAGTGGGGGATTCACCCGTTGTCCCGCATGGAACTATCCCATGTGTGCCGTTTTCTATTTGGAACTCTATCAGGTCTTCAAGTGATTTTTCATCTATTTTTCCATTCCTAAATGGTGTTACAATGGCGACAATGGAGCCGTGTATCATAAATAGAGCCTCCTTTACCGATTGCTTTCCTCAATTATATTGGAGTCACAAAGGAAATCAAGTTGGACTTTGGATACTCTTGCCGCACTCCAGGCAGAATTTACTCTCTTTAGGGATTTTGATTCCGCATTGAGGACATTGTATCATGCCTAGGTCTGGATATTTCCCCCATTTCTTAAACTCTTCTACTGCCCTATTTACCTTTATATCCAGGTCTTCGTGGTATATCCTTGACTCCCTCAGGAACTCTATTGTATCTACTGTACCCGGCGAGTGTATTATTAATTTTGAATCCAACATTCCCGTTTCATAATGAATCTGATATATGGTGTTATAAGGAATATCTCTAAATTTTTTAAATGAAGACGAGTTCTTTGCGATTATTATTCTTCGGTTTGTAAGTATAAACCAGGAATTAAAGAAGGTGTTGCTATCCATTAATGTCGGTGCCTTGTATATAGCCCTGAAATTCCGCAGTGTAATGAGTATCTCTTCACCAGGTTCTAAATGTTTTGTCAGCCCGATTTTTATACCCGAGGGCAGTTCTGTAAAGTTCTTTTTTCTTCTTCTATCTAAAGCCTCCTTAAGTCTCTGGAAGGTTTGACTAAACATATTCCCTTATTAAGACCTCGGCGATTTGAACGGCGTTTAATGCCGCTCCTTTTCTAAGCTGATCGCCAACAACCCAAAAGTTGAGTCCGGCATAAACTGTGTAGTCCTCTCTTATTCTTCCCACAAGGCATTCATCTATTCCAGCGGCATCTATGGGCATGGGGTACTTTAAATTCTGAGGCTCATCTACAACCCTGACCCCAGGGAAATTGTTAAGGGCTTTTCGTGCATCCTGGACTGTAATTTTTCTCTCTGTTTCAATGTTTACCGAGACGGAATGGGCACGAAAAACGGGAACCCTTACTGTTGTAGCAGTCACTTGGATCGAGTTGTCCTCCAGGATTTTTCTGGTTTCGTTGTGGAGCTTCATCTCTTCCTTTGTATATCCGTTTTCAAGGAATGTGTCTATATGTGGGAGAAGGTTGAATGCTATCTGATGTGGAAAGACATCGGTTTTCATGGGTTCTCCATTTGCCCATGAGAGTGTCTGTAGGCGGAGTTCCTCAATGGCCTTTGCCCCTGCGCCTGAGACGGCTTGATAACTCGAAGCGACGACCCTTTTTATTTTTGATATATCGTGGAGTGGCTTTAACGCCATCAGTGTTATGGCTGTTGTGCAGTTTGGATTGGCGATAATGCCGCGCCTTTTATAATCCGAGATTGCATGGCCATTGATCTCTGGAATGACCAGAGGAATATCTGGCTCCATGCGAAACGCAGAGCTGTTATCAACAACAACCGCTCCTGCCTCAACTGCCTTTGGGGCAAATTCTCTGCTTCTTGATGCACCAGCTGAAAAAAGGGCGATATGGATACCTCTGAATGAGTTCTCATCGAGTTTTTGAACCATTACCTTTTTACCTTTAAATTCCAATTCCTTTCCATGGGATTTTTCAGATGCGATGAGTCTCAATTCTCCTACGGGGAAATTTCTCTCTTCTAATATTTGAACCATCTCCTGTCCGACAGCACCTGTGGCTCCGACTATAGCTACGTTGTAATCTTCTCTTTTCATCTTCCCTCCAAGTTATTTTAAAATACAAACTATTTTAATTTATAAAATGCTTATAGCCAAGTTTATGAGCATTGAGCAGTAGGGTTTTATGGATTGGCTACAGCGGTTGAGGCTGTGCATCTGAATGACCGCTACCGCCTGTAGAAGTTGTGATTCAGAGCCATATATCTGTGAATTTATTTGTTGAGAATGACTGTCTTAATATTATCGGCTGTATTTCTTTTCAATGGCCTTTACCTTCTCGACGTTTGTTGCTTCCTCTTTTTCTAGGCTTTCGCTGAACCACCCCTCGAGTATTTCTTTAGCCACAATTGGGGAAGTCAGCCTTAGGCTCATAGCAAGTACATTTGCGTCATTCCACCTTCTGGCGCCTCGCGCTGTCTCGGCATCGGTACAGAGTGCCGCCCTAATTCCGGGTACCTTATTTGCCGCTATACTAACCCCAGTTCCCGTCCAGCAAAAAAGTATCCCCTGATCACATGCTCCATCTGCGACCCTTTCTGCTACCCTTTCGGCAACATCCGCCCACTGAATTGGTTCTCCTGCTAGTGGTCCATGAAGTTCAATATCAATCCCCCTTTTTTTCAATTCCTCGATAACAAAATCTGTTAAGTGTGTACGCTCATCGCTTCCCACTGCTATCTTCATGTTAATCACCTCATATATTATCAATCCTGCATATCAGTTTAGATTAGCCATCACTGAGGTTCAAGGTAGTTTGAAAAGATAATGGCTTACAGCTAGCTTTATTTAATGGTGTTTAGAAGACATTCCAAAACTGGTACGTCATTGTGAGCGTCACGAAGAATCTAATTTATGCGCCTCAACTACAAAATGACAATAGCAGGAGTTTTGGTATATGGCTTAGGGATTTTTAAATGAAAAAGACGATCACACTTACAGTAGACCCTATAATATTAATGAGTGGTGGAGTTGTTCTGGTAAAAAGGAGTTTCGACCCTTATAAAGACTACTGGGCACTTCCCGGTGGAATAGTTGAATATGGAGAGACTGTTGAGGTCGCAGTAATAAGAGAAGCAAAAGAGGAAACCGGACTAGATGTAAAAATAGAAAAACTCGTAGGAGTATATTCAGACCCCAACCGAGATCCGAGGGGACATTTTGTCTCGGTCTGCTTTTTATGTGTTCCTGTAGGTGGCGCATTAACAACCAGTGTAGAGACAAAGGAGATAAGGATATTTTCAAAAGAGGAAATAAAATCTATAAGACTCGCCTTTGATCATCAAAAGATTCTAAAAGACATAGGTTTTGCCAAATAGCGATGTCTACAAATCAATCCATTTTGCTCTGTAAAATATACTGACTGCTTCAGGCTCGATCTAACGAGGCTATTGAACGGTTCATGCGGTATTGGGACATTCATAAGCATTCTCATTTTATTCCCCTCCTTTAGTTATCTCTTGCGAAATGGGTTATATAGATCAATCCAATTCCCGGTGCTTCCCTATATGCTAGAGACGACCTAACGTTAGCCCTCGGCAGCACGGGTTCACTGAAGCACATTGAACGGCTGCGATACCCCTTTCGCTTGTTGGGCGCGCTCCCATAGTAACCATGCACCCGCCACAGCTAGCCCGCCGAATGTCAACGGGCCGCCCGGCCAGGCGTGGGTCTTGAAGATGCTGATTCCAAAGCTGGAAATTGCCAGTAACACCACTGGCCCCCACGAACTGCCCGTGCGCTTGAGTGTAACCCCGGCGGCTACGGCGCCGAGCGACAACGCAACACTTCCGACCACCGCCAAAAATGGTGCAGGAATAAGCGGTGAACCGCCCATGATTGGATGTGTCCAGACTGCATCGATTGGGGCACGCCATAGATCCGGCGTGCCAGATGCGTGCGCCGCTTTGACGAGGATACCCGTTACAACACCGGCTGCTGTGTCGAACGCAGTGTAGCTTACACCGAAAGCAAACGCAGCCATACGGCAGAGTGTGGCTGAGATGCCGGCTCGACCGCGCACGAGCGCTGCCAGTGCCAATGCCGAAAGTGGAAACAATAGGATTTGCGCGTAATGAACCGTGAGCCAGGTCTGTGCATTGAGATTCAAAAGGTCATGGGGCTGTGGATGGAGCAATTCAACGAGTGCTAATAGCAGAGGTGCACCAACAATCAGTATAATCTCGAACAGCGTTTGCCATCTCTGGATGTTCACAATTCTTCAAACTCCTGTATGTGTCACAGAATAAGATAGACATAACATCAAGTCAAGGGAAAAAAGTGCATTCAGAATGCACCGAAGAAAATTATATTCAACAGATGATTTGTAACCTACTGCTAAAGCTCAATTATTTTTTTTTCAAGAATTATAAATTTTCTCTTGACTTTAATAACTTCATTGAATACAATAAAAGCATATTCATTAATTTCAATGAAATCGTTAAGGATAAGTAAAGATGGACATAGTAAAGGGTAAATAAGTTTAAATGAAGAGGGACTCAGAGGTCATCGTAAGACTCTATCAAGATCATATAGGAGGGCTAGGACTCGCGTTCTTTATCGCAGTGACGGAGCGAAACCACATTACTGCTTCAGATGTGACTCTCATTGCATTTTAACTCTGGATGTAAATGGATTGCCAATGCACCTTTGCCCAATGTGCAATTATTGATTTGGGAGGAGTATTCAATGACTAGATTCAAAGAAAGAGGTCTGATTTTCAATCAGATTGAGAGAATGACAGAAATAGAGAGGTTGGAGTTTGAGTTTGACTGGATTTGTTCAGAGATAGAGAGACTGGAGAAAGAAGGGCGCGAGATTGGACTTAGGCTCGCAGCCCTAAAGGGCGAGAGGTGCTGTATTTGCTCAACTCCTTTAATCGAGAGGGACGAGAAGGAAAAAGACATTTGTAGGGGCTGTCGCCAATAGATTAAAAACAATTAAGATGCGAGATGCGGTGCGCATCGAGCTAATTTAAAAGGAGGTTAAAGGCCATGGAAGAAGTAAAGGGAATTGTAGAGAAGATAAATTCCAAAGGGGTGAGAATTGATGGTAGGTGGTATAACTATTCGAAATACATGCAGGAGGATGCTCCCGAATTGAATGAGGGGGACGAGATAAGGGTTGATGTAAATGGAGACTGGATAATGAGATTTAAATCGCTGTCCCATCAGCCATCGGATACAAAGGTGGATAGAACTGTCCTAGGTGGGTCGGGCTCTCAACGGGTTTCTAGGTTTGGCGCAACTAAGGTCAAAGAGGACGGCTTCTATGGAGAAAAGGTGAAACGGGGCCTTATTAATCGTCAGGTCATAGTCACGCGTCTTGCATGTCTTAACACGGCTACGGAGGTTCTTAAATCCCATACTAAGCCGATTACATCTAAGAGCCTGTTTAAGGTTGCTAAGGAGCTTGAAGATTGGGTATGGCGTGGGATAGGAGAAGAAGAGATTTCGGATCATGGCCCTGAACAGAGTCCGACATAGAGCTAACTTCGGGAGATACCCAAAGGGAGGATTTATCAGGTGGAACCAAAGAGGTTTATGGACTTAATTGAAAGGGTCGATAAGGGGAGACTGGAAAGAGCCTTGGCCGGTCTTTTCTATGAAGGCTACAGGGTAAGAGTGCTTGAGCAGAAAAATAGTGAGATCAGGGCATACATCTCAAATGGCGAAGGAAAGAATTATGGTGTTGCCATTAATGAATCGGAGGCATTCTGTCACTGTCCTGATTACTTTTTCACTAACGAGAGTATTTGCAAGCACATCATCATGCTTTCGTTCATCCTCCTTTCAAGGATGCGGCGCGAGAAAATAGCAGGGCGAGATAAAAAAAGGACAATTGACCAAAGTAGCCATATCATATGACATCCGAAGGCCCCTATAGATAGATCGCTTCCATTGTATTAGTACATATTGGGATAAGGAGACAAAGATGGGAAAAATGAAAGACCTAAAGATAGAGATCGAAGAGGGGGTATATCAACTCCAGACCTTAGAATCCGAGCTTACATCAATTAAGAGTGAACTCAAGTCCTTAGAGGATAAGAAAAGGGCTGTAGAGGAGGCAATTAGGGATTTGAGGGCTAGGTTCAAATTCTACAGTGCATTTTCCCGCAATGAGAAGGGTAATTGATTCAGAAATCGAGGAAACTCAGAGATGAAGATTCGAGGGATTGTAGAGGCATTAGATGAAAGAGGGTTAAAACTCGGGGG
>CAYMEO010000012.1:30610-39693 GCA_964389705.1 uncultured Spirochaetia bacterium
AATGATTCATAAACTCAATATCATTAAAACAGTAAATGAGATTAGCCCTAATGAAAGGTCCCAAGTTATTGATGGATTTACAGAGTTCGTTGAGACGTCTTCTGGGAATCTTTATATTACGGTAAGCACTATAGAGGAAAGACCATTTGAGATATTAGTGCGTATTAATAGTCCCAATGGTGGGCTCAGAGCTGCTTGTGAAGCTGTAGGAAGACTTGTTTCTCTTGCACTAAGGAGTGGGATAGATATCAAAAGCATATCAGAAGAGCTTCAATGTATTGATAAGTCATTCTCAAATGGAGCGGTGCCATCTGTTCCCGGTGCTATAGCACAGATTCTAATTAGAAACTTTGTGTATGAATGGAAGAGAGATCCAGAGGATTTGGTCTATTCTGAAGACTGTCCAAATTGCAACAAAGAAGGAGCGCTTATCTTTCAGGGCGGTTGTTCTACATGTCATAGCTGCGGATTTACGGACTGTTATTAATGATTGCAGAGGCTATTTACATCGGCTGGTAGTCACTAATGAGTGAACAAAGAGAGGAAAAAATGGAGAGAATTAAACAAAACAAAGAAAGGGCAATTGAGATTGCAATAGGCTCAATTGAAAAACAGTTTGGACGAGGTTCAATTATGTGCCTTGGAGATGAGGTTGAAATACCGGAGATTGAGGTAATCTCGACTGGTTCTCTCGGACTGGATTTAGCCCTTGGAGTAGGGGGGCTTCCACGGGGAAGAACAGTTGAGATCTTTGGTCCAGAGGGTTCTGGAAAAACCACTCTTGCGCTTCACGTTATAGCTGAGGCTCAGAGGCTCGGAGGGATGGCCGCAGCTTTTATTGATGTTGAACATGCACTCGATATCAATTACGCAAAGAGGTTGGGGGTTAGGATTGAAAGGCTCCTTATTTCACAACCTGACTATGGCGAGCAGGCACTTGAGATAGTAGATACGCTTGTGAGGAGCGGTGCAGTTGATGTCATAGTTTTGGATTCGGTTGCGGCCCTTGTCCCGAAAGCGGAAATAGAGGGCGATATGGGGGATGCCCATATGGGGCTACAGGCAAGGCTTATGTCTCAGGCGCTGAGAAAAATCACGGCTACAGTTAGCAAATCCAAATCCATTCTAATCTTTGTCAATCAGACGAGGATGAAAATAGGCGGCTATGGAAATCCTGAGACCACAACTGGCGGCACTGCACTGAAATTCTATGCTTCTGTTAGAATTGATGTAAGGCGCATAGGAGCGGTAAAGGATGGCCCTGAGGTCTCTGGAAACAGAGTAAAGGTAAAAGTGGTAAAGAATAAGGTTGCACCGCCATTTAGAGAGGCAGAGTTTGACATTATGTTTGGAAACGGGATTTCAAAGGACGGCGAGTTGATTGACTTAGGAGTAGGTCTAAGGATTATTGAGAAAAGCGGGGTTTGGTATTCATACAGAGGCGAGAGGTTAGGTCAGGGGAGAGAAAGCGCAAAGGCTTTTCTAAAAGACCATCCTGAGGTTTCAAATGAGATCCGCGAGAAGATCCTCTCCTATCATGGACAAATAATAAATAGAGAGGTGGTAAAGCAACTCAGCTTTAGTGATGGGTCTACTATTATTATGGAAGGAGAGTTTTAAGGATTGAGTTGGCGGGGGTAAAAGGCCATAGAAAGCGTAGAGGCTAAGATTAGAAGAAAGGGTAAGAACTTACTGATTTATCCTACTAGGTGTCCAATGTCACTTTCGATATGCCTTTGGAGGCAAAGTGGATCAATGGAAGATGGGTCTCAGGGGTGGAAAGAGATTGAGCGCTGCTATGCATACTCAGGCCATGAGGGTGGAACAGTAAGGTGTAAGTGGAAGGAGATTTTTTTGAAAAAGACTAGAGGAAAGGAGATCAAGAAGAAAGGGTAAGGCGTGTAGTATCGAGAACTTATATTTCAGGACCAAGAGAAAGATTGATTGAATACAATGAGTATTGTTTTCATTGTGCAACTCTAACCCCAACCTCATCTAAGTGCCGCAATAGGTCAGCAGGGTCCTGATAGACTCTATACGCACCGGCTCGCTCAAGTTCATCCTGGCCATACCCGCCTGAGAGTAGACCCACTCCAAGTGCTCTGGCACGGCGGGCGGCAAGAAGGTCCCATACACTGTCTCCTACTACAACTGATGCTCCAATCTCTACTCCGAGGGCTTTGGCAGCACTCAAAAACAGATCTGGGTCTGGCTTGGCATGCTCTACCTGATCCCTAGTTATCAAGGGCACTTGAGGACTTATCTTAAGGACATCTAATGTAAGACGAGCAATTTCCATCCGTCCGCTTGTTGCAATAGCCCATGGTATCCCAATATGGGATAGATAAGCCAGGAGTTCCCTTGCACCGGGTAGGGGGCGGACTTGCGTTACTAATCGCTTATAGGATTCCTCATGCATTTGTTGGATGTGTACTGCCTCCTCGGAGGTCATCCGTCGCCCGGTCTCGCGTAGCAGGGCATTTACGAACAATCCCCCACTCATCCCTATCCGTCGGTGTATGCGCCACACTGACAGTTCGATATTTGCCTTTTCTAGTGCCTCTCGCCACGCCAACACATGTTGATATACGCTATCTACTAGTGTGCCATCAAGGTCAAATAAGAAGGCTGTCTTATCTCTCAACTCTATAACCCCTATGATTTGTATTGCACAGGATCGCCTGATTTTAGGTCAGGTTCTCCATAGGTATTATACGTCAAATATCCCCATATATATACTGTAGAATTGATATTGCAACTATACCCGCCGTTTCGGTTCTGAATACTCGAGGGCCTAGTCTTATGGGGATAAATCCATTCTCTTCAGCTATTTTTATCTCCTCATCCGAAAATCCACCCTCTGGACCAACAAAAAGTATAATGTTTATGAATGACTGTAAATCATTATTAAGAATATATTTGATATTATATTTAGATTTATTATGAAGAATAATGCGTAATACATTGCTATAATTTAATTTTATTACCTCAAAAAAATTCTTTAACGTATAGATGTTAGGTATTATTATTCTTCCGCATTGCTTTGATGATTCAATTGCAATCCTCTGCCATCTTTCAACTTTTCTTGTATTTCTAGTCTGAGATCTTTCGGTAACAACTGGCACAATAGTTTTTACTCCCAGCTCTGTTGCCTTTTCAACGATAAAATCCATTTTATTTCCTTTCGGTATTCCTTGTAGGAGAATGATATTTAAATTTGACTCCATTTCTACATTTCTTGATTCCGCTATTGCTACTCTGATCTTTTCTCTTTCTATTGCTGCTATTGCTCCAATATATTCAACTCCACTCTCATCAAAAAGGGTAATATTATGCCCCACATTAAGCCTGAGAACCTTTACAATGTGTCTATAATCCGAGCCCGAAATAACTGCCTGGCCATTTTTTATCTGGCTTTGCTTAACCGGGAATCTAGGCATTTTGGTTTAATAGATCTCTTAACTTAAGGGTTCATGAGAATTGACCTGTTTCCTGGGCTAAGTCATTTGGGATTACACGATCCTATTTTATTCAAATAATAGCTAACTGAAGTAATCTACTATTGACCTAACCAACTCTTCAATCGTATATTTCTTTGGTACAATCTGAGGTTCTATTCCAATCTCTCTGAGTGGTCCGGCTGTAATAGGACCGATACATGCAATTGTTGATTTCAAAAGGAGCTCTCTATCCTCACCAAATATAGAAAGAAAATTCCTTACGGTTGATGAGCTTGCAAATGTAACAACGTCAATCTCACCTCCTCTTAACCTCTCTTTCATTTCTTCTACCTTTTCCGGATTGGGTTTTTCTGTTTTATAGGCGGCTGCGATGTTGACCTTTGCTCCCATTTTTTGAAGCTCAATCGGAAGGACTTCCCTTGCCTCTTTTGCCCTTGGGATGAGAATCTGTTTTCCCTTTATATCAATTTCCCTAAAGCTCTCAACGACTCCCTCTGCACTGAATTCATAAGGAATTATGTCTACTCTCAGTCCCCTATTTTCAACCGCTCGTCCCGTCTGTTCTCCAATGGTTGCGATTCTTATACCCTTAAGTTCTGTCAAACCTTTTTTCTTTATCTTGAGCCTCTCAAAGAAGAATTCAACCCCATTTACACTTGTAAATATAATCCAGTCATATAAACCCAGATTTTCTATAGCATTATCCATTTCATCCCAGCTATCAGGTGGAACGATCTCTATTGTTGGAAACTCAATTGCTTCTGCTCCTTCTTCTTCAAGGAGCCTTACAATCGCGCTTGCCTGTCTTCTTGTCCTTGTAACGAGCACCTTTTTTCCGAAAAGTGGTTTTCTCTCAAACCAGTTGAGAGTTTCTCTGAGGTTTACTACCTCTCCGACGACAATGGTTGCGGGGAGGCGATTCAAGTTGCTTTCTTTTACAATCCTTCCGATTTCGCCGATGGTTCCTGTAACCGTTCTTTGTTTAGTAAGGGTTCCCCATGTGATAAAGGCGGCTGGAGTGTCCGGTGGTTTACCGTATTCAATGAGTTTTTTCATGTTTTCCTCTATTCTCGTTGCCCCCATAAGAAAGACAAGTGTTCCAATCTTGGCTAATGCCTCCCAGGGTAGAGCGGATTTTTCTTTTGCAGGGTTCTCATGCCCTGTAACAACTGCAAACGAGGAGGTAAAATCGCGGTGGGTCAGCGGGATTCCAGCATAGGCAGGAACTGCCAAGGCCGATGTTATACCGGGTACTATCTCAAATGGGATTCCATACTCAAAGAGGGCTTCTGCCTCTTCTCCACCCCTTCCGAATATGAAAGGGTCTCCGCCTTTGAGTCTCGCTACGGTTTTTCCCCCTTTTGCCTTATTGACGAGGATCCGATTTATAACCTCTTGTGTTAACTCCGCGTTACCCTTTCGCTTTCCAGCATATATTATCTCTGTCCCTTCCTTGACATATTCAAGAAGCCTAGGGTTTACAAGATAATCATAGACTACGACATCCGATTTTTCTAGGCACTCTTTTCCCTTTATAGTGAGAAGCCCTGGATCACCCGGGCCAGCACCGATTAGATAAACCTTTCCCTTTTTACTCATTGACTCAGTAAAGAAAACCAAACCGTTCTAGGGTTGTCAAGAAATCCATAGGCTGTGTTTGACTAATTAATTTAAACGGCAGTAGCTACTCACACGGGACATTAAGCGGTGTTCCATATCCATAGAGAGAAGCGCACCTTGCCAAATCGGCACAGCTTATCTTCTTTTTGAGTGAAGGGTCTAAGTACTGAAACCCTTCAACACCGATAGGAATATTGGCACATACATTTGGCTGAAACTCATTTGTACCATTGTTGGCTATGTAGCTGCCTCCCGCGCATCCAGAGAGGAATAGGAGTATTAACTCAAATAAAACTATTCTTTTCATCAACTTACCCTAGATCGTTTTGGATCACTTGATTTGTGCGTTTGAGTAAATTATAACATAAGTCAATTACTCGTATCTTGCCCCTGACCGAGGATTTACTATGGAAGAGTTCCATTAAACCTAGATACTTCGATCAGCATGATATGCTTCTAATTGGCTTTCTTAACCTTTTTCATGGTTCCATACTCTTCATTCCTCTGATCCAACGCTCTTTCATTGGGAACCAAAAAAGACGATATGAATGCGAGAAATGCGATAATAAGTCCAGTGATAAAAACATAGTGAAGGGAGTGTGCAAATACTACCCTTACTGAATTCAGTGTCTCTTTGGGAAGATTTTGTCTCTCCATTGGATTCACGAGTAGGTCGGGACTGAGGCTGGAGATGCTTAGGCCCGCGTCATTTGATAAAGACTCAAAACCCAAATGGATGTATACTCCCATCACCGCGCCCATTACACTTACACCGACTGCGCCTCCGATTGAGCGAAAAAACTGGGTGCCGGAGGTTGCGATACCAAGCTGCCTTTTGGGAACCGAGTTTTGAACGCCGAGAAGCAAGGGGATCAGAATTATTCCCATCCCACTTCCTAGAAATATCATATCGCGTGTAGCGATGTCTCGGGTTGTGTTCTCACTCCATTGACTAAGGAGGAAAAATCCAAGGGTTACAAGCCCCGTGCCAAAAAGTATAAGAGGGCGATACCTAAATCGAAGGAGGAGCCTTCCTGAGATGCTTGAGAAAAAGACCCATCCGAGTAGAAGTGGTGTAAGGACACTTCCGGCTCCCGTTGCGTTTGTTCCAATTACCCCCTGTACGAATAGTGGAATAAATGAGATTGATCCAAACATTGCCATTCCTATCAGAAATCCGGTTATGGCAGAGACCTTGAAGAATCTATTTGAAAACAGGTCAGGCGGAAGGACAGGGTCTTCTGTTCTCTTCTCAATGAAGATAAAGAGCCAAAGAAGAAGTAGACAGAGAACAAAGGTCCCAAGGGCAAGCAGGAGGTTTATGCCATTTTCTTTGCCAATCTCCATAAGCCCGAGCAGAAATAGGGTAATAAGGGCTGTAAGAACAATTCCTCCTGCGTAATCAAGAGACACTTTTTTGTTTTTAATCCTTTCCTTTAGAGCAAATCCCATTACTACTGCGGCTATAAGACCAAACGGAATGTTTAAGTAAAAGACCCACCTCCATGAAAGGCGGTCTGTAATGAACCCTCCGATAATAGGGCCTATAATACTTGAAAGTCCCCAGACGCCTCCAAAAAGCCCCTGTATTTTTGCCCTTTCCTTAAGTGAGAACACATCTCCTATAATTATCATTCCGAGTGTAAGAAGTGCTCCACCGCCGAAACCTTGTATGGCGCGAAACACTATTAGCTCAATCATTGATTTGGATTGACCGGAGAGTGCAGAGCCTAAGAGAAAAAGGGCTATGCCGAGTATGTAAAAGATCCTTCTTCCATAAATATCCGAGAGTTTTCCCCAGAGCGGGAGCGTTACAGTGGAGGTAAGAATATATGCAGAAAACACCCAGCTATATATGCTGATACCCCCAAGGCTCGATACCACTGTGGGCATTGCTGTGCTCACCGCTGTGGCATCAAGGGCTGCAAGAAACATCCCTATCATTATCCCTATGGTAACGAGAATACGCCGGGCTTGAGAAATCTCTTGAGGCGACACCATAGGTTTGGCTAATGAAGTGTTTAATCCGGTTGAGTGATGGATTTCTATTTCTGTCCGTTTCCCTTCTCCTTTCATCATTCCTTCCCCCTAGTCTGCTGACAAAAATAGGGCGGATGCAAGGCCTGCTCTCCCCTTTTATTACAATTAGGAGGTACATCTCCGCGTGCCCCCTACAACCTCCGTCCATTTTACAGGGTTATCCCGAGATGATAAAACGTTGCGCCAAAAACCATGATATTGTTTTAAGGCACCCTATAAATATACTCGAATTAGATAATTAACTGAAACTTTTTCCTAAAACTCTTAGTTATTATTTATAGACCCGAACGGCATGCAGATGGAAAGCGACATTGAGCTTATGGAGAGGGTTAGATCGGGGGATGATACTGCTTTTTCTGAGCTTATGAGGAGGCACTATAAAGGGATAGTTAATTACATATACAGGTTCACAAATGACCGAGGCGTTTCAGAGGATCTGGCACAGGAGGTCTTCTTGAGGGTTTACCGTTCGGCAAAGAGATACAAACCTGAGGCTAAGTTCTCGACATGGCTCTATAAGATTGCTACCAACCTGTGCCTTACCGAGGTTAAATCAAGAGGAAAGGATCAAAACCTGAGCTTGGACGAGATAGAGGAGAATTCCGGAGACCTCGGGGATACAAAATCGGCGGATGCGTATGATGTTACATTTAGGAGAGAGATCGGAGGCGCTATATTTGAGGCACTGAAGTCTCTACCTGAAAGAGAGAGGACGGCAGTTGTTCTCTGCAAATACGAGGAGCTTCCTTACGAAGAGGTTGCAGAGATTATAGGGTGTACGGTTGGGGCGGTAAAGGCCTATGTTCATAGAGGTAGGATGAAATTAATTGAAAAGTTGAAACCATATATAAAGAAAGAGGAAGAAAACGATGGGATGCAAAGAAATTAAAGAATTAATTCTCGAGTACCCCCATGGGGATTTGACACAAAATGAAAAGATGCAGGTTGAGGCGCATCTAAGAGAGTGCCCCAATTGTAGTTTGTTTCTTGATGAATCTCGTCGCGTATGGAATCTCATGGATATATGGGACGGCGTTGATGTTGGGGGAAATTTTATCACTAAATTCTGGGATAGGGTTTCACATGAAGATACGAGTAAAGGCGGAATAATGGGATTTTTTAGGAAATGGAGGCCCGGCTGGACCTATGCAGCTGCTTTAGCTGTTATTGTGATTGTGAGTGTTATTTTGTTTAATTTCTTTGAGTCTGGTAGAACAAATATCGTTTTTACTGAAAGGGATAGAGCTGATGAGAAGCTTTTAATTGATTTTGACAAGTCCATATCAAAAGAGGGCGGACAGTCACTTGATGTTTATGGGCCTTGGGATGAACCAATTGAAGAGAATAATAAAGGGGGATAAGAATTGAAAAGGTTACTGATTTTATTCTTCCTTATAGTTTTTGTGTCTTCGCTCAGCTATGGTAGTGATGACGATATACAGGGCAAATGGTGGAAGCATCCAAAGATTGCAAAAGAGCTGGGGCTTACTAACGATCAGGTCAATCGTATAGAAGCAATATTCTCTTCATACAGACCGCAGATGATAGAGCTTGATTCCAAACTTAAGGCAAAAGAGGAGGAATTAAAGAATACACGTAGAAACCCGAATTCGACTCGGGAAGAGATCTCTAGATTAAATGATGAAGTGGAGGAGATAAGGGGAAATATGAGAAGGGTTAAAGTGGATATGTTCCTTCAAATAAGAGACATCCTTACTCCACAGCAAAGAGCCAAGCTCGAAGAGATTAAGTCGAGATATGGGAAAACGCGCCGTTAAAAGTATAAGCTAGGTATACCTAGCTTATACTTTCTTTCCAAGTCATGGCTCCCTCCTCCACAATCGCAATCTCCTCATCATCCGTAAGACCGTGTAGGGTTCGTAGACCGGTTTTCATAATCCCTTTATCATGGATCTTTTCTATTGGTATTGTCTCACAAGAGGTAATCTATTGTCAAGCAAT
>CAYMEO010000013.1:0-4109 GCA_964389705.1 uncultured Spirochaetia bacterium
ACCTTCTTGGGCTAAGCCCAGGAAAAGCCCCCTGCGTAAGCTGGAAGTAGTTCACTTGGAATATATGCAGTCAAGATATGCCTTGCCCCTGCCAATCGGTTATTTAGATAGCTAATTTTTAAGGCATACAATAATTTATATTTACTTCTTTACAATTTGCTTTAATTGTGATACTATTCGCTTTTATAAGAAATGAGAATTAAATCCCTTGAACTTGTTGGCTTTAAATCATTCTATGAAAAGACTACCATCTATTTTCAAAGTGGAATAAACGCTATAGTAGGCCCCAATGGGTGTGGAAAATCTAATGTGCTCGATGCAATACGCTGGGTTCTCGGAGAGCAGAACCCTAGGCGCCTAAGGGCGGTGGGAATGGAAGATATCGTATCCAACGGCAGTGAAGTCTTAAAGCCCCTTGGTATGGCTGAGGTTTCGCTTCTACTTACAGAGGTCTCGGGAGAGGGATTTAATGAGGTCTTAATCAAGCGTAGGCTATTTCGTTCGGGAGAAAGCGAGTATTACATAAACGGTACCCCCTGCAGACTAAAGGACATAACCGAGATGTTTATGGATACAGGCGTAGGGGCGAGGGCTTACTCCATAATAGACCAGGGGAGGATTGAGTATTTAATTACAGCAAAGCCTGAGGACAGAAGAACGATAATAGAAGAGGTTGCCGGAATTATAAAGTATAGGATAAGGCGCCGCGAGACCGAGAGGAGGATTGAATCTACAAGAGAGAACCTAAGGCGTGTAAAGGACATAATGGATGAGGTAAATCGCCAGACGGTGGCCCTCAGTCGCCAGGCAAAGGACGCTGAGGAGTTTAAACGCCTCTCTGAAGAAGCAAGGTATCTGGAGTTCAGAATAATCCGCTCAAAACTCTGTGCCGCAGAAGAGGAAAAAAAGGCCATTCTTTCACAGAGTTTTGATTTAAAGAATGCACTCTCTTCTGTGATAGAGGTAATAAGAGAAAAAGAGGCCCTTCTTGAGGGTATGAGATCAGAGATATCTCTATTTGATCGCAGGCTTGAGGACTTGGGAAAAGAGGTTTATGAAATCAAATCTAATCTACATGTAAAAGGGGCTCTTGAAGAGATAAGGAGAAGCGAGATTGAAGGAATTGATCAATTCATTGAGAGATTAGAGAATGAGATTGAATCACTCAAAGATGAAGTTGAAAGAACGGCCATTCAGATTGAGCTTAAGGAAAAGAGCCTTGAGGAAATAGGCTCAGATTTATCCTCTAAAGAGGCCGAGATTATGCAAAAGGAAGAGGAACTCTCTAGACTCAGATCGGCGCTTACAGAAATCCGTCATGAAATTGAGAGCACAAGGATAGCCCTTTTTGACGCCCTTGATAAGCATGGTGCACTAAGGGGTGCAGCTTTTGGATACGAAAAGGAGATCACAGACTTAAGAGCTAGGCACGAGCGAACTAAAAAGGAGATAGAAGAGGCAGAGCGTGAAAGGGAAAAGACATTCTCTCGAATACAGGAGCTTGAGCGCATCCTAAGAGGTGTTCAGGAGCGCAGGGTCGAAATTGAAGAGATGAAAAGAGGTATGCTCTCACGCCTTTCTGTGCTGAGTATAGATGGGGAGACAAAGAAAAAAGAAAGCGCATCCCTCAGCGAATATATCAAAGAGGTCCACTCAAGGCTTAACGCCCTTAAGCAGATTGAGATGGGATACGAGTGGCTTCCTGAGGGAATAGGAAAGTTTCTCATTGAGGAAAAGGGAAATGGAATCCTGGGGGTAATCGCGGATTTTGTCTCGGTCCCAAGAGGCTATGAGCGGGCGCTTGAGGCGGCTTTTGGAGATAGGCTCAAATGGGTTCTCGTTAAAGAGAGCGATGAGGCACTCAGGGCTGTAGATTCACTGAAAGAACGATCCATTGGGAGAGGAACGTTTGTTCCTATTGTTAGAAATGGAAGGAAGAACGGGCACTTCGAGAAAAATGGAAAAGACATTGTGCCGCTCTGGGAGATAATTAAGATTGAGGGAATAGATAAAGGCGTAATTGAGGATATGCTAAGAGGTGTGTTTGTAGTCCCTTCTCTTAGGGACGCTATTAATTTGAGTGGCGAAATTGAGGAGGGAACGTTTGTTACACTCGATGGCGATCTGCTCCATCCTACGGGTGCAATCTCCGGTGGAGTCAGTACTGAAGGGGTATTTGAGAGAAAAAGAGAGATTGAAGAGCTCTCATCTCAGATTCAAGGCCTGGACTTAAGACTCGGTGAGGTTTTAAAAGAAATAGATATGAACCGGGAAGAAATTGAAAAACTCCAGAGTGCGATTGAGGAGATTGAAAAAGAGTCTGTAAAAACTGAAATAGAAGAGGCTGAGATCAGAAAAGACATATCCAATCTTCAAGATAGCATTACAAAAATCGAGAGGCGTTATGAGATAATTGGATTTGAAATAAGGGGGATTGATTCTGAGATTCAAGAAAAAGAAGCGGAGCTTAAAGAAACCCTCTTGCAATTAAAACAAATTGAGAATGATAAGACAATTCTTGAGGAAAAATTTGGCAGTCTTAAAGAGGACACGCAGAGATTAGAAGAAAGTGAAAAGGCACTCGATAGGGAGATTACAAATCTGAGAATTGAGATCGCCGCGCTTTCGGAGAAGAAGAAGGGTATTGAGGAGGACTTAGATGATCTGAGAAGGAAGCAAGAGGAGATAAAAGAGAGAATTGTCCTTGAATCAGAACAGATGGAGAAAAAGAAGAGGGACAGACTCAATCTCATCAAAACGGATGAAGATACAAAAATAGAGATTCAAAGACTTTTATCAACTCTTCATGATAAAGAGGAGGAGCTAAACGCTGAGAGAGTCAAAAGGGATGAAATTCTCATTCAAATTAAGGCCATACAGGAAGAGAAAGAGAGACTAGAAGGGCAAATAAATGATTTGGAGAAGAGTCTGAGCTCTCTTGAATTTCGTCTAAACGGGATTGAGATTCAAATTGACCATCTCAAAGACTCCCTTCGGGAAAGCGGTTTTGATGTGGATCAAATTGACAGTTCTCAATTTAAAACTACGGATCTAAAAGGCGAAGAGACTAGGCTTGGGGAACTCAAAGAAAAGATAGAGAAATTTGGTCCCGTAAACCTCCTTGCACCAGATGAGTACAAGAGCCTCGAAGAGAGATTTAAGTTCCTAAGTGAGCAAAGCGGGGATCTGGTAAAAGCTATCTCTGATCTTAGGAAGGCTATGAATAAGATTGATAGAGAGTCTGAAATGAGGTTTAATGAGGCGTTTGAGGTTGTAAATAAAAAATTCCAAGAGGTATTTAGCCGTCTCTTTAGAGGTGGTGAGGCAAAACTCGTTCTTACAAATCAGGGAGACCTCCTTGAGACGGGTGTTGAGATTATGGTTAGGCCGAGTGGAAAGAGGTTTCAATCCGTAGGTCTCCTCTCAGGTGGAGAAAAGGCGCTCTCTGCCATTGCCCTTGTCCTGTCTGCTTCATTTGTAAGACCCGCCCCATTTCTTCTCTTCGATGAGATCGATGCCCCTTTAGACGATGCAAATACAGCTCAGTTTACAGAATTGCTTAAGGATATAGGAAAAGAGTCTCAGATTATAATTATCACACACAATAAAAAAACCATGCAGGCCGCAGATTCCCTCATTGGAATAACCTCCAATAAACGAGGCGCAACCAAAGTAGTCTCCGTAGAGCTTGGGGAGAATTAGGCTTGTTTATCCCAAATAATATCCTTATGGGGTGATTAGTCGGAAAAAATTCCGTATAATCAGTGGCTAGCGATTAGAGATGGACATTATCTCGAAAATGTGGCAAATGTATTACACACCAAATTGAAGGTAAACAGGTTGGATTTTGGCACCAAAAATTATCATTCCGGTCTTGGAGTTGTGCGCAGTTGGTTTGACGGTGTATGTGCCATAACCGAATCTTAAAATACTTTTTACACCTAACACCGGCATGCGGTGGACACGCTTCGTTTCGCCCATCCACGCTGACCTCGGTGCCACTGATGCTGAACGAAGGCCGCTTAAGAAGAAAAACTGAAGAGAGATGAGGCAATGCATAATGACGGAATCAGAGTTAAAAGAAGTGTTGACGAAGAAACTCCCCGCCA
>CAYMEO010000013.1:4209-11474 GCA_964389705.1 uncultured Spirochaetia bacterium
AATAGAAGATAATTCAAAAGAAGGAGAACCATCCAAATGAGTAAAAGGATAAGAGCACCAAAAGTAGTAGAGGATTTTACTGAAGTAGTAGTAGATGAAACCACAGGATTTGTCAGAGAGAATTATATAAAGAGTTTCAAGCTACCTATATCTCTTTGGGAAAGTAATTTAAAGTTTTTAAACACTCAGATTGAGCAGTGGCTTAGTTTTCAACAGGATTACATTAATTCTGTAGTAGAATTCTATAATAAGTATCCAGGTTGGAATGGGAATTCAAGGGATACAAATAGTTACTTTAAATATCCACTGGCTCTTCAAAAGAGCTATATTGACTCGGTTAAAAACAATTTAAATAGCTTTACGAAGAAGAACCTCGACCTCATTCATGAAAACATCGAGAAAGCTTCCTCGCTTTTTGATAGTTATTTCAACCTGTTTAGAGTAGATAAGTAGTTCATACTCACAAGTAAAAAACTACCAAGCATGAAAGGAGGGTATATGACTAAGGGGAAAATTAAGAGAGTGATGAAAGAAAGGGGCTATGGCTTTATAAAGGTGGAAGACGGAAGAGAAATCTTCTTTCATGTATCTGCTCTTCAGGGGCTTAATTTCAGTGATCTGGCGGAGGGAGACCCAGTAGAGTGTGATGTGCAAAATGATAAGTACAATCGTGGATTCAAGGCCGTAAACGTTAAAAGAGCTTCAGGTTAAGAAAAGGTGGTTTAACTATGACTTGACCTATCAGCCTCTCTAGCATTGAGGGGAAAATTAAGACCGGGAGTAGCCAAGACTCTAACCGCTCTGCACCCTTTTGTCTATTTCCATAGTAGACTATGGCCCTACCTACGTCTAAAAAGATACCGTGGTATTGACTTGATAATATAAGTACACTCTGAAATAAAAATCGTGCGATGTAACCTAGTCTGGATCGTCTAGAAAGCGCCCGATCGAACCTCAACTTTTTAGCCGATAGTTCGCGCGACGTGCTGGTCAACCTCTATTTCACATTCTTGTCATACGTCATTATCGGGTTGGGCACGCTGTTTGGCGATCTTTGTCATTAGGTCAATTTCACAGTAAGAATCAATAGAACAGGTATGGAAATTGGTATTTGGTATATAGAAGGAGGCGTTGCTTGAGTGTTCTAGTTGTGGGTGCAACTGGCACATTGGGAATGCCTTTGGTGCGTACGCTCGTTACTAAAAATTATGAAGTTGTTGGTCCTACTCACTTGGATTAATCCAAATTTGATCTTTGAGCGTAATAATAGTTATCACGGTGACACCATTAGATAGAACGCAAAATAAAACAAAAACAAAAGGAGCTTATGGAATCAATGCCCAAGGTTCACGCAAACGGCATCAATATCAACTACGAAGTAATGGGAAGCGGAGAGCCGCTTATCATGATTCCTTTTCTGACCGCAGACAATGCCTGCTATGCCTTCCAGTTCCCCGAGTATTCAAAGCACTTTACCGTCTATTCTATAGACCCACGCGGAGCAGGCCTAAGTGATGTTCCCTGGGGACCTTATAGCACGGAGCAGTACGCAGACGATGTGGCCGCATTTATGGATGCCCTAGGAATTGAAAAAGCCCATATAGCTGGGGTTTCACTTGGAGCAGCAACAACGCTCCAGTTCGGAGCGAGGTATCCAAATAGAGCCAAGTCCCTCTCGGTGCATAGCGGTTGGACAAAGACCGACCTTTTCATAACAGTTTTAGTCAATGGCTGGATGGAAACGGCAAGGATCAAACAGAGTGTTGTTGATACGGCTATAGGCTATATCTTCGTTTGGTGTCTTACACCAGAGCTTTTTGCTACAAACCCAAGCCACATTATGGCGCTTGTTGACTTTGTCAAGAGCAGGCCCGCACAGTCTCTGGCTGGATTCATAGGACAGTGCGAGGCAGTCCTTTCCCATGATGTTGAGGGCAAGTTAGGGAACATCACTGTACCTACACTCCTTACATTTGGCGAGTTTGATATGATTACATCAGTTGCCAGGTTTGCTAATAAGATGAAAAATGGGATCAAAAATTCAGAACTCGTTGTATTTAAAGGCGCTTCCCACGCCTCGCTCTACGAAAAGACCCAGGAGTTTAATGATATTACGCTTAGCTTCTTAAAGAAGCACAGTGGTTAACCAAATTAGTCCCGTGTCTAGTTCTATGGCAGTTGGGGGCAACTAATGAACTGGAGGGGAACAAATCAATGAGCAAAGATCCGAGTGCCGATATTAACACGGTCTTAACTGATTTCAGCAAAGCTCATACGGAAATCGAGCCCTTGTGGACAGAAACAACCTTATCGAAGTCGGCCTTCTCGATTGGGGGAAGGTAATGTCGCGTATTCCAATCTCGATGAAAGCATAGTTATTCATCATTGGTAATCCGCTAACCGCAAAGAAACTGCTAGAGATGAGCCGACGAGAAATAGGTTCCTATCTTCTAACCAAGGTTTTTATATATTATGAGGATAATCAGGGCATAACAAAGATCTCCTATGCCAAGCCTATTATGGAGCAGTACCAGAATGAGGGATTAAATACAGTGGCACAGACAATTGATGAGGTACCGGAGAGGTTGGGCACTCTAATCCATTAAAAACAATCCTGGATGATCCTTAGGGGGCGTGGCTGAAGCGACTGCCCCGGGGTGAGGCCCCATAGGATTAATACCAATAGCCGTTCCATCGCTTACC
Source organism: uncultured Spirochaetia bacterium (assembly GCA_964389705.1). GTDB lineage: Bacteria > Desulfobacterota_D > UBA1144 > Nemesobacterales > CSP1-2 > PSLL01. The sequence continues at coordinate 6,913 of CAYMEO010000013.1, forward strand.
TTCTACTTGTTATAGAGGGGTTTTCAGCTTATACTTTTACGTGGTTTTTGCATTCTTAGCGGAGGTTTAGCAAATATATGCTTTCTTATATTATGAAAAAGATTGTCGGTACCCAAAACGAAAGGGAGATTAAGAGGCTTCGTTCTGTTGTTGCCCGTATAAATGAATTTGAGCCTGAACTTATAGGACTACCGACATCAGAGCTTATAAAAAAAACCGACTATTTTAAAGAGGAGATCAAAAAACACCTCAACGGCAACCTGGATGGAGGGGAATATCCGGCAAAACTGGAGGATGTCCTCTGGGAAATCCTTCCCGAGGCATTTGCCGTAGTGAGAGAGGCATCTAGAAGAACCCTGGGGATGCGCCACTTTGATGTTCAGATGATAGGCGGAATTGTTCTTCACCAGGGAAAGATCGCAGAAATGAAAACGGGTGAGGGAAAGACACTCGTTGCCGCCTTGCCAATATACCTAAACGGTATTACGGGCTATGGTTCTCATCTTGTTACTGTAAATGACTATCTTGCCAGGCGTGATGCCACATGGATGGGTCCAATATATAGGCTCCTGGGACTCAAAGTCGGGGTCATAAATCACGAGATTTCTTATCTTGTCGAATGGGAAGACCCTGAAAGGGCTGAATATGCGATAAAGAATAACCTGAGTGTCTGGCCGAATGGGCTGATTGGGGTTGATGTACCTACTGAGAGAAACCTCGAGGCGCTTGCGGCATTTAAAACTAGGCTCGTTGAATGCCCGAGGAAAGAGGCCTACCTCGCTGATGCCACGTATGGAACGAACAACGAGTTTGGTTTTGACTACCTTAGGGATAACATGAAGTTTTCACTTGATGATTATGTACAGAGAGAGCTTAACTATGCAATCGTAGATGAGGTAGACAGTATTCTTATAGATGAGGCAAGGACTCCGCTTATTATTTCTGGTCCCTCAGAGGAATCTACCAGGCTTTATTATGAGATTGATGGCCTTGTAAGGAAGCTCAAAAAGGATATTGACTTTACGGTTGATGAGAAGACCCGACAGGTGACACTCACAGAAGAGGGGGCGACAAAGGTTGAGAGGATGCTCGGGGTAAATAATATATATGACCCTATAAATCTTGAATTGCTCCACCATGTGATTCAGGGACTTCGCGCCCATAGTCTTTTTCAAAAGGACGTGGACTACATAGTCAAGGACGGACAGGTCGTTATAGTAGATGAGTTTACAGGAAGGCTGATGCCCGGAAGGAGATGGAGCGACGGGCTTCATCAGGCAATTGAGGCAAAAGAGGGGGTTGAAATAGAGAGCGAAAATCAGACGCTTGCGACAATTACAATCCAGAACTATTTCAGGATGTACCGCAAACTCGCTGGGATGACGGGAACCGCTGATACAGAAGCGCTTGAGTTTAAAAAGATATATAACCTGGATGTTGTCGTAATCCCGACACACAGACCTATGATAAGAATTGACCACAATGATTCTGTTTATAAGACCGAGCGCGAGAAATTCAATGCCGTTGCCGATGAGATAAAGAGGCTCAATGCACAGGGAAGACCTCTGCTTGTCGGAACGACCTCGGTTGAGAAGTCCGAGAAGCTAAGCAAGATGCTTGAAAAGATGAGGATTAGCCATCAGGTCTTAAATGCAAAGCACCATGAGAGGGAGGCTGAGATTGTAGCTCAGGCTGGGAGAGTGGGGGCGGTTACAATCGCTACAAACATGGCGGGACGCGGAACGGATATAATCCTCGGGGGAAACCCGGAGTTCCTCGCCAAAGACATTGTAAGGAGAAAATTCAAGGTGGATTTACACGAGGCTAACCCCCATCAATTTGAGGAGGCCATGCTTGAGGCAAAGGGTATTTGTGAAGAAGAGAGGAAAAAGGTTGTCGAACTGGGTGGGCTACACATAATTGGCACAGAGCGCCATGAAGCTCGAAGGATTGATAATCAGCTGAGAGGTAGGTCTGGAAGACAAGGCGATCCGGGCTCGTCTCGGTTTTACGTATCGCTTGAAGATGATTTGATGAGGATTTTTGCATCCGAGAAAATATCAAAAATTATGGACAGGTTGGGATGGCAAGAGGGCGAGCCTATTGAGCATAAACTGATCTCAAAATCCATAGAGAACGCCCAGAAGCGGGTTGAGGCGAGAAACTTCGATATAAGAAAGCATCTGCTTGAATATGACGACGTTTTAAACACGCAAAGGGATGTGGTCTATACAAAGAGAAAGGAGATCCTCTCGGGTGAGAATCTCAAGGAGACTCTGTACGAGATGGCAGATGAGTTGATAGAAGAGATAGTGCCGATTTATGTCCCTGAAAAATCGAATTCGCAGGAGCCGGATTTAAAAGGACTCTCTGATGCCATATACAGGAGTTTCAACTTGCAGGTTAATTTTGATGGTTCCGCAAACGGCCTCAAGAGTCAGGATATAATAGAGATTCTGAGAGAGAAGATTCGTAGCTCTTATGAGGAGAAAGAGTCTCAAATAGGCTCTGAGACTATGAGGCAGATTGAGAGATTCATAATGCTTCAGACGCTCGATTATCTCTGGAAAGACCACCTACTTGTCATGGATCATCTAAGAGAGGGAATAGGGCTGAGGGGTTATGCCCAAAAGGATCCACTCTATGAATACAAAAAAGAGGGATATGAAACGTTCTCAGCCATGATGGATCGCTTTAGAGATGAGGTTTGTGAGAAGTTATTCAGAGTAAAGCCAGTGAGCCAAGTGGATATGGAGAGGCTTGAGAGGAGACGGAGAATTGAGCAGCAGCGTATGGTTCTAAGCAGAGGCGAAGGTGGTGAGGGGAAAAAATCCCCTGTAAAGCGCGAGAGAAAGGTTGGAAGAAATGACCCATGTCCATGCGGAAGTGGAAAGAAATACAAGAAATGCTGTGGGGCGGCTTAGTTATACGGGATGCACAATATCTGGGATCACATAGGAGGTAGTCGGATTGGACTCGGAGCTTATAAAGAAGATCAAGGGCCTCGAGAAGAATATTGAAATGGTTATAAGGGGAAAGCCCGAGGCTGTAAGGGCCGCTCTTATTGCGTTCCTCTCTCGCGGGCACATGCTGATTGAAGATGTTCCCGGTGTGGGGAAAACAACGCTGGCTCAGGCCCTTGCGAGATCAACTGATCTTTCATTCAAGAGAATCCAATTTACAAGCGATCTTCTTCCATCGGATATTATAGGGGTTTCAATTCTCGACCAAAAAACCGGAGAGTTTGGTTTTAAGCCTGGGCCCATCTTTGCAAATATAGTCGTTGCCGATGAAATAAACCGCGCTACTCCCAAAACCCAAAGCGCACTGCTCGAAGCGATGAGTGAATCCAAGGTAACAGTTGACGGGAAGACTTACGAACTCCCAAGACCGTTTATGGTAATTGCCACACAAAACCCGTTTGAATATAGAGGCACATTCCCTCTTCCTGAAAACCAGCTCGATAGGTTCTCTATGAGAATAAGTATTGGGTATCCCGACTATGAAGGCGAAAGGGAGATTCTCTTAAGGTTCAGTCCGGCAAGACCCTGGGATGGAATTCAACCGGTTGTATCGAAAGAGGAGGTAATGCTCCTTCAGGCTATAGTGGAGAAGGTTCGTGTAGATGACTCTATTTTGGATTATATACTTGTAATAATAAAGGAGACCAGAAACCCCAAAATATTCGAACTTGGGGTGAGTCCAAGAGGTGCTATAGCCCTTAAGCGCGCGGCTCAATCGAGGGCGCTTATTGAGGGTAGAACATATTGCATTCCGGATGACGTAAAAGAGATGGTAGTGCCGGTTCTTGCACACAGGATTATACTAAAGCACGATCGTATGGTGGGAAAAGGAAAGGAAGAGGAGGCACTTAGGGAGGTTCTTGAAAAAGTAAGGGTGCCAATCTAGAATTTCCTGGTTATTTTTTTCTATATAAACTGTTGTTTCGTTCCTGTGAGGAGAAACAAGATTGAATACGAATCGTAGGGCCTATATCTATAAAAAAAGTTTACCTATATCTTTTCTTCCGTTTGTCCTCTTTTTTGCCTTTGTCATACTTGCCGTTTTGGGTCTTTTTGTTGGCCTTATACTTGGGGCTGCTGTGATAGGGTTTATAATCGCCCGTCTGCCCTTTTCATACGGAAGGAAAAAGGCCGGGCGAATTGAAGAAGATGGTCAAACCATCACGCTCAAAGAAGGGGAGTATGAGGTTATAGAGAAGAAAAGATAATTCATAAATTGACACTACTCAAAGCTCATTTCGCCTCTTCAATCTGCTTTGCTAGTTTGATGTCGCTGTCGGTTACGCCGCCTTTGCTGTGTGTAGAGAGCATGAGTGTAACCTTGTTATACTGAATTAGAAAATCCGGATGATGATTTGCCCTCTCAGCTAGGTCTGCTACTTTATTCACAAATGCGATTGCGTCTTTAAACGTTTTATGCGTATAGACCTTATGAATCTCCTTCCCTTTTAATTGCCATCCTTCTAATGATCTTAGCTTTTCCTTGATTTCCTCTTCTGATAATACTGTCATACTATCATCTCCCCCCTGAGGTCATTG
>CAYMEO010000013.1:11574-30314 GCA_964389705.1 uncultured Spirochaetia bacterium
TGATTTCCTCTTCTGATAATACTGTCATACTATCATCTCCCCCCTGAGGTCATTGTAAATGGTATCTCCTGTTTTTGTCTCCACAGGAATTTGCCCTTTATTACCAGATTATTATGGCAGACATAGAATCTACCCTTGCTATTTGTGATATAGCTTTTAGTTAAATTCTATAAGATTCTCTGTAGAGAGTCAAAATTTTGATTTAGAATGTTTATCTAAGATGACTATAGCCTTTATATCAATGGGTTCAAATCTGGGTAAGAGGGTTGAAAACTGCATCAGGGCTGTTGAGGCGATCTCTAACTTTGCAAAGATTACAGCCCTGTCATCCATCTACGAAACCGAGCCTGTGGATAAAGAAGACCAGCCTGACTTTATAAATTGTGTATTAGAGATTGAAACCTCACTTTCCCCTTTTGAGCTTCTAACGTTCCTTCAATCTGTAGAGATTGCAATTGGAAGGGAGCGGATCGAGAGGCAGGGGCCAAGGGTGATTGACTTGGACATCGTTTTTTATAACGATCTTGTAATTGAAACTGATGAGTTAATTATCCCACATCCAAGGGCACACATTAGGCGATTTGTTCTTGAGCCACTTTGTGAAATTGCCCCCGGCTTCATCCACCCTGTTTTAAAGATTTCTATTTGTGAGTTGCTAAATAATCTGAAGGATGAAAAGCGCGTGGTGAGGGTAGGTGAGCTTTCCACAACTTATCCACAGAAATCCACAGCTTATTCACAATTATAAAACATACTTCTCCTTATTTTATCCACAGGCAAGAAGAATCATTTTAGCGGAATAGAAACAAGAATATTAGGGATATTAGTATAAAAACTTAATGTGAGTTCTTAACTAGAGTGGATAACTATTGCCATCAAGATTGAAAATTATCCACAGGGGGTATTCTCGTCCCCCATGCCTTCGAATGCAGAACAACCAACTCATCGATGAAAGTAGGGAGGGTGAGAAATAGGGTTTTCAACGACGAGACTAGAATTGTAGAACAGCATTTGGAGATTCTATATGAGTAGCCAATAAAGGGGCTGTGCCACAAAAAAAGAGGTTCTTAGGGTATTGTAAGAGTGAGTAGAAGCGGTTTTTCCTTTTGATCATATCTTCTGAGAATTCTTTGCAGATGAAAACGTATTCCAGAGAAGCATCCCTATTGTCATAGGCCCAACCCCACCAGGAACGGGAGTAATATAAGACGCCTTCTCTCTCACCCTTTCAAAATCCACATCCCCCGAGAGTTTTCCGTTGGGAAGGCGGTTTATTCCCACATCAATTACAACCGCCCCTTCTTTTACCATGTCTTCTGTTATGAACTTTGCGTGTCCTATTGCGGCTACCAGTATATCGGCTCTCCGTGTGACCTCCGGAAGTGCTTTAGTTCGGGAGTGACAGATTGTAACCGTAGCGTGACGGTGGAGAAGGAGAAGCGATACGGGCTTTCCGACTATATTGCTTCTTCCTACAACAACTGCCTCCTTGCCCTGTATCTCTATATTGTAGTAATCTAGGAGTTTGATTATGCCATATGGGGTGCATGGAATGAATCTCGGATTTCCTTCAACCAGAAGCCCTACGTTTTCGGGGTGAAATCCGTCAATGTCCTTTAACGGGGAGACCGCCCTCAGGATTTTTGCCTCATTAATCTGTTTGGGAAGAGGGAGTTGGACGAGTATTCCGTGAATCTTTTCGTCATTATTTAGTTTCTCAACAAGTAAGAGCAAATCTCCCTCCTTAGTCTCATCAGGGAGATTGTGTTCTTCAGAATAAATTCCTACCTCTTCACAGGCCTTTCTTTTATTCCTAACATAGATTTGAGATGCGGGGTTATTGCCCACAAGCACAGCGGCAAGCCCAGGGACAATGCCCGTTTCCTCTTTGAGTTTTTTCACACCATCTCTGACCTCTTTTCTTATATGCTCTGCAACCCTTTTTCCATCTATTGTCTCTGCCATCTTTAGCCTCTTTCTTCTATTCAGATCTCCAAAAATGGTTCAACGGCCCGTGTCCCTTGCCTAGGTTAAAAGACCCCCTTATCGCCTCTATAACATAGCCCTTTGCCTCTCTTATTGCTTCCATTACACCGAGCCCAATTGCAAGCCCCGCGCATATTGCGGCAGAATACGTACATCCCGTGCCGTGGGTGTTTTTTGTCTCTATCCTCGGAGAAGAGAAGGCATAAAAATCCTCTCCATCATAGAGTATATCTATCGACTCGGATGCCCGTTCAATATGGCCTCCTTTTAAGAGAACATATCTGGGGCCAAGTGATTTTATCCTTTTTGCCGCCTCTCTCATATCTGCAATTGATGAGATTTCTATCTCAGAGAGCTCCTCGGCTTCAGGGATGTTGGGAGTAAGGATAAGAGCTAAGGGCAGGAGCTCTTGGATAAGCGCCATTTTTGATTCGTTTTTTAAGAGTCTATCCCCACTTTTTGCCTTCATTACGGGGTCTACCACCAATTTTTCGATTCGGTATTCCTTAATCTTCTCGGCGACGGCTGAGATTATACCCTCATTTGAGAGCATTCCTGTTTTTGCAGCGTCTGCTCCGATGTCGGCTAATACTGCATCAATCTGAAGTTTTACAAATTCTGGAGGCAAATCGTAAATCCCTAAGACCGACTCTGTATTCTGAGCGGTGATTGATGTAATTGCGGACATGCCAAAGACTCGGAATGCAGTAAAGGTCTTTATATCGGCCTGAATCCCTGCTCCCCCTCCAGAATCAGAGCCTGCAATTGTCAGCGCTCTAGGAATTCTTTTCATTATCAATTTTATTTTACAGACATTTGAATGGGTTTCCAACTTTTTATTATAAGGGGGAATTAGTCGCGAATGTGTACGAACTTACATGAATAGAGACTTTTAGAAAAACAATTCGTGGCTAGTTAGTTTGCCTGATTCGTAGGGCGTTGGGAAATCTGAGGGTTGCGGTTCTTGACAGTCGGCATTGCATCTAAGTAAAATAAACTATTACGATTTTAATATGAGCGCGTAGCTCAGGGGAAGAGCGCTTGCTTGACGCGCAAGAGGTCGCAGGTTCAAATCCTGCCGCGCTCACCATGTAGTGTAAAGTTATTAAATTAAGTTAAGCATAAGTGTCATTGCGAGCATTAGCGAAGCAATCTCCATTATTTTTTAGGTTGCCTAGTTGCTATTGCCCCTTACAATGACCCCTTACCCGTAATTACAAGATGAGCGAAATACAAATAAAACTTCCAGATGGGGTGGTAAAGACATTTCCGAAAGGAGTAACTGTCGGAGAGGTATTCAAATCCCTTGAAATAAGCGACGGTATTATCGGCGCGAAATTAAACGGAAGACTCGTAGATTTCTGGTTTGAAATAGATTCGGATTCTACTATCGAGCCGGTTCCTCTTAATTCCCCAGCGGGGCTTGACCTTATAAGGCACACCGCAGCCCACGTTATGGCAGAGGCTGTAACAGACCTCTTCCCCGAGGCCAAGGTTACAATTGGTCCCGTTATAGAAAACGGGTTTTATTACGATTTCGATTTCCCGCGCGGGTTTACGCCAGAGGATTTGGAGAGGATCGAAGAGAAAATGAAGGGGATTATAGAAGAAAACAAGCCCCTAGTTAGAAGGAAGGTATCGAGAGACGAGGCTATTGAGATTTTCAAAAGGGATGGAGAGAAATACAAGGTCGAGATTATAAACGACCTTCCTTCCGATGAGCAGATTACAATCTATAGTCAAGGCGATTGGTATGACCTTTGTAGAGGGCCCCACGCTCCGTCAACGGGATTTGTAAAGGCATTTAAGCTCCTTAGTGTTGCAGGGGCGTATTGGCGCGGCGATGAGAGAAATGCAATGCTTCAGAGGATATACGGCACTGCTTTCTCCAATGAGGAGGATTTAAAGGATTATCTATCAAGGCTTGAAGAAGCAAAAAAACGTGACCACAGGAGATTAGGACGCGAACTTGAGCTTTTTAGCATTGAGGACGAAATCGGTCCAGGGCTTGTGCTCTGGCATCCAAATGGGGCAAGAATAAGGCGTGTTATAGAAGACTTTTGGCGCAGGGAGCACGAGCGCTCGGGGTATGATATTCTTTTTACCCCCCACATTGCGAAGCTTGATCTGTGGAAGACAAGCGGTCATCTCGATTTCTACCGCGAAAATATGTACTCCCCGATGGAGGTAGATGGTGTTGACTATCAAATTAAGCCCATGACATGCCCTTTTCACATTATGATTTATAAATCCAAGGTGAGAAGCTATAGAGACCTGCCCCTTAGATGGGCTGAAATCGGCACGGTCTATAGGTATGAGCGTTCTGGGGTTCTTCATGGGCTGCTCAGGGTAAGGGGTTTTTCTCAAGACGATGCCCATATATTCTGCATGCCCGATCAGATTGAGAATGAAGTACTCTCTGTGCTTGATTTAATGGTAAGGTTCCTCAAGACATTTGGGTTTGATGAATATGAGGTTTATCTCTCTACCCGCCCTGAGAAGTTTGTAGGAAGCGAGGAGAACTGGGAAAAGGCTACAGCGGCGCTTCGCGGTGCACTTCGGACCAGGGGTCTTATATACAACACAGATGAGGGCGGTGGGGCGTTTTATGGTCCAAAGATTGACCTAAAAATAAAGGACATCTTGGGAAGGGCTTGGCAGTGCTCTACGATTCAGGTAGATTTTAACCTTCCTGAAAGGTTTGAAATAAGCTTCGTAGGGGATGATAACAGACGCCATACGCCGATTATGATACATCGGGCAATATTCGGTTCGTTTGAGAGGTTCTTTGGAATTTTAATCGAACACTACGGCGGTGCCTTTCCACTGTGGCTTGCCCCCATTCAGATTCGGGTTGCCACAATTGGAGAAGGTCAAATCTCCTATGCCGAGGGCGTGTATGAGTCCTTAAGAAGCCGTGATCTCAGGGTTGATAAGGATTTTAGGAATGAAAAGCTTGGGTTTAAGGTAAGAGAGGCCCAGATCGAGAAGATCCCTTATCTTCTCGTCATCGGTGACAAAGAGGTCGAGACTCAGACCGTCGCGCCGAGAAAGCATGGGGGAAAGAATCTCCCTTCAATGAGCGTTGAAGGGTTCTTAAGTCTAATCGAAAGGGAAAATAATCCATATATGTGGAGGGAGGTAGAGGAGCATAGCTAAAGAGCCCGAAGTACGGGTAAATGAGAGGATAAGAGCAAGGGAAGTGAGGTTGATTGCGGCGGATGGAAAGCAAATAGGCGTTATTCCGTTTCGTGAAGCCCTGAGGATGGCTCAAGAGCAGGGATTCGATCTCGTAGAGGTTGCCCCAAATGCAAATCCGCCTGTATGTAGATTGATGGATTATGGCAAATATAAATATGAGCTTAAAAAGCAGACAGGGGCTAAAAAGCAGAAGGCACAGTTGGTAAAAGAGGTGAATTTCAGGCCAAATATTGGCGAGCATGACCTTGATGTAAAGATTAATCATATAAGAGGGTTTCTCGAGGAGGGACACAAGGCCAAGGTAAGGATATTTTTTAGAGGCAGAGAGATTACACATCCTGAGTTTGGAAAGGAGCTTGCAGATAAGATAATTGAAAAGGTATCCGACATCGGCGCAATTGATTCATTCCCAAAATTTGAGGGGAAGAACCTTATAATGGTTATTGTGCCAAAGAAAAAAGCTCAGTGATAATAAGGAAGAGAAAATGCCAAAAATGAAGACAAATAGAAGCGCGGCAAAGAGGTTTTATAAAGTCACCGCAACGGGTAAGATAAAAAGGGCGCGTGGTGGAAAGAGCCATTCAAATGAGAAAAAGGGTAGAAAGAGAATGAGAAGGCTCCGTTCCGCTGACTATATTGAGGGAGCGGAGGCAAAAAGGATAAGAAAAATCTTGCCTTATCTTTAAATCAGGATGTAAGATGCCGGATAAGATAAAAGAAAGGCCTTCGTGAATTGGGTGTCATTTATATTCGTGTTAATTTAAGGAGAAATAAAATAAATGAGAATAAAAGTCGGGGTTCCTTCAAGGAAGAGAAGAAAAAGGTTACTGAAACTCTCAAAGGGCTACTGGGGGAGAAGAAAGAACCTTATAAGAAGGGCAAAAGAGACCGTTCTACGTGCCCTTGCTTATTCATATAGGGACAGGCGTCAGAGAAAGCGCGATTTTAGAAGACTCTGGGTTATAAGGATCAATGCAGCCGTAAGGCCCTTTGGTCTCTCATATAGCGAGTTTATGGGGGCGCTAAAGAGGGGGGGAGTCGAGATTGACAGGAAAAATCTTGCCGAGATGGCTGTAAGAGACCCTGAGAGTTTTAGGGCGGTTATAGATATAGCAAGGGCGAATCTGGCTTAGTATTAGATCGTATGCGGATCATACTCCAGCGGACACCCTTTACATATTGGACTCTTTTTACACCATTCTTTCCCCAACCTTACAAAGAGGGCATGATATTCGTTAAAGAGTTGTGTATCCTTGGGGAGAGAGTCCATAAAAACCTCCTGAATTTCTCCGTAAGTACTATCTTCTGGGATTAAGCCATGCCTTGAGAGAATTCTATGTGTGTAGGCATCCACGACAAATATCGGTTTCTTTGCGGCATAGAGGAGAATGCTATCTGCCGTCTCAGGGCCGATACCCTTTATGACAAGGAGTTTCTCTCTTAGAGCCTCTGTATCTTCCTTAAGCATTTTCTGAAGATCGCCATCATAGTTTTCCATAAGAAATCTAATGAAGTTTTTAATCCTTATTGCCTTTTGATTAAAATACCCAGAGGGGCGAATAAGTTGGGCAAGTACGTTGGTTGGAATCAAAGCCAATTTCTCTATTGAAATTAACCCCTCTTTTTTTAGATTTCCCAGGGCCCTCTCCACATTCTTCCATGCCGTGTTTTGTGTAAGAATGGCTCCTAATATGCACTCAAGCTCTGTATCCGCAGGCCACCAACCCTGAGGACCAAAGCTTTTGTAGAGGGCATGGTAGAGTCCTTTAATTCTCTCTGACTTGGTCATGTGAAGATGATAACATGTGGGAATTAATAGATAAAATGAGTATTTGATATATGGGCATTCCTTAAATCCTTCCGGATTGTTGACAACTTTTTATTCTAATGTTAACTCATAATGGTATGAGTCGAACCGCGCTTTATGAGGTTCACAGGCAACTGGGGGGAAAGATTGTAGAGTTTGCAGGATGGGAGATGCCCTTAGAATACATGGGCATTCGTGATGAGCATCTTGCAGTGAGAAACTCGGCGGGGCTATTTGATGTAAGTCACATGGGGGAGATTGAGATTCGCGGCAGTGAAGCCGCATCTCTCTGCCAGTGGGTTACCACAAACGATATAGCCAATCTCAAGAGCCTCCAGGCGGAGTATACACTTCTTTGTAATCCAGAGGGCGGTATAATAGATGATATAATCGTCTATAAACTCTCAGATGACCGTTTTTTCATCTGTGTAAATGCCATAAACACAGTAAAAGACTATGAATGGATTAGAGATGCTGGAGGTAGATTCAAGGCTGAGGTATTAAATAGAAGCCTTGAATTTTCCCAGATCGCCCTTCAGGGACCGAATTCTCAGAGCATATTAGACGATGTTTTTAAAATGAATCTCAAGTCGCTTAAGAGATTTTACTTTCAGCAGATCAAATGGAATGGGATTGATCTTATTGTTGCAAGGACAGGATATACAGGGGAGGACGGATTTGAGATTTTCCTTCCCTGGGATATAGCAGAGGAACTCTGGTATGAAATAATGGATAAGGGAAAGCCATTTGGGATATTGCCTTGTGGGCTTGGGGCGCGGGATACATTGAGGATTGAGATGGCCTATCCGCTCTATGGCCATGAGATTGGCGAGGATATTAATCCAATTGAGGCAGGGCTTACTAGGTTTGTAAAAATCGATAAGGGAGATTTCATTGGGAGAGAATCCCTTATCCGCTCAATAGAGAAGGGGATTATGAGAAAACTCGCCGGTTTTGAGATGGTTGAGCGCGGAATTCCTAGACAGGGATACGGCATCTTAAAGGGAAATGACGTATTGGGTGCGGTTACAAGCGGGACTCTATCTCCGAGTCTTCAGAAGTCAATAGCTATGGGTTATATAAAGACCGGCGTGGATTGTAGTAGTGGAGTTGAAATAGAGATTCGTGGAACCCCGAGAAGGGCGAAAATCGTCCCGGTTCCTTTTTATAAGAAGTCAGAAAAGGAGAGGAAAAATGGTAGAGATTCTTGATGAGCTTAAATACACAAAGGAGCATGAATGGGCAAGGATTGAAGACGATTTGGTTGTAATTGGGATTACCGACTACGCGCAGGACGCCCTTGGGGAGATCGTCTATATAGAGCTCCCAAGCGAGGGGGATGAGGTTACGAAGGGCAACCCCTTTGGAGCTGTGGAATCTACCAAATCGGTTTCAGATCTATACGCTCCCATAAGTGGTGAGGTAGTAGAGGTAAACGAGGCTCTACTAGATTCTCCTGAAGTCATAAACGAGGACCCTTACGGTGAAGGATGGATGATAAAGGTAAAGCCTTATGATATCGGTGAGCTTCAGGACCTTATGGACAGCGAGGAATATACTGAATTTATTGAAAAGGAATCAGAGAGGTTATGAAAATTAGCTTAGAAGCGGGGGATTCTTTTGTCCGAAGACACATAGGCCCAAATGAGGTCGAGACACAGGAGATGCTCAAAACCATAGGCGCCGACTCGCTTGAGTCACTTATTGATGAAACCATTCCATCGGCGATCCGTCTTAAAAAGCCTTTGAATCTTCCCAGGGCTATAAGCGAGTATCGCTTCCTGGAGGACTTAGTTAAGATAGCGCGAAAAAACCGGGTTTTTAAATCGTACATCGGTTTAGGTTATTATGACTGTATTACTCCTGGTGTAATTAGGCGAAACGTTTTTGAAAACCCCGGCTGGTATACCCAATACACCCCTTATCAGGCAGAGGTCTCTCAAGGGCGTCTTGAGGCGCTCCTTAATTTCCAGACAATGGTATCTGATTTAACCAAAATGGAGATTGCCAATGCCTCTCTTCTCGATGAGGGAACTGCAGCAGCAGAGGCAATGACAATGATTGCACGGCTAAGAGGCAAGAGCGCTATAGATAGAGATGCAAACGTTTTCTTTGTCTCAGAGAGGTGTTTTCCACAGACTATAGATGTCTTGAAAACGAGAGCCAATGCCTTGGGAATCGAACTGATGATCGGCGACCATCGCAGTTTAGAATTTAATAACAGGATTTTTGGAGCCCTGGTTCAATATCCAGATGAATCCGGCGAGATTTTCGACTTCTCGGATTTCATTGAGGACGCACACAAATCGGGGGCGCTCGTTGCAGTAGCCGCCGACCTTCTTAGTCTGGTGCTTCTTATCCCTCCAGGGGAGTTCGGTGCCGATGTGGTGTTGGGTTCAACACAGAGATTCGGGGTGCCCCTTGGATACGGCGGGCCTCATGCCGCATATTTTGCGACTCGGGATGAATTTAAACGTCAGGTGCCGGGAAGAATCATCGGGGTCTCGGTTGATTCTCATGGCAACACCGCATACAGAATGGCGCTTCAGACAAGAGAGCAGCATATAAGAAGGGAAAAGGCAACATCCAATATATGCACTGCAGAGGCGCTTCCTGCCATTATGGCAGGTATGTATGCCATTTATCATGGTCCTAAGGGATTAAGGGCGATTGCTGCGAGGATACATGGTTTAGCCAAGATCCTGGAACTTGAGTTGAATAAATTGGGCTTTAAACAAACCAATTCTCTCTTTTTCGATACACTAAAGGTGGATTTAGGAGGCGATTTAGCCAATAGAGTTCGATCAATTGCAAATGATGCACAGATTAATTTTAGATATATAGACTGTCGGCATATAGGCATTTCAATTGATGAGACGACTCAGATAGAAGATATTTGGCAAATAGCCCGGGTTTTCGCAAAATCAATAGGACTGGACTACCAAATCCCTAATAATGTACCTGAGAAAATAGAGGTTAAATATCCCGAGAAAATGGCCCGTAGGAGCGATTTCCTTACGCATCCAGTTTTTAATAAATATCATTCTGAAACCAAGATGCTCAGGTACATAAAGAGTCTCGAGAATAAAGACCTTTCTTTAAACACCTCAATGATACCTCTGGGTTCTTGTACAATGAAACTCAATGCGACTACAGAAATGATTCCACTGAGTTGGCCTGAGTTTTCAAGACTGCATCCGTTTATCCCACAGGAGCAGGCACAGGGTTATCTCCAGATATTTAGGGAACTAGAGAGTGCACTATGTGAAATTACAGGATTTAGCGCCGTCTCTTTGCAGCCCAACTCGGGAGCGCAAGGAGAGTACACAGGGCTTATGGTTATCCGAGCCTATCACAGGGATATAGGCCAGGGGCAAAGAAACGTAGTGTTGGTTCCTTCCTCCGCACACGGTACAAATCCTGCGAGCGCGGCAATGGCGGGGATGAGGGTTGTGATTGTAGGGTGTGATGATGAAGGCAATATTGATTTAGAGGACTTAAAGACCAAGGCCTTGCAATACAGAGACACTCTATCTGCAATCATGATTACTTACCCCTCTACTCATGGCGTTTTTGAAGAAGGGATTAGGGAGGTATGCGCTGTTGTTCACGACCAAGGCGGTCAGGTTTATATGGACGGGGCGAATATGAATGCCCAGGTTGGACTTACAAATCCCGCCATTATAGGGGCCGATGTTTGTCATATAAATCTACATAAAACCTTCAGCATCCCTCATGGGGGAGGGGGTCCAGGGATGGGACCCATTTGTGTTGCGGCCCATTTAGCTCCTTATCTTCCTGGTCATTCATTGGTTCCCATTGGTGGCGAAAAATCAATCTCTGCCGTTGCCTCGGCACCTTGGGGGAGCGCGAGTATTCTACTGGTCTCTTATGCCTATATTAAGCTGCTTGGGAGTCAGGGGGTAACCGATGCGACCAAATACGCCATTTTGAATGCCAATTATATAAAGTCCAGATTAGAAAAGCACTATTCGGTTCTCTATAAAGGCAAAAATGGAAGGGTAGCACATGAGATGATTCTGGATCTCCGTCAATTTAAATCACTGGGGATCGAGGTAGAGGATATTGCAAAGAGACTGATGGACTATGGTTTTCATCCTCCAACCATATCATGGCCCGTTGCTGGAACAATGATGATAGAGCCGACTGAAAGTGAATCTAAAGATGAACTTGACCGATTCTGCGATGCAATGATAGCGATTCGGGCAGAGATAAAAGAGATTGCCGATGGCATTGCCGATATCGATGACAATGTATTAAAAAACGCTCCACATACTTTAACTGAGGCTGTCTCAGATAATTGGAGCCATCCCTATTCGAGAATGAAGGCCGTTTATCCGCTTCCTTTTGTTAAGGGTAATAAATTCTGGCCGAGCGTTGGAAGGATAGACAATGCCTATGGCGACAGACATCTGGTCTGTACCTGTCCCCCTGTAGAGTCGTATATGGCGGAGGCATCATAACTTAGGTGTGGTTGTTTATGTACTGTAGACTTAAAGTTTCTTCTCAATGTAGGCCGTTTTCTTTACATCTTCGAGCCATGCCTTTATGGCATTTTCAACCTTTTGCTGGTAGAGAGTTTCCCTTATTTCATCCTCTTTGGATTTATCAAGGGAAGCTGTTTCCGACCTTTTTTTGTCAATGACCTTTATTATATGATACCCATCGGAGGACCTAATGGGGCCTACAATCCCTCCAACGGGGGCCTCTTCTATTGCCTTTTCAACCACCTCTGCCAGTTCTCCCTTTTTAAAATAACCCAGGTCTCCTCCATTCCCGGCCGATGAAGCGTCTTTAGAATATTTCTTTGCAAGCTCTCCGAAATCCTTTCCCGATGTGGCTAGTTTAGCCACCTCTTGGGCGAGTTTCTGTGCTTGTTCTTCATCGTCCGGTGACGCGACTGGGATTAAAATGTGGGCGATTCTTATCTCTGATGAGGATTCCAGCTTTCCTCTATTTTCTTCATAGTATTTTTTTATCTCGTCCTCTGTTACGGCGATCTGTCCCTGGAGCTGAGCCCCAATGAGCTTATTGGCAAGGAGTTGTCTTCTCCATTGCTCTCTAAAGGCTTGGGGGGTGAGATTTTGCTTCTTTAAAACCTCTGCCAACTGTTCATCTGTTAGATTAAATTTTGCCTTTACGCCATCTATGGCTGCATCCACATCCTTTTCCGTTACCTGAATCCCTAGCTTCTTTGCCTCCTGCTCAAGCAGTTTTACCTCTATCATATTCTCTAGGACCTGACCTTGTGTCTGAGTATCTCCCGGACTCTTATTATCGAAGATTTGGACTTCTTCTTTTAGCTCTGATAGCGTTATTACATCGTCATTTACAACGGCAACAACCCTATCTATAACCTCTCCTGAGATTGAGGGTTTTGAAAATGAGAAAAGCCATAGAGAAACTAGAAAGAGTAATTTCAATTTATTATTCATCTTACGCTTATCTCCTTTAGGTTATCTTCAAAAATCTCTACCCCCATTTTTTCCCTAAGCCTTTTAGTATATTCTGAGAATACCTTTTTTTTCAACTCAATTTCAATCCTTCCTTTAACCTGATCAAGCGGCGGAATCTTTGCACCTTCGGTTACCTTTATTATATGGAATCCGTTTTCTGTCTCTATGGGATCGCTAATCTCTCCCTCTTTTAGGCTGAAGATTTTATTTTCAAATTCGGGAGAAAGCCTACCCCTTGATATATATCCAATATCTCCTCCCCGCTTTTTTGATACCGGGTCATCGGAGAATTCATTCACGAGATTTTCAAATCTCTCTCCCGACTTAGCCCTTTTTGCGACAATATCGGCTTTGGCCCTTGCCTTATCCTTTGTAATTCCTTTTGCCGGGTCTATTTTAATGAATATATGGCTTATTCTAATCTCCTCAAGGTCCTTTGGGTTTTGTCTATAGTAGTTCTCTATATCCTTTTCACTGATTTTCTGGTTTATTGCCTCCTGACTGAGAGCCTGAATTAAAAGCCGCCTCCGGTATCTCTCTAGGCTCTCTTTGATGTCTTCTCTTCTATCAATCCCTTCCCTTTCGGCCTCTTTGTATAAGACCATTTGATTTATGTATGAATCGAGATACTCCTTTAATCTTTGAGGGGATGATAGGTAAATCATCCGCTGGTTGGGGGGGAGGGTCTCAAGGGATTTAACTAAATCCCCTTTTGTAATCTCTTCTCCTCCTACTTTTGCCACCACTGTGGAGCCTTTATTAAGGATTCTTGCGTTTCTTTGTCTGTAGAAGTTATCGAAGTCGCTACAGCCAAGGATGAGTGTTATCATGGATAAGAGGGTGATAAATATTCTCATTTTGGCATCTCCTCAGTGTATGGGTTTTCAGCGTTTATTTGAGAAACTGATTTATACATGGATATTAATGTGAACTATAAAAATTCGATTTCCGATTTCAGGAGAGCAGACACATGTCACTCAAACAAATCTCTTTTATAACCTCATTCTATTTAGTCGCCTAAGCTGCCTTTTTATCTCACCTATAGCTTCTGATGGTTTATGAAAAATTCTCAACCTTCCACTTGGCCTAAGTCGGTGATAAATAGGCGATTTTTGGAGAAAGATTATAACTGTTTCTTCGTCTTTTATCTCTATCCTTTGAGCGAGTATCTCTTTCATTAGGAGTTTTATCTCTACCGCTTCAAGGAGATTCAAGGCCGGCTCCGGTAGGTCTCCGAATCTGTCTTTGAGTTCGCCTTTGATTTCTCTGAGTTCTTTCTCCGATGAGATGGAAGAGATTTTCTTATAAAAAATCAGCCTCTGGGTGCCTTCGCCTATATAATCATCGGGAAGAAAAGCGGGGAGATTTAACCTTATTTCCGGCTCGTATTCTATCTGTGTTTCATCATTCTTGAGTTTTCTAATTGCCTTGTCGAGCATATCTAAATAAAGTTCGAGTCCCACGTCTGATATGTGCCCCGACTGCTCGGTGCCGAATAGGTTTCCCGCTCCTCGAATCTCAAGGTCCGACAGCGCAAGCTTAAACCCGGAGCCCAGATCGCTCAGCTCCGCAATTGCCTTGAGCCTCCTCTTTGCATCCGGCGTAAGCACACCCATGCTCGGAATGAGGAAATAGGCATAAGCCTTCTTCTCAGACCTCCCCACCCTTCCTCGGAGCTGATATAGGTCGGCAAGGCCGAATGTATGGGCGTCGTCTACGATTATTGTGTTTGCCCTTGGAATATCAAGCCCGGATTCCACAATTGCGGTTGTAACGAGGACATCGGTTTCCCCATGTATGAATTTGGATATGCTCTTTTCTAACCTCCTCTCTTCCATTCTTCCATGGGTGATATCAATCGTGGCTTCGGGCACGAGTTTTCTTATCTCTTCTGATACACTGAAAATATCCTCAATTCTATTATGAATAAAAAACACTGCCCCCCCGCGTCTGAGCTCCCTTGAGATTGCCTCTCGGATTAAATCATTATTGAACTGAGAGACATATGTCTCAACTGACTGCCTTCCTTCGGGAGGGGTGTTTATGAGGCTTATGTCCCGAATTCCGGTAAGAGACAATTGCAGTGTACGCGGAATCGGGGTTGCACTTAGCGTCAGTACATCAACTGCCATTTTTAAATTCCTTAATCTCTCTTTGTGTGCCGCACCAAATCTCTGCTCTTCATCAATTATTGTAAGGCCAAGGTCCTTAAATTTAACCCTATTTCCTAGGAGCTTGTGGGTTCCTATTATAATGTCTATTGTGCCGTCTTCGAGCTTTTTCAGTATTTCTTTTTCCTCTTTTTGCGTTCTGAATCTCGAGAGCATATCTACTATTACCGGATACCCCTTCAGTCTTTCCGTAAATGTAATATAGTGCTGGTAGGCAAGAAGTGTCGTGGGGACAAGAACGGCAACCTGTTTTCCGTCCATTACGGCTTTAAACGCCGCTCTTATTGCGACCTCCGTTTTTCCAAACCCTACGTCACCGCATATAAGCCTGTCCATGACCCTCGGCGATTCCATATCGCTCATAACGTCCTCAATTGCCGCTTCTTGATCCGATGTCTCTTCGTATGGAAAGGCAAGCTCGAACTCCCTAAAGAGATTATCCTTCTTTGAAAATTGGAACCCCTTTTCGATTTTTCTTCTGGCGTAGAGCTCGACGAGTTCTTTTGCAATGTTCTCTACTGCTCTTTTTACCCTTCTTACGACCCTCTTCCAGTTTTGGTGCCCCAGCCTGTCAATTCTCGGAGGCTTTTCCCCTCCTAAGTATCTCTGAACGAGCTTGAATTTATCTATGGGCACATAAACCTTATCTCCACCCTCGTATTCACACTCAAGAAAATCGGCCTCAACCCTTTCGAACTTGAGCCTTCTGAGGCCTTTAAAGATTCCTATTCCGAAATCCATATGGACAATGTAGTCACCGGGCTTTAGTTCGCTAAATGACGTTATAAAGGCCGACGGGATGTCCCTTATCCTGTTTATAGGTCTTCCCCTTTTTCTCTCTCCAAATACCTCTTTCTCAGTTAATACTACAATCCTCCCCTCAGGGAAAATAAACCCTGATGAAAGACCGCCAACGTGAGTCTGGACGTCTTCTACTCCGCGCTCGTAGAGTATCTTTCCGATTCTTTTACACTCGACTTGGGTCTGTAGAACTATGTGAACAGAGAGTCCGGAAGCCAGCCAATCTCGAATATACTCAAAAAGGGGATCAAAAGGGGAATCGAATCCTTCCCTTTTAATTGAGATTTTATCGGTGTCGAACCGTATTTCTTCTACTCCATCTTCGAGAATCTCTATTGGTTCAATAAGAATCCTCTGAAATCTTGACATCTCATCCTCGATTTGATTCTCCGAAAGATAGAGTTCTGAAACATCGGGGGTAACCTTTATGTGTTTTTTTAAGGCAGTTCTAATCTCGGATAGAGAGTTAAGGGAATTTTCAATTGACTTTGAGATTTCCCCGGAGTCATCAAATACGATTAAAGCATCGGCGGGTATGTAATCAAATACAGTGCTTAGATTCGGATAGAATGAGGGAAGAAGCCATTCCACTTCTGGAAATCGAGTCCCCTTTTCGATCTCTTCGATGAGTGAGAGCTTGATAGAGGCAGGTGTTTCTTGCTCCTCTACCTTTTTTCTTATATATGATAGGGATTGTTTGATTGACTCCGGAGTAAGTATTACTTCACTTGCAGGAAGAACTATAACGCTATCTAATTTCTCTATGGATTTTTGGTTATCTGTGCTGAAATACCTGATTGAGCCGATTTCATCTCCTATGAATTCCAATCTTATGGGATTTCCAGATCCGGGGGAAAACAAATCAACTATTGCGCCTCTTAAACTCATCTCTCCTATATTCTCAACAAAGTCCACGCGGATATAGCCCATCTGAATGAGTTTTGATATAAATTCATCCCTTGATATTTCGATTCCTTTTTGAATCTGGATTATGGAATTGTGAAAAATGCCTTTTGGAATTCTCTTTTCAAGTATGGCTGGTGCCTCAGCTAAGAGGATTCTTTTCTCTTTTGCAGAGTGCAGCCAGCTTATGCGCTCCGTTATCTCTTTTGAGACAGACGAAAATATGACTCCCTTTGAATTCAGTTGTTTTTTCTGGAGAAGAGGGGGTTTCTCTCCTGAATAAAACGCAATATCCTCTGCTGCTGCCTCTCCGACCTCCCTTGAGGGGACAAGATAAAGAATCGGTCTTTCCAGCCTTTTAGCCAGTTCTGAGATAACATAAAATTTAGATGAGCCTTCTAATCCGGAGAGCTTTAGAGCCTTTTTTCCGCCCTTTATCTTTTCAATGAGCTGGATGAAGGTGGTAGAATAATTAAAAAAGATTTTTTTTGCAGGTTCGATAACCACCATTTAATATTATAACGGAAAGTTTTTGCCTTGCCCCTTTAGAGGGATTTAGGATTGTGGTAGTTTTTTGTTATAGTCCTTAGTATTAAACTAAAGTATTAAACATAAGCTATGGAAAGGCTAAAAGTCATCGAAAATATTAAGCTAACTTATGAAGATTATTTGCTCCTCCCTGAGGACCGAAATCGTTATGAGATCTTAGATGGAGAGCTTAATGTGACACATGCACCAACAACCAAACATCAGACTGTCTCCGGAAATCTTTTTGCATTGCTTTACCAATACGTAAGGGAAAACAGTAAAGGTCTTTTCCGCACCGATTGATGTGGTTTTAGATGAATCTACAATAGTTCAGCCAGACATCATCTTCATCAGCAAAGAAAGGGGGGGAATTATTACGGAGAAGGATGTGCAAGGCGCGCCGGATTTGATTATCGAAATCCTTTCCCCAAATACGGTTAAGATTGGCCGGTTAAGGAAAATGCAGATTTATCTACGTTATGGAGTCAAGCATTATTGGCTGGTTGATCCTGATACAGAAACGCTAGAGATTTATAAACTGGAGTCCAACAAATACCATGTCGTAGGCGGTTTTGAAAAAGATAATGTCTTTGAACCTGAAATCCTTCCAGGGCTGAGAATCACACCTTCTGAAATCTGGGAGTAAAGGCAGGGTGCAATGTGTCTGTACTAAATTTTCTTAATCTCCTCTATAATCAACCTTCCTATCTCTCTACACCCAACTCTTTTCATCCCCTCTTTATAAATGTCAGCGGTTCTATAGCCCTTTTCAAGTACATTTCTTATAGCCCAGTCAATCTCATCTGCCGCCTTGTCCATATTAAATGAATACCTGAGCATCATCGCCGAAGAGAGTATAGAGGCAATTGGGTTTGCAATATCCTTTCCTGCAATGTCTGGGGCGCTTCCATGAACGGGTTCGTATATGGCTCCACTGTCTCCGAGGCTTGCCGAGGGAAGCATACCAAGTGAGCCTGTGAGCTGTGCGGCCTCATCGCTTAGAATATCTCCAAACATATTGTCTGCCAGTATCACATCGAAGCTCTTGGGTCTTCTTATAAGCTGCATTGCAGCATTATCTACGTAGAGGTGCTCAAGCTCGATGTCGGGAAACTCCTCTTTTCCAATCCTGGTTACTGTTTTTCTCCAGAGTTCCATAACATCGAGTATGTTTGCCTTATCAACCGATGTCAGTTTTTTCCTTCTTTTTCTCGCGATCCCAAAGGCCGTTCTTGCTATCCTCTCAATCTCGGATGTGGTATAGACAAGTGTGTTTATCCCTTTTTCCTCCCCATTTGGGAGTTTTGTGATGCCGCGTGGGGTGCCAAAGTATATTCCTCCCGTGAGTTCCCTTACGACCATAATGTCTACGCCTTCTACAACATCGCTCTTTAGGGTTGATGCGTCTTGAAGAGGTGGGTACACGACGGCGGGTCTTAGATTCGCATATGCTTCTAATCCCTTTCTAAGTGCGAGAAGCCCCCTTTCGGGTCTTATTTCATATTCGAGATTGTCCCATTTCGGTCCCCCTACTGCTCCAAGAAGAACGGCATCGGATGATTTTGCCTTTTTTAGAACCTCATCTGTTACCGGAACCCCATAAGTGTCAATTGAACATCCGCCAAATAAAGCGGTTTCAAATTCAAATTCGACTCTGTGCTTCTCCCCTATAACCTTGAGAATATCCACGCTTACCTCTGTTACCTCTGCTCCAATCCCATCTCCTGGAAGAACGAGAATCTTAGGCACCTTAAATCTCCCCTGTTGATTTTTTTTCAATCACTTCGTATTCTACCCATGAACGGGCAATTAGGAAAGTGTTTAAATTTTTTGTTTGAGATATAAAATATACAGTGCCAATGGGCA
>CAYMEO010000013.1:30414-38919 GCA_964389705.1 uncultured Spirochaetia bacterium
GATTGAATTCGTTGAATGAAAAGGTCGCCTAAAAAGGGGAAAGGAGACAAAAGAAATGAGATCAGGAGAAATAAAGTAGAGGTCTCCTCTTTTGATAAGACCGGCTCAATTCGGAGATTAATTGAGCATAAAACAATCGTTGCGATCTTTTTGTTCTTTATCTGTTTTATTGTGTTTGTCCCTTCTCTGAGAAACGGCTTTGTTTGGGATGATGTGTATTACATACAGAATAATCCTGACCGTTTCAGATTTTCTGATATAAGACCCGGATTGTTCCTCAATATTAAAAGCCACGAAGGGCCTTCCTATTACCGCCCAATCTTATTTATTTCATTTGTGATAGACCACGGAATCTGGGGGCTTTCTCCGTTTGGATTTCACCTAAGTAATATCATTTTTTATTCCCTCTCGACGGTGCTGTTTTACCTTTTGGCCCTTTTTGTGCTCGAAGAATTCAGAGTAGATGGAAAAGAGGCCAAGGCATTCTTATCTTCGCTTTTTTTTGCATTTTATCCCGCTCATATTGAATCGGTCTCGTGGATTTCGGGGAGAATGGATTTACTCTGTAGCCTGTTTTTATTTCTGGCATTTGTATTTCATATACTTTCTTACAGGAGATTGCGATTTTTGGCTTTGACCGGCATCTGTTTTTCCCTTTCTCTTCTTTCAAAGGAGGTTGCCGTTGCCTTTCCAATTGTTGTCTTAGTGTTTGATGTGCTCAGCCGTAGATTTAAAAGTCCCAGTAATATATTGAGATACGCTGTTTATGGGGTTTTAATCTTAATCTATTTCTATTTAAGGGGAAGGGCAATTCTTCCTGAATCTAATATTGGAGGTATGCAACAGTCCCCCCATGATACTCATAGAATTCTTCAAATTTGGCAGGCTCTGGGGATTCTTCTACGGACTTATCTCTTCTACATAAAGAAGCTCCTTTTTCCTTTTGACATAAATCCATTTATAACAACTGTGCCCCGGGGTCTATCCTATTTGATCTCTTCGATCCTCGTTATTTTACTTTTGTGTGCTATTAGTTTTATATCAATAAGAAAGAAGGAATATGTTACCGCCTTTAGCATATCTTGGGTCTTTATTACTATAGGCCCCTCTTCTCTTGTTGCAGTTATACCAGTTTCTGCAACGCCTCTTGCCGATCGTTACTTATACATTCCTTCTGCTGGGTACTGCTTGCTCATAGGCTATTTAATATTAAGAGAGAGGATGGGGTATAAAAAATTGAGTTATGCCTTTGGCCTTGCCCTTTGTCTGTCCTATCTGATTTTCTCAATTAGAGGGCAGGGCATATGGAAAGACGACTTGACCTTTTGGAGGGATATATCGAAAAGGTCTCCTGATGAATTTATTCCACATATAAAATACGGAGCGGTACTGATGGGTGTGGGAAGAACGGATGAGGCGATTGAGGAGTTTCTAACCGCATTTAACATTGCTGGTGAGGGCAATAGGAAAGCAAGGGCTATAGTAGCAACTGATATTGGAATCGCATATACAGATAAAGGCGACTATAAAAATGCGGAGGAGTGGTTAGTTAAAGCCCTTTATTACGACCCTACGCGTGAGGATGCGAATTTTCAGATGGGTTATATTTATTTTGTAAAGTGGGATCTAAGGAATGCAGAAGAATGGTTTCTTAAAGCCCTCAGATATGATCCGGGTGACGAAAGGGTGTATTATCATCTGGGCGCTACTTATCTCCTAAGGGCTGAACGTGAGAATTATATTCCTGGTTATGAGATGGCAGAGAGGTATTTGAAAAGGGCATTAGAACTATCGGATTCCCATGGGGATACACACCTTGTTTTGGCGAAGGTATACTCCGACATTGGGGAGAGGGAAAAAGCAATAGAGCACGCTAAGAAGGCCCTTCAAATGGGACTTACCGAACCGTTGGCTAAACAGGCGCATGAGATACTAGGAATGGGTAATTAGGATCTTCCACCCTTACTCCACATAATTCCTCAAGATTCCTATCCCTTCAATCTCTACCTCGACTTTATCTCCAACTCTCATGGGGCCTATTCCTGCCGGGGTTCCTGTGGCAATTATGTCACCTGGAAGGAGGGTCATAACCCTTGATATAAAGCTTATGAGTCTTGGGACACTGAATATGAGCTCGGATGTGCGTGAGTGTTGTCTTCTCTCACCGTTGAGAAATGTTGAAATTTGGAGGTTACTCGGGTCGAGTTCAGTTTCTATTACAGGCCCCATTGGGGCGAATGTGTCAAACCCCTTTGCCCTTGTGTATTGAATGTCTTTTGCCTGTAGGTCTCGTGCCGTAACGTCGTTTATACAAGTGTATCCAAAGACATAATTTAGGGCATCGTCCTCACTTACCCATTTTGTCCTTTTCCCAATTACCACTGCGAGCTCTCCTTCATAATCAACCCGCGAAGACATGTGTTTTGGATAGATGATTTTATCCTCATGTCCTATCAAGGCCGTGGTAGGCTTCATAAAAATCAGAGGCTCTTCGGGAGGAGGCTTTTTCATCTCAGCCGCGTGGTCTCTGTAATTAAGCCCTACGGCCACAATCTTGGTTGGGCAGCATGGAGGGAGGAATCTGATCTCGTTTGGGCGATACGCGATTTGAGTGACCTTATATTCTCCGAATATATCGCCCTCAATCTCAAGGATCCTGTTTTCTATTATAACTCCAAAGACGGTTTTTCCGTCTT
This sequence comes from uncultured Spirochaetia bacterium, assembly GCA_964389705.1. Classification (GTDB taxonomy): domain Bacteria; phylum Desulfobacterota_D; class UBA1144; order Nemesobacterales; family CSP1-2; genus PSLL01. The sequence continues at coordinate 33,111 of CAYMEO010000013.1, forward strand.
TATTGAATCTAAGAAATTTCATCTCAGGTTACAAGTAATAACTACTTTCCCCTAAATGACGGTTCCCTCTTTTCGAGAAATGCCCGCATACCCTCAACCCTATCTTCGCTATCGAAGCACAGGGAAACAAGGGTCTTTTCTAGGAGAAGTGCCTTTTTGAGGTCCATCTCAGAGCCCGCATTGATTGCGGTTTTGGCAAGCCTCACCGCAGTCGGTCCCCTTTTTGCAATAGTATGGGCAAGGTGCCTTGCCTCTTCCATTAATTTTTCATGGGGCACTACCTTCTCTACAAGACCGATTCTCTCTGCCTCTTTTGCATCTATCATCTCTCCTGTAAAGACGAGCTCCTTTGTTTTTCCAAGCCCTAAGACCCTTGTTACCCTCTGAGTTCCGCCCCATCCGGGGAATATTCCGAGTTTTACCTCGGGGAATCCTAGTTTTGCCCTGTCCGAGGCAATCCTAATATCGCAGGCGAGAGCAAGCTCACATCCTCCTCCCAAGGCATATCCGTTTATTGCCGCAATACAGGGGCTTGGATCGCTCTCTATAAGCTCGTAGACCCGATGTGCAAAGTCTACGTATTCCTGAAACTCCCTGTCTTTCATATTGGACATCTCACCGATGTCTGCCCCGGCGACAAAGGCCTTATCACCTGCGCCCGTAACGATTAGTGCCTTTAGATTCTCTTTAGGAAGCACATCTTCAAGAAACCTTCTGAGTTCGCGAAGCGTCTGCCAGTTAAGGGCATTGAGCACCTTTGGGCGGTTTATAGTGAGAATCCCTATGTCATCGGATTCCCTTTCATATACAATAAATTCAAATTGCATTACAACCCTCCTTGTCTCTTCCTCGGAAATTGAGATAAGTTATCCCGACTAAGAAAGGCTTGTCAACGACTTAGGGCTCTATATGATTTTTCAATATTTCACCTCCTTAAGAAACAATCCCATTGCGGGAGCCGCAATTGCGAAATTCCTTCTTTCTCCCGACTCTAGGATTTCTCGGAAATCCTCAGGCGTAATTTTCCCTTTTCCTACCTGAACCAGGGTTCCGACAATCAGCCTTACCATCCCTTTGAGGAACCCAGTTGCCTCAATCTCAAATTCAATTCGGCCATCTGGTTTTGTCCTGAGTTCTGCGCTTAGGACCCTCCGCACCGTGGTCTTTACACCAAGCTTTGATAGCGCAAATCCACGGAAATCGTGCTCACCAATGACCATTCGGGCGGCCTCTTCCATTCGGGTTAGATCTAAAGGATCTTGTATAGACCATGCCCTTAGCCTTTCAAGTGCCGAGGGATAAGAGCGGTTTAAGATTACATATATATAAACCTTGCTTTTAGCACTGAGCTGTGAGTGGAAATCTGGGTCTACATCCGATGCCTCTTTAATAACGATATCTTTGGGAAGAATTGAGTTAAGTGCCTTCTGAAACTGAAGGGGCGTCATCTTGGATTTCGTTTTAAAATTTGCTACCTGAGCCAGGGCATGGACCCCTGAATCCGTTCTTCCCGACCCAATAACGGTGATTTTCTCCCCCGTAATCCTCTCCAGTGCGGTTTCTAAGACCGCCTGGATTGTATCTCCTTGGGGCTGTCTCTGCCAGCCAAAATAGTTCGTGCCATCATATTCAATGATGAGTCTGATATTTCTCATTAAGTGGATTTATTTAGCCACATAATTCATTCTTTCTTTTCATTCGTCTTAATTCGTGGCTAGGTTTTATTCTTTTCAAACTTTATCCTTGGGTCTAGAACCACATAGAATATATCAACTATAAGATTGGCTATTACAAGTATCACTGTATATACGATTGTAATTCCCATAATAAGCGGATAGTCTCTATTTGATACCGCAAACACGAAGAATCTTCCCATTCCGGGGATTGCAAATATGTACTCTACTACGAAAGACCCAGTAACGAGATAAGCCGCAATGGGTCCTAATACTGTAACAATCGGGATAAGTGCATTTCTAAGTATGTGTTTTATAACTATCTTGGTTTCACTGAGCCCCTTTGCCCTTGCCGTCCTTACAAATGGGTTTCCATATACCTCAAGCATGCTCCCCCTTGTAAGGCGGGCAAGATATGCGGCTGGTCCTGATGCAAGTGTAAGTGCGGGGAGCACCATATGCTCTGGTCTTCCCCAGAGTGCGGCGGGAAACCAGCCCAATTTTACAGAGAGCAAATAGATTAGTCCCGCACCTATTACAAAGCTCGGGACTGATACAAAGGCCGTGGCGAAAGAGGCAATAAAGAGGTCGAGAATCCCTCCCGATCGCACGGCTGAGATTACCCCTATTGTAGTGCCGATTGTAATGGAAATTAAAAGTGCAACTATCCCCAGTTTTAAAGAAACGGGAAGGGTCTCCTGTATTATGTCTCCAACGGTTCTGTCAATGTATTTGTATGAGGGACCGAAATCCCCATGTGCCAAGTCCTCTAAATACTTCGCGTACTGCTTCCATAGGGGCTGATCCAGCCTGTATTTTTCTTCTATATTTTTACGGATCTGGGGAGGGATTTTTTTCTCAATATCAAATGGGCCGCCTGGGAGGGCTCTCAGTAGAAAGAATGTAATTGTAGATACGACTAAGACAACCAAAGCGCCGGTTGAGGCGCGACGCAGAATGAATTTGATCATTCACATTAGAGATTATACAAAGATTGGATAAGGTTACTCAACTGTCCCTTCTTACCACAACACTTTCCTTGGAGATCAGACCCTCCTTATCCTTTGCGAGTATGGTTATCAAGTTGGTTCCTTTATTGAGTTTTACTTTTGCAGATATTGCGACCTCTTTGCCGGCTGATGGGAGAAGCGCGACCTTATCATCTCCTACAAACACATTTACGAGCTCAACCCCTTCTTTATCCTTTACAGAGCCCTTTATGGCTACCTCTTGAGACGTGGTAGAGAGCGGGGGGTTTGATATATTTATGTGTGGAGGCTCATCAAAAACCCCTTTTGCGGTATCTCTCTGGGGGAAATGGATTTTATCCGTAAGACCCTCTCTAAAGGTCTCATCCAGAATCCCGAGCTCTAGATCGAATACGGGCTTTTTCACGGCGAATGTAAATGCGGCCTCTTTTATATCATTGGGGTTTAATCGGTCAAGTTCGAACCTACCGGTCTTTAAGAATACCGCATCGCCCGAGAGGTTTTTAAGGGTCAATATGCTTTTCTCAGACGCACCGCTTCCGGTGTTCTTCACCTTTACGAGAAGCCCTACGACCTCTCCCGGCTCGGCGATTCCATTGCCGTTGCCCGAAGAGCCAAACCTACCGTCATCTACGACCTCATAATTAAAGGCAAATACTGGTCTTGGAAGCCCGTCGGTCTCTACCTTAAATCTAAAATCCGGTAGTGTCGTTTTATATGCATCTTCAAAATTGAGTGTGATTTCATCCTCTCTTGTAATGGAACCCTTGGGAATTTCAAAATTAACGCTCCACTGCCTCTTTTCACCCGGGGCGAGTTTCCCGAATATAAACTCCTTTCCGTCGAAAACCGGATTATCCGATTTTGTCATAGCCCTCAGCCTGTAGAGAGTCACCACCCCTGTGTTTTCAACCTCGGCACGAACCTTGAGATTATCCCCGGCCTTGACCCTTGCCGGAGACGGCGTTATCTTAACTGAGATCCCCGGAGTGCCCGATACATTATCCCCTACAGACCAGTCAATTCCCTCTTTCTGCCATCTCTCCTCTATCTTTTTTTCCTCGGCCTTGGAGATCCGATTTATTTCGCTTTGAATCTGGTTGAGGATCTCCCTTCTTGAAACCGAATTTGACCCGGATATAATCTCTTTAGCGACTTTAATAGAGAAATCGCTCTCAATCTTTTTCATCTTCTCCTCTCTGCTCAGGGCCTCTTCAGGGGTTTCTTCACCACCCTTTTTATTTTCCTTCGGGGTTTCAAGGTATATTATGGAGTATAGGGGTCTCTCTCTATTCTCAATATTTGTCCTTTTCTGTCCATCTAGTGATTGCCCCCTTATATGGTCTTGAGGGGTGTCAAATGGTTTATCCATAGATACCATCACAGGGTCAAGCTCAACGTCGGGCGTGATTCCTATATCTTGAATTGATATGTCACCAGGCGTAAGATAATGGGCTATTGTGAGTTTAAGTGCGGAGCCGTCGTTTAGGTCAAATATCTGCTGCACCGAGCCCTTGCCGAATGTCCTTTCCCCTACGAGTACGGCCCTTTCATTGTTCTTTAATGCCCCTGCTACGATCTCAGATGCACTTGCGCTCCCAAAATCAGCAAGTATTACGATCTTTCCGCCGAATTCGTAGTCTTCGGGAACCGCACGATATGGCTTCTTAGAATCACCAGTCCAGGTAGTGACTATAACCCCGCTTTTTAAAAACAGGTTTGAGATTCTTTCTGCCTGGTCTAGGAGCCCACCTGGATTGCCCCTTAGGTCAAGTATGATTCCCTTGAGGTTATTGTCATTTTTCTTGAGGTTCTTTAGCCCAGCCCTTAGGCTATCGAGTGTGTTTCTCTGAAAGTCCCTTATCCTTATATATCCAACTCCGTCTCCTAGGTTATAGGCCTCAACGCTTTCAATCTTGATTATGTCCCTTACAATTGAGAACTTCTTAGGCTCCGAAAACCCTTCCCTCATTATGTATATGTTTGCGCTCGTTCCTTTAGGTCCCCTTAGCTTTCCTACGGCCTCTATAAGGGACATATTCACCGTAGATTCGTCTTCAATCTGGACGATTCTATCATTGGGTTTTATGCCGGCATTATATGCCGGGGTGCCCTCAATCGGGGCGATTACCGTAAGCTGTCCGTCTTTAATCCCTATTACGATTCCAAGCCCGCCGAAGCTCCCCTCGGTCTCTACCATAAATTCCTTATAGACCTGTGGTGTGATGATACCGGAGTGGTGGTCTAGGGTCTCAAGCATCTCATCTATTACGGCGTATTCGACCTCCTGAATCGAGGGGTCTTTCGATGTCAGTCGGGGCCTTATGAATTGAAAAACCTCTTCAATGGTATCTGTCAGTGTATCGAGGTCAGAGACCTTTGTCATATCGAATGTCTTTTCGTCTTTTAGCACCTGAACCCTGAAAGAAGGGCTGTTTTCTCCATCGGGGAAGTCAACGAGAACCTCATCTAGGGTTTTCTCAAGCCTTCCAAGCCCAGCAACAAGCATGGTTTTTGGCTTAATGGCAGATTGAGTGGCATAGTATCTCTTTACATAGTGCATCACCAGGGGAAGTACCTTTAGGCTATCTGTACTCTGGTCCTGTCTCGACTCTTGAGGCTTGGGAGAAAGGAACGAGACATAGAGCAGTGGAAGGAGGATTATTATGAGCAGCCGATTCTTTTTCATAAGGTTTAGAATTTTACTCAAGGTTTTTTAGATTCTCAAATAATCAGCTTCCTAATTAATTTACCCTATGTTTCTGCGTGTATGCAATAATTTCAAGCCCCTTTCAATATTTCCTTTATCTTGTCTGATATATCTCCAATAGTTGCAGGCCTTGGGATTATATTCTTAAATCCTAGATTTTCAATCTCATGTGTTTTTTTCTCAGAAGAGCCCGTCAGGATTAAGACGGGCGCGTGGGAGTATTCTCTGAGATATTCAATGTCCCGTGAGATATCATCCTGAGATTGGGTGTCGTAGACTATAATCAGGGGCGATATTTGGGGGTCACCAAGCCACTCTTTGGCATCATCCATAGTTTCAACCGCAAGCGTTCTTATCCCCTCTTCAATCAACTGGGCTCTTAAAAATGCCCTTTCTCTCCAGTCTTTGATTATGACTATTGCGGCTCTGATCTTCAT
>CAYMEO010000014.1:0-38883 GCA_964389705.1 uncultured Spirochaetia bacterium
TCTACTTCAATATCAAAAATGTCTGAGGATAGTTTTTTGATATATGTTATCATCTCATTAGCCTTGGATGAAAACCGTCTCGAGATGTTTTCAAACTCCCTGCCTACTTTATTCTCTTCTAGAATACGCCACTCATTAAAAACGCACTCAATCTCCTGTCTCATCGCCCTGTCTATTGCCTTCGTCAGTTCGGTCTTGCTTTTATCTTTGTAACTCCTATAGTGCCCCTCCATCTTTTTTACAATCTCGGCGACCTTTTCTTCTACAAAATTTTTCAGATCAGATTCCAAAATCGAAATAATCCTTTGCTCCTCTCCTTTTAAGAGATAGTCGAAGTCCTCTTTATCCTGACGGATTCTTTCCTTTTGGACATTAAACTCGCTTATCTTCTTTTTAAGCTCTTCTAATGGAATAGAGATAGCTTTCACCTCAAGTTCTATAGACATCATTTCGTCTGAGAGGATTTTAAGGGTATTATTTAGCGCAGAACTGATAATGGCTTTGCCCTTTTCCTTCATAAGGAAATCATTTAAAGCCTTTTCAAAATCCGAAATCGAGCTATGGTCTTGTATTTCTTGATTCCCGTTTAACCTTCCTTCTAGGGCCTGTTTGGCAGATACAGGGAAGATTTTAATATCTTTTAGACCGACCTTCTCTTCAATTACGTGCTTCGTAAACTCAAGCGACTCCATTCTATCCTTTTCATCCATCTGGTCAATCTTATTTTGCAAAAAAAAGATTTTATTTATATATTTTCTTATATCATTTAGAAAATCATACTCAACCTGGCTAATCGGTGGGTCCGCGCCAACTAGAAAAACTGCGGCATCTACTTTAGATAGATAATTGTATGTAACGGCGGTATTGTGCTGATATATAGAGCCTATACCTGGAGTATCTATAATCTGAACTCCGTCTCTTAAATAAGGAGAGTCATAGTGAACCTCTACATACTGCACCTCTTTTTGGTTTTCTGGATTACCTCTCTCGGTTACATAATCTGGGAGTTCCTCAATCGTTATTTCTCTTCTAGTCCCATTCTTAAATAGAACCTCTATGTGTAAATTCCTCGCATATTTAATCAGTGTAATAATAGATGTAAGCGGGACAACCGCCGTAGGAAGCAACTTGCTTCCCAGCAGGGCATTGATAAGAGTGGTTTTCCCCCGCTTAAACTGCCCAAGGACAGCTAGATTGAAATGACCCTCCAGTAGTCTCTCCATTAGCTCTTGAGTGGTCCTCGCCGCATTTTCATTTTTACGGTGAGTGATCAATAATTTGTATAATTCCTCCAGGTTTTCTAATAGATAATTTCTTGCTTCTACATATGACTCCAGCATAATAGAACAAATCTCCTATAGCTGATAGTTCAAGTACCCATGTTCTAAAACCGTTACTAAACTGCTTTTTATGTTAATATCGAGTGGGGTTGAAAGGATTTTCTCTATTGTCTTGTTTATATTGTACGTGACCCTCTTTATCTCCACATCGCCGTCATTCCAGATGGCATAGGATGCCTTTGCCGGAATATCTTTCGACTGACCTACACTACCAGGATTAATAATAATTGTCTTATCTATTTTCTTAATCATAGAAACATGGGTATGCCCAAGAAGCACAAAATCCGCATCCACTCCTTCTATTTCCTTTTGCCAAACATAATCGGGGGAATCAGGCGGCAGGTATTTAAACAGATTATCGGCTGGTGTTGCATGTGTAAGAAAGAACTTCGTTCCGCCAAGTTCTAGTACCCTATTTAAGGGAAGAGAACTTAAATAATTAATCTCTTCTTCTCCGAGAATATTCCACATAAGCTCCCTTGTCTTTACAGACATCAGCTTGTAGGCTTCGCTGCATTTGCAGTCCGTCCTGAAGGCTACGGCGTTATCGTGGTTTCCGCGTACGATGGCATGAACGTTCTTTTTTACAAAATCTATGCACTCCCTCGGACTCGGGCCATAGTCAACTAAATCTCCCAAACAGAGAAGGTAGTCATACTTTTCTTTTATGGCCTCTAGTGACTCAATATTTGCATGTATATCCGAGATAATTAGAATCCTCATAGAAATACCCCCTTTATTCTAATGTCCTATAATTCCTTACCAACAAAGAATTTAATAGCCCTGATCCAAGCTGTCTGTTCTTCACCCTTGGGCTCATGCAAATAGCGATAATCTCTTTTGCACCAGTACTCTTCTAAATCACTGCTTAGCTTTCTAAGCACCTCAACTTGCTTTTGAATCAAAATTTCTGCTAACTTGGGGGATGCAAATTTAATGGCTTGGTTAAAGTGATTCATGCACAGCCCATGAGAATTATAGTAAAGCTCTCTAATCCCCTCGTCCTCTAAATCCATGAGGAGATTCTGAATCCATTCGGCCGCTTTGTCGGAAATGGATTTACAAATTGGACAAATCTCCGTCGGCTGGAGTTGCCCCTTAGCCTTTTGTAGGCTTTGTAAGTGTTTTTTACCCCTTATTTTTCTGATTACCTTATTAACCCCGCTTTCAGGCTCATATTTCCTCAGTTCTCTGGATACTCTTTCCAATTTTGCTAGTGCCGATTTGACTAGATACTCATACACTACGGACATTTCATGTCCCTTTCCCATACGAATCAAGTCCCAAGAATGCTTATTACAAAAACCCCTAGAATTCAGGGTCTTATATATCCAAGTCGTATCATGGTAGTACTCAATAAAATACCAGCGATAAAAATATCTTAAATCCTCCTGGCAGAGCAAGCATACAGGACAATCCTTGCCATTTCTCAAGGCTTCCAACAATGAAGGCGATTTCCTAATGAAACCCAGTGTTGCCATGAGGTTTAATTACTGCTCACCCTTTATTTAAAACATATTTCTCTACCATCTCGCTATCTGTTCTATCTTCTTGTTCGTTACGATCATCTGTAAGCTCGAGGATATTTTTAAAGCTTCTATTTATCGCTTTTGCTCCCGTCAGTTTAATTGCCAGTGTCCTATTTCTAGAAAAAGTTTCAAAGCACTCATATCTCAAAGCTGCATTTCTGCTTGAGAGCCTTCTATAGCTGAGAGTTGCATCTTCCAACTCTAAAACCAGTTTGTTTTTTCTGATTGTGAGTTCGGACAGCTCTTTTTCCAACTCATCTACTCTATCAATTACACCAACCCCAAATGATATAATCCAGCCTAGTATTTCTTCCTCGGTCCAATCCATTTTATCTGCTGTTTTCTTAATCTCTTCATAAAGCTCTAATGAAAGCATTATAGAAAGCCTTCTCTTTTTATAAGTTGCCATCTAATTCCCTTTCTGCCCCACAGAGCTCTGCTGTCTTACCAGTACCTCCATTTTTTCATTCTCAGAGTTCAATATTTCCAATCTCTTATAGATATAATTGCTATCCCTTCGGGATTCGCCGCAGAGTTCTTCGAGCCTAATGTTCTCTTCGGTAAGGCGCTTAATTTCCTTTTGCAGATTCTCTACCTGAGAAGATAGGAAAGTGTTCTCTTTGGTAATCATGTCAATTTTGAGTTTAAGCAGTCCCACGCTTATTACTTTTTTGATTGTATCTGTCTCTTCGAGCTCATCGGTTTTTATAACATTCGAAATCCGCCCATAGGCATCTTCTGGAATATTAACAGTAATCCTGATCCGGTCGGGACTATTACACATCATTTCGACCTCTTATCGGCTTTTTCTATCAATGTCATTACCATCTATCACCTCTGCGATTTACTTGATTTAGCCTCTATCTTCAAGCTTATTTCAATAAGTTCCTCTATCTTGGAATCCCAAAAATCGGCAAGCTCTTTTGGTGTCTTACCATATCTATCCAGCCCACCACTTGTCATATCCGAAAGCGCTTCCCAAATATGTGCGGCTTCCCCCCGCACCTTCCTCAACACTGATTCTTCCTGTGTCTGAAGATTAAGTCCATCTTTTAATTCCCTGATGATCTTTCGCATTTTTTCTATATCCTGAAGTATCGAATTTCGAATATTATCATCCAGATAGTCAATTATTTCATAGGTTATTCTCTCTCTATATCCAGTAATTAATGCCCCCTCAATCTGCTCAATGGATTTTTCGAGCATATACAAACCTACTATTATGACTCTCTGATGGTTTGGACTAATCTCTATCACCTTATTAAGGCTCCTCATCATCTTAATCGAAGAATTACTGCACTCCGATGTCACTAAGAAATGCCAAGTTTGATAGGAGTATATCTATCCATTTTTACTCAGCCTTTCTATAACTCCCTTCAAAGACTCGATAACTGACTGCGAGAGATATACCTTTTCTCCTCTGGCATTTTCTACGTTTCTCTCATTCAGTATACTCTCAATGTATGGTAAAGCCACCGAATTAAGTTCTGATAGTGCCTCAATGCACAAATTGCGGGTGTACCAATCACCCCCATCTAATCCGGTTATGATTTCCGGAATGACTCGTATAACTTCATCTTTTTTATTAGCACCAATCTTCAATATAGATAAAGCCGCATATAACCTGACTTCCCATTCTCCATCCTCCAGCCTCTTAAATAGCGGCTGGATGGCCCTAGGGTCACCGATTTCTCCTAGCAGCCTGGCGGCTTCAACACGTCTTCTTATACTTGAATTTGCTTCATTTTTAGAAGGGGTGTATTTTCGCCTAGTTAGTGTTTCTACAAGTGATGGAACAGCATCTTTACCGAATTTAAGCAGAGCCTTACCTGCTGTCTCCCGCGCATAGTCATCCTCAAGCATTTCAACTATATAAGTCATAGCTCTTTTTTCTCTGAAGGTCGCAAGAGCCTCGGCTGCACCTATTAAATGGTCCCCTTTTAGACACCTAATCAGTGGCTCTATCGCCATCTCATCACCTAAGATTGCAAGCTGCCTGGCGGCCTGATTTCTTACGGTTTCTTCAGCAAGGCGAACCTGTGGGTCAAGCAGCTCTAGGTCGTACAAATCCAGTACCTGTGTAAGCCCTTCAACAGCCTCTTTGCCACCAATCATTCCAAGAGCTTCGGCAGCCAGACAGCGCGGCTCTGAAAAAATAGATGGAGGAGAGAGTAAAAGTCTAACAAGAGGTTTTACCGCTATCCTTCCACATTTAATTACTTCAAGAAATGCACTCATATTGCTTCCGAGATTGTTAAACCCCTCTACCAATCTTTCTATCTCTTCTTCTCTGTAGACCTTAGCCATTACACCCGACACCTCTTTTTTAATACAGTAGTTAGTTTATCCAAGGAAGCACGTGCTGATTCTCTAACATAATGACTGTAGTCCTTGGTTGCCCCTTTTAAAGCCTCTATCACTTCTTCTTGACCATCGAAATTGCTAAGAACAGCAGCGACCTTGCCTCTTACCAGGAATGAGCGGTTATTATCTAGTATCTCAATTAAGAACGGCACTGTCCTTTCATCTCTGATTTTGCCTAGGGCCTCAACGATCTCCTCCATGAGAAAGTAATCTTTGGTCTTGTTAAGTAGTTCAATCAGTGGTCTTATAGCTGCTCTCTCACGCCTCTCACCTAATATATAGCAGACCCCATATACGGTAGAACGCTCGGAATGATTGAGAGAACCTATAAGTTTTTCTGTGAAGCTTTTCTCATCCCACTTCTCTATGTTTCCACTGCACCGTGGACAGATTTTTTCGTCTTTTAAAATCTCAGTCCAACAAAAAGGACAAAAGTAGTGTATCATGGTTTTTCTCTTTATGTCCCTGTATCCTTATGTTTTGAACTGGCAATCTTACAGATTTCGTCAACCAGACTCATGATTTTATCTATCTGAGGGTCTAGGAACTCTCGGAGTTCATCTGGAACCTCCCCATAACCATGGAGCCTTTTTGATTTTATCTCTTCCAGATTTACCCGCTGAATAGTCATAGCGCCGAGTATTCGGTTTTTTATTTCTTCTCTTCGTTTCTCTAAATTCAGTTTCTGAGCTATCCAGATTATCAGACCTCTTATCTCCTCTATGCGCTTTAGAATCAAGGCCTTTTCCCAAGGTGAGAGGTTATTTAAAGTCTCGGTCATAGCCCTTCTTTGATTAGCACTTCTTATAAACTCTTCCACATCAGAGATTGTATCTTCAAGAACCTCCATAGATACAGAAAGACGGGCTTTATGGTTTCGTGGTATTTCCATGATTATCCTCTCACAAATCCAATTTCTTCTCATTATAGAGTCTGTACGCATCCATGATTACCCGCTCAGATTGCTCTGCCCCCTTGTAACCATATGTTTTTACCCTTCTTATCTTCAAGCTCCTTGTATATAGAGAAAAAATGGTCTAACTCTCTTATAAAATGTTTGGGGATTTCAGATATGTCTCCGATAGAACTATACAAGGGATCTCCATCACGACTTAGAGTGCTTGGTATAAAACCATAATCAGCAGGATAGTGAACGGAGGAATATAACACCCGGTCTAATCGAAAGACACATAGTTCCTTATCATATTCATACTTATTGGGACTCCCTTTCGGAATCTCTATAACAGCATTAACTACCTTTGGTGGGTGTTTCCCAAGTGGTAAGTTGACGAGACTTCTTCTTCCCATGGCATCTCAACCTCCTTCTTAAAAAATCTAGAATGATACTTGACAAACAAATGATGATTCTTCCTTAGTTCAAGATTAACTACGGGATTTCTGCACAATAAATGGTTTTCCATTTTAGTTTCAGAAGTAATGCTTCGATCCCTAAATCTAGACAGAAAACTTTGATAACTCAGTCTTTGTCTGATGAATAAGACTGCAGACAAAAAGCATCTAACCTTATCTAAGATATTCTTTGAATGGTACATCTCCTAACCCTTATAAACTTCAAGAAGGCATTATGATAAGCCATATTAGCCTTCCTCCAGAATTTATTGGGTAGGAGTTATTAACTGCCGAAAGGGTCAGTGATTATGAGGTGAACTCCATCACCTTAACAATTAGGTATTATAGTAATAACACAAAATACCTACTTATGCAAATCTTTATTTTTGGGCTCAGGCTGGTTATAAGAGCAATATAGTTAGCAATTAATCTCTCCAATTAAAATCTATAGACACTTTGGTCACTAAAATTTGATATAGCCTCATATGGATTGTAAAATTTCTGACCTATGAAAGCCATGCACGCACTTGTGATAGAGGAAATGAGACCGTCAGATCTCGATGAGATAATGGTAATCGAGGAGGCGTGTTTTCCTACGCCATGGCCAAGACAGGTGTTTGATATGGAGCTAAAATCTCCTCGCTCCTTTGCCCGCGTTACAAGGCTCAATGGCGTGATTGCAGGCTATATTGTCGCTTGGATGATATACGAAGAGATCCACATCCTCAATATTGCCGTTCATCCTAATTTTAGAAGAATGGGCATAGGAGAAAGTATGATGAGACACTGTCTCGATCATTTCCTCGCAAAAGGCGCAAAACATGCAATACTAGAGGTCAGGCGTGGAAACACGGGAGCAAAGAGACTCTACGAAAAACTGGGATTTAAATCCATTGGTATAAGGCGTGGATACTATGTGGATACAGGAGAAGACGCAATTGTAATGATGCTTTCTATGAAATAGGAATCCGTAGGTCAAACTATCGTGGTGTGGTTTTACGGTCTCTATACCTTCCATAAACCTTCTCAAGTGTCATGCTCATCTCGCCTATTGTAGTGTAATCCCTTACGGCCTCTACTATGTACGGCATTAGATTCTCATTGTATCTTGCTGCCTCCTCGAGTCTTCTGAGGTCGGCCTTTACTTTTTCGTTGTCTCTTTGACTTCTTAATCTCTTAAGCCTCTCCCTTTTAATCGCTTCAATCTGGGGATTAATTTTATGGATTTCAACGGGCTCCTCGTTCGAATTCGTATATTCGTTTACACCGACAATTATTCTTTCCCTTTTCTCTACCTCCCGCTGATACCTATAAGAAGCCTCTTCAATCTCATGGTTTATGTATCCCTCCTCAATGCACCTTATAGTCCCGCCTCTTTTATCAATCTGTTCGATATATTTGATAGCTTCTTCTTCTATCTTATTTGTAAGTGCCTCTATGCAGTACGAGCCTGCAAGCGGGTCTATTGTGTCACCTACACCACTCTCATAGGCAATAATCTGCTGTGTGCGAAGGGCAATTGTTGCCGCCTCTTCCGATGGAAGCGCAAGAGCCTCATCAAAGGAATTTGTGTGAAGCGACTGAGTCCCGCCGAGAACCGCGGCGAGAGCTTGAATGGTTACCCTCATAATGTTATTTCTCGGCTGCTGTGCGGTAAGAGTAACGCCAGAGGTCTGTGAATGAAACCTGAGCATACAGGCTCTGTCATCCCTTGCTCCAAACCTCTCTTTCATAATCCTCGCCCAGAGCCTACGGGCTGCACGGAATTTTGCTATTTCTTCAAGAAAGTTATTATGGACGGCAAAGAAAAATGACACCCTCTCTGCGATTTTCTCAACATCAAGCCCTCTTGCTTTTGCGTGCTCAAGGTACTCAATTGCATCCGCAAGAGTAAAAGCCACTTCTTGAACGGCTGTAGCACCAGCCTCACGCATGTGATAGCCGCTTACACTTATTGGATTCCACCTGGGTATTTTGTCACGACAATACTCCATAATATCTATTGTGATCTTTACAGATTCCTTTGGAGGAAATATATAAGTCCCCCTTGCTATAAACTCCTTGAGTAGATCGTTTTGAACTGTGCCCTGAATCTTATCGGGACTAACGCCCTGTTTTTCAGCAGCCACCATATACATCGCAAGTAGCATTGAAGCCGTGGCGTTTATTGTCATAGACGTGCTCACTTCTCCGAGGGGAATTTTATCAAAAAGAATCTCCATATCTTCTAACGAATCTATTGCAACGCCGACCCTTCCTACTTCACCTCTACTCATCGGATGGTCCGAGTCATATCCCATCTGTGTTGGAAGGTCGAAGGCAACGCTAAGACCAGTTTGTCCCTGATCGAGAAGGTATCTAAACCTTTCATTAGTTTCCTCAGCCGTGCCAAATCCCGCGTATTGGCGCATTGTCCATAGTCTTCCGCGATACATTGTAGATTGAATCCCGCGTGTAAATGGATATTCACCCGGATATCCGAGATCTTGATCGTAATCAAGGTCTTCTATATCTTCAGGTGTATAAAGTCTCTCAAGAACTATCCCAGATGGGGTACGAAACTCATTTTGTCTCTCCTTTGCTTTTATCTGTTTTTCCCATTCTTTCTTTTTCCTTGACATCGCCTATATACCTCTCAAAAAATGTGATTCTGCAACCCTAACTAAATCTTCCATTTTAGTGCCAGAACTCCCCATATTATCAAAAATAGAACAAGTCAATTAAATTTTAATAATCACCTCTGAAATAATAAGGTTTATTTCATGATATATCGCAGTTTCCTCTAATTCAGCTATGTCCTCCTCTCTACTACATAATCAGCGAGCAAATCAAGTGATCTCTTAAAGGCATTTGCCGGCAGGTTTAATATGGCTTCCTTTGCTTTGCCTGCAAACTCCTTTGCCGCAGCCTTTGTTCTTTCAACTCCCTTGTATTTCTCCACAAGACTGAAAATAAAGTTGAGTTCCTTCCTCTTAAAACCATCATTTTGAAGAATCTCCATCACCTGGGACCTTTCCCTGTTTGAAGCACCTTTTAAGGCATAAACAAGAGGCAGCGTTATTTTCCCCTCGTTTAAATCCTGACCTACGGTCTTTCCAAATTCCCCCTCAACCCCAGAATAGTCAAGCGCATCGTCTATAAGCTGAAAAGCAATTCCTAAATTAAGTCCATACCCCCCAAGCATATCCTTTATCTCTTCCGGTGCTCCGGCAAGAATTGCCCCTACACGTCCACAGCTTTCAATAAGAGACGCAGTCTTATTCTCTATAATATCAAAGCAAACCTTCTCGGATACCTCTATCATCTTCTTTTCACTCATAATCTCAATTACCTGCCCTTCGGCCATCTTTGCCGCTGCATCAGTTACGGCTTTTATAATTTCCAGATTTCCGCATAACTGTATCAAACCAAGGGCACGAGCAAGCATAAAGTCTCCTACAAGTACGCTCGCCTCATTTCCCCAAATCACATTAGATGCCGTCTTTCCACGCCTGAGAGTTGCATCATCTACAACATCATCATGAAGAAGCGTAGCAGTATGGATCAGCTCAAGTGCTGCGGCAGAGTACATTCTCTCTTTTCCCTCTATCAGACCGCATACACCTGCAGAAAGGAGGAGCACGGAAGGACGAAATCTCTTCCCCCCACTTCCCAGAATGTATTTTGAGATTTCATAGACAAGAGGAACCGAAGATGTAATATTTCCTTCAATCTCCCTTTCAACTTCTTCCAAATCATGGGCTATTATTTCGATAATTTCAGAGAGTTCCATTCCTTCTTAAATTATCTGAAGGAGCCAGATAAGTCAAAATAAAAAAGATAACCCGGTCAGTACCAACTGGTTTCTTAGGAGACAACCCTAAAATGCAGGTAACAGTCAAATCCCTAATACCTGTAAATAAATATCGTTCTTAGACACCCTATTATCTGCTCTGGTCAAAGGAGACAGGTTGATTATCGAAACTGACTTTGATTTGTAAATCAGATAATGTATCATTCAATTCTTAAATCAATAATGGTTCCTCTAAAACTCTCTTTAGAGAATTTTTTAAGCTATGGCGAAGAAGTTGCGCCTGAACGCAGGACGCTTGATTTTAGGGGATTTACCCTAGCCTGCCTTTCGGGGAAAAACGGTCATGGAAAATCTGCTCTTCTTGATGCCCTCACGTGGGCGCTATGGGGGGAATGCAGAGCTAGAAATAAAGAAGAAATAATAAAGCGCGGTGCCAAAAAGGCCACGGTTGATCTTGAATTCGACCTTGATGGAAACCGCTATTGGGTGCGGAGGACTATAACAAGAAAAAAGGGGTCCAAAACCTCAACGGATGTTGAGTTTCAGGTATTTGACGCAAGTGCCGGGAGTTTCAGAAAACTCGCAGAAGATGGAAGAACTCAAGATACAATTGAGAAGATACTAAAGATGGATTACGACTCCTTTATCTGTTCATCTTTCATCCTTCAGGGAAGGGCAGATGAATTTACAAAGAAAACACCAGGGGAAAGAAAAGAGATTTTAGGCAGGATTCTAGATCTTGAAAGATACGAAGAGCTTGGAAAAAGAGCAAGGGAACTGGCTCAAAAATCAAAGCTCGAGGCAGAATCAGCAGAAAGAGAGATAAGTCAGATAGAATCAGAAATCTCACAAAAAGAAAATTTGTGGAATAAGCTCAAAGAAATCAAAGTGGAAGAAGATAAAGTCACACTTGATCTCATAAACGCCGAGAAACTATATGAGGAGATCATAAGGGAATATGAAGCCCTGAGGGCAAAAGCCGAAATCTACAGTCAGCTCATCCAGGACAAAACTGAGATTGAGAGGAAGTGCAATAGATTAAAAGAAGAGTTAGAAAAATTAAATCGAGAAATAGAAAAAGATACAGAATTCTTATCTAAGGAGAAAGAAATTCTCGAGGGTTATAGAGAGCTTGAAAGGATAAGGGAGGAAGAAAGTATTCTCTCAGAGAAGTTTATGCGACATAGAAATCTAGAAAAGAAACTCGAGGAAATCAATCGTCTTATAAATGATGAAAAATCTAAGATAGAGAAGAAAATAAGCTCACTAACTGGCGGAAAGAAAGAGATTGAAAACAGACTTGTTCAAATAACAAATTTGCTAAAAAGAGAAGAAGAGATTAAATCTAGATTAGGGGAATTTTTACATATTGAGTCCTTAGAAAAGGATTATGAGAAAAAAAGAGAAATCTCGGAAAGGCTCAAATCAAGGCAAAGGGAGATTGAATTGAATATTGAGAAGATCAAACTCCCAATCGAGACCCAGATTAAAGAGCTTGAAATCCGGATTAAAGAACTCTCCCGAATGGTAGAAGAGTCAGAAAGATTCAAAGAAGAATGCGAGAAATTAAGAGCCGATATAAGAGGGCGCCTTGAGATTCAAACACTGTGTGAAAATCTAAAGACAAAACTAAAAGAGGCCGGAGAGGAAAAGAAGGCTCTAATTTCGAAGAGATCGGAGATCGAAAAAAAACAGAAAGAGGAATTGGAAAAGCTTAGAATTATTAAATCCGAAGCCGATAATCCTCACTGCCCTCTATGCGAATCTCCACTCAGACAAGAAGCAAAAGAGGCACTTATACAGAAGCTCGAGAAGTCAATTCAATTCCTAAAGAACACGCTAGAAGAAGAAAACAAGAGAATCAATCAAATCGACGAGGATGAAAAAAGACTCAGTGCTGAGATTAAAGCTATGGAGTCAGATATAAAAGGCCTCCCCGAGTTGTTTGTTCAACTTGGCCTGAAGGAAAAGAGTCTTGAAGACTCAATCTCAGCTATCAAGGATTTAGAATTGGCAAAAATAGAGCTAAGTAAAAAGATGAGTGAAGAAGAAAGTTCAGTGGCTGAGCTTAGAAGGAAGATCAAGGAATTAAGCCAAGAGATAACGATGATAGCTTATGATGAGAAAAAACATAAGGAAATAAAGGATAAGCTTGAATTGCTAAGGGAATCCCAAGCCGAGTACAGACGCCTTGAAGATGCAAGGGTAAGTAAGGATGAAACCGAGAACCACATTATAAGTATTGAGGCCGAAATTGCCCTACTTACTAAAACCCTAACTGAGGGGCTCTTTGCAAACCATTACAAGGAAGAGGCCCTAGAAATCGAAAAGAGAATTAGGGAAACCGGATATGACGAGGGAAAATATAAAGAATTAAAATCTAGACTTAAAAATCTGGAAGTATTTTCAAAAGAGAAAGAGTACCTCGATAAGGCAAAACTAAATCTGGCCCACAACAAAGAAAAGCGCGAAAATCTCGAAGAACAATTGAAGACCCAAATAGATAGACTAAAAAAAATAAATGAACAAATAAAAGATGTAGAAGAGGTAGTAAGTACAGCCGAGGTACTCGAAGAAAGAAAGAATTCGATCCAAAGAGAGGTTCTAAAGTTAAAAAAGACCAAAGACGAAAAGCTCGAAGAGAAAACCAGAGTTATGAATGAAATTGAAAGAATTACCAAACTCGAAAACAAAAAAGAAGAGATCATCGAACAAATAAAGAGACTCAAGTATGATTCAATCATCTATCAGGAACTAGATAGGGCTTTTGGAAAAAATGGAATTCAGGCGCGCATAATAGAGGGTGCGTTAGAGGAGATTGAAATAGAGGCAAACAAGGTTCTAAGAAAGCTTACAGACGGAAGCATGACCCTTGAACTAGATACACTAAAGCTCACCCAGAAGGGAAGCGAAAAGGAGACACTTGAAATAAAGATCAGTGACTCATTCGGAACCAGAAGTTACGAGACCTTTTCAGGGGGAGAAGCATTTCGTATTGACTTTGCATTGAGAATCGCAATCTCAAAGTTTATTGCAAACTGCTCGGGGGCACAACTTAGAACCCTGGTAATTGATGAAGGATTTGGTACTCAGGATAAGGACGGACTTAACCAATTTGTCCAAGTTATAAATGCAATAAAAGAGGACTTCGACAAAGTTATTGTTATTACACATGTTGATGAACTAAAAGATAAATTCCCGGTAAGAATAGAGGTTACAAAGGAACCGGGAAGAGGCTCAGGTCTTGAGGTTATATATTCATAAAAGCCGCGCGGATAATTCAATTGATTACCCCATAGAAACCGTAATTTGTATAATCCGTGTTTGTCTTTACAGAAGATGAACTGGCTCGATATAGGAATCTCGATCACGGTTGCCATTTTCGCGTTCATAGGAT
This sequence comes from uncultured Spirochaetia bacterium, assembly GCA_964389705.1. Lineage (GTDB taxonomy): Bacteria > Desulfobacterota_D > UBA1144 > Nemesobacterales > CSP1-2 > PSLL01. The sequence goes on from CAYMEO010000014.1 coordinate 13,774, forward strand.
TGAGGCGAGGACTCATCAGAGAGGTGTTTTCAATCGTTGCACTCGGTGCGGCAATCATATTGGGTGCGATGTTTTATCCATATGCTGGAGATCTGTTTATTCAATATAAGCTCGTAAAAAGTAAGGCGATAGCAAATGCAGGCGGATTCATTCTCATTATATTTGGTACCTACGTAATAGCTAAATTGATAGGGCGCGGACTCAGTAGGACTATAGGCGCTCTACACCTCGACTGGCTTGACAAAATAGGCGGCTGCGCATTCGGCTTAGTAAAGGGAGTAATTATATCTTCTCTTGTAATATCTTCTGTGGGATTCTTTTTCCGTGAAAAAGGACCTCTTTTTAAACACTCTATCTTCCTTCCATATATCAACAAATCATATTCAATTCTCAAAGGAATCATTCCCAGGGATTTTGACAAGAGGATAGAAGAAGTAGGAAACCTAATTGAGAGAAATAGAGTAGAGCCTATAATAAAAGGAGGTGAAAGAAATAAAGAGACTATAAAACAAATTGATAGAAAAAAAGAATCCAAAAAGTAGATCCGAGACTTTGCTAATTTAATTTTTTTGATTTAAAATAAGGAATGAACAATAATTGTGGTTATTTAATATGATTGGTGTTGTAACCCTGGATGAATTTATTATCCGAAGGCAAGAGGAGGAATCCCCTTATGGTAAGGGAGAATTATCCCGCTTATTAAGAGACATTGGTTTAGCAGCTAAGATTGTCAATAGAGAAGTAAACAAAGCCGGTTTAGTGGATATCTTAGGTACAACTGGCACTGTAAATGTTCAAGGTGAGGAAGTAAAAAAACTGGATATCTTTGCCAATAGGCGATTTATCGCTGCTTTAAAATTGGGAGGAGAATGTTGTGGTATTGCCTCTGAGGAAAATGAAGGCATCATAATTATCGAAGATGAATTATCAAAGAATGCAAAATATGTTGTTGCTCTCGACCCTCTAGATGGCTCCTCTAATATTGATGTTAATATATCTGTCGGAACAATTTTCTCTATCTATAGGCGCATTTCTTCAAGTGGTACCTGCAACATCGAGGACTTTCTTCAAAAAGGCTCAGAACAAGTTGCGGCAGGCTATATTATTTATGGCTCTTCCACAATGCTAGTTTATACAACAGGTAATGGAGTAAATGGATTCACCTTAGATCCCTCAATCGGTGAATTCTGTCTTTCTCATCCTAATATGCGAATACCCAAAACAGGCAAAACCTATTCAATTAATCAAGGTAATTTCGTGAGTTTTCCTGAAGGTGTTAAGCAATACGTCAGATATTGTAAACAAGAAGACAAAGCCACTAAGCGCCCATATTCATTAAGGTACACCGGTTCAATGGTAGCAGATATTCACAGAAGTCTAATCGTCGGAGGCATTTTTATTTATCCCCCCACAAAAGACGCTCCCAATGGAAAGTTAAGGCTCTTGTATGAATGCAATCCCATGTCTTTTATTGTAGAGCAGGCAGGCGGCAGAGCAACGGATGGATTTCAGCGTATCTTAGATATTCAACCTAAAGAACTACATCAGAGAACTCCAATATTCATTGGCTCTGAAGAAATGGTTTTAAAAGCAGAAGAGTTTATGAAAGAACACCATACATAACACCTCATTCTAATAAAATAATATTGCACAAGAATCTAGCATTTAGGCATTATGAAGATAATTGACAAATGCAACAAATAGTAATTGATGTATACCCCTAAAGAACAAAGCCATAGGGGATCCCTATTCCTACTGATGAACTTGCGCCAAAATTATTAGGGTTTACATACAATCATGAATTCAAGCAACCGTTATCTCTTTATTTAGATATACATCCTGTATGGCATTTAGCAGCTCTATCCCTTCTTTCATATCCTTTTGGAAGGACTTTCTGCCAGAGATGAGTCCCATACCACCAGCCCTTTTATTTATTATCGCTGTACGTACCGCAGAGGCAAGGTCATTTTTTCCAGACTCGCCGCCAGAATTAATTAAACCGGCTCGACCCATATAACAATTTACAACCTGATACCGGGTCAAATCAATCGGATGATTCGAAGTTAACTCAGTATAAACTCTGTCATCGGTTTTCCCAAATTTTAGGGCTTTAAAACCGCCGTTATTTTCAGCCTGCTTTTGTTTAACAATGTCTGCTTCAATCGTCACACCCAGGTGATTTGCCTGCCCGGTTAAATCCGCTGATAGATGATAATCCGTATCGCCAACCTTAAAGGCGGGATTCCTTAAATAAGCCCAGAGTATAGTAACCAATCCAAGGCGATGGGCATGGTGAAAGACCTTTGACACCTCCTGAATCTGACGGCTACTCTCAGGAGAACCAAAATACACTGTTGCCCCAACCGCAATAGCACCCATCTCAAAGGCCTGGTCAACACTTCCAAAGAGAATCTGATCATATTTGTTTGGATATGTAAGGAACTCATTATGGTTGATTTTAACAATAAACGGGATCTTATGTGCATATTTTCTCGCAACAGAGCCCAAAGCCCCAAGCGTAGAGGCAACGGCATTACATCCGCCTTCAATTGCCAGTTTCACAATATTTTCAGGATCAAAGTAGATAGGATTGGGAGCGAAAGAAGCGCCTGCCGAATGCTCTACTCCTTGATCCACAGGCAGTATTGACAGGTATCCGGTACCAGCTAGACGACCGGTATTAAAAAGGAGTTGCATGTTTCTTAAAACCGCCGGAGAACGATCCGATGTAATTAGCACTTCATCCACAAATGAAGGTCCGGGCAGATGCAACTGCTCTTTAGGAATTGTTTTACATTTATGGCTCAGGAGATCATCTGCCTCATCCTTCCCCAATAGTTCATCTATCCAATCTGTATTAGTCTCTAAAATTTTAATTTTTGCCATTTCTCCTACCCCCTTATTCAATATCTGTCAGCCATCAACCTTCAGTTTTTATATCTCACTAAATAGCCGATGGCTTCTTCTTGGTTCCGTGACTGAATCAATTATTGTTAATACTGTTTTTATCATTTAAGACAGAAATTCCAGGGAGTTCCTCGCCACCCAAAAACTCAAGCGAGGCACCACCACCTGTAGAGATATGGATTATCTCAGAATCTAGTACCTCGGCTTTTCTTATTGCGGCAATGGTTTCTCCACCTCCTACTACAGTGGTACTTCCACGCCACGTAGCAAGCGCAACGGCACGTGCTATGTGCACCGTACCCGCTGAGAAATCATCCACTTCGAAGACCCCCATAGGGCCATTCCAAAAAATTGATCCCGTGTCTTTAATCTCAGATGTATATTTAGCTACAGTCTTAGGTCCAATATCAAATCCCCTAAATTCTTCGGGTATTTCCTGATCTACAACCATACGGGTTCTCCTCTTTTCAAGGCTCTCTGCAACCACATGATCAATAGGGAGAAAGATCTTCTTCTCATATTTTAGCAGGGCATCTTTTGTCCAATCTATCATCTCATCCTCTGTGATTGAGCCTCCTATATTTATACCCTTTGCTTTAAGAAACGTATATGCCACTCCGCCTCCAATAAGAACCTTGTCGGCCTTCTCAATCAGGTTCTTTAGAGCACTGATTTTATCCTTAATCTTCGCTCCGCCTACAATCACAACAAAGGGATGTTCAGGGTTATCGCGAAGCTTTGTAAGGAATCTCAACTCTCTATGGACGAGGAATCCTGCCAGTCTCAAATCAAAATGAAGCGCCATTCCATATGTAGAAGCGTGTCTTCTATGCGAAGTTCCGAATGCGTCATTTACATAAATATCCGCAAGAGATGCAAGGTCTTTTGAGAACTCAGGATCATTGTCTGTCTCCTCTTTATGAAATCTCAGATTCTCAAGAAGCATTACCTCCGCTTCCTTAAGCCCATCTACTACCATTTTATCTCTAACTCCATCCTCTATGAATCTCACTGGCTTTCCAAGAAGCTCAGACAGGCGCAAAGAAACCGGTTTTAAGGAAAGATCAGATACAACTCGTCCCCTCGGTCTTCCAAGGTGAGAGCCGAGAATTACTCGCGCTCCTCTTTGTGTAAGATAATCAATTGTGGGGATTGTTCTTCGGATTCTGTAGTCTTCGCTGATGATTCCATCCTTTATAGGCACGTTAAAGTCGACCCTTACGAATACCCGCTTCCCCTCAAATTCGGAATCGGGCAGGTCGGATATCACCATTTTCGCCATCAGGATTTATCTCCTATAAACTCAATTAAATCCACTACCCTTGACGAATAGCCATATTCGTTATCATACCAGCCCAAAACCTTAACGAGAGTACCACCAACAACAGAGGTAAGTGATGAGTCAAAAACACTGGAGTGCGTATCACCTATAAAATCCGAAGAGACAAGTTCTTCATCAATATACCTTAAATACCCCCTAAGCTCCCCCTCGGCAGCCTCTTTAAATTTTCTGTTAACCTCTTCGACAGTTGTAGGTTTTTCAACCTCACACGTAAAGTCAACAAGCGATACGTCTGCAGTGGGAACCCTCATAGCCACCGAACTCAACTTCCCTTTCAAGTCAGGAAATATCAACTCAATCGCCTTTGCCGCCCCAGTGCTTGTGGGAATGATAGACATTGCAGCAGCACGTGCCCTCCTTAAATCCTTATGTGGAGCATCTAGTATCCTCTGATCATTCGTATAGGAATGTATTGTAGACATCTCTCCCCTTTTAATCCGAAAATTCTCATGGAGAACCTTCACAAGCATCGCAAAGCAGTTTGTGGTACATGAGGCATTCGATATTATATGATGCTTCGAAGGGTTGTACTCACCTTGATTGACGCCGAGAACAGTAGTGAGGTCAACTTCACCCTTAGCAGGTGCAGTGATTATAACCTTCTTTACTGTACCATGTATATGCCTTGATGCAGCATCCCTCGAGGTAAATAATCCACTTGCCTCCACAACTAAATCTGCCTTTACATTTCCCCAGGGAATCTTAGCCGGGTCCTTTTCAGAAAAAACCCTTATTGGCCTTCCGTCCACTATAATGTGACTGTCTTCTGATTTAACCTCGCCTCTATACTGACCAAAGATAGAGTCATATTTAAAAAGATGCGCGAGTGTCTTAGCATCCGTAATATCATTGACTCCAACAAAATCTATTCCCTTCCTACCAAGACCAATTCGGAGCACATTTCTTCCAATCCTTCCGAATCCATTAATACCTACTCTGATTGACATTGCTCCCCTCCAAAGATTGGCTTTTTCTCTAGAGATATTTACTTATCAGTACTCTAATCTATATTACCCCTACTAGCCTGTGGAATCAAGGTTTTTGTAGCGGCTCTATGTCCATGAGAATCAAATTAATAATTCCTCGATTTGTTCTATTCACTGTTTATGCCCATTATCACTGACCATTAGTAAAATTCAATCTATATAATGCCTCACAATGAGATATATCCAAGAATAGATAAAAATACAAAAAGATGTGTACTAATACACTATAATGAGTGTGTATCATTACACAGCTAGGTGCACTTTTTATTAATTCCAAGTTTTTTCTGTCCTTAACCCCCTATAAAAATTAAAGATTGAAAATATGAGACGTAATGGCACAGATATTGCGACTTATCTTTATTAAATCTTAATTAAGAAGGAGGTATTTGAAATGAGAAAATTGTTCATATCTGCAGCTATAGCAGCAGGGCTTGTCCTCGGTGGAGTGAGCACATTTGCCAATGACACAAAGGCAGGACAAACACAGATAAAGGAAAGCACCCAGCATGTGACACAGCTTAGCGGCAAGATAACCGGTGTTAAAAGCAACAGCTTCATGCTTAAGGATCAGATGGGCAAAATCCATAAGATCATACCTGCCGATCCATCAGAGCTTGCAAAGATTAATGTCGGTGATAATGTTACTGTTGATATAAGAGATGGAAAAGCAGTTGCAATCAACAAAACTGAAGCCGTAGAAGAAACCAGCCCAAAACAAGAGAATCAACAAAAGGATAATAACTACTAAGTCATAATTCGTGGAAGAAGGTAGAAAATCATATACCTACCTTCTCCCGAGACGGCATTAGATGTCCCAAAAACTTAAGGAGGATTGATTATAATGAAGAGTATAATCAGGAGTTCAGGGTTAATTATAGCTCTAATATTTGCGTTTGCCTTTATCAGTTGTGCTGGTAATCGCACTCATGAGAGCACAGGACAGTATATAGATGATAGCACTATAACCACGAAGGTAAAAGCCGCTCTCTTAGCTGATCCTGATGTAAGCGGGCTTGATGTTAAAGTAGAAACCTTTAAAGGAGTAGTTCAACTGAGCGGATTTGTTGATGACCAGAAACAGGCCAATAGAGCAGTTGAGATTGCACGCAGCGTTGACGGCGTTAAGAGAGTCGAGAATAAACTTACCGTAAAAGGAAGCCAATGATATTCGGTTTTCTATCTTACCTTAATTTGGGAAATAACACACAACATGACCATTCCTTTTCTTTTTCTCGGGCGTTGCCAGGCAAGCCCTTCTCCCTTGGCAGCGCCCTATGTTTTTAGGTTCTTCTATACCGAATTAATAACAATAATCTTTTTTGTGTGTCTATAGGTAATACCCTGATAGATCAAAAGGATGACACTGATAATTACTGCTGATCTCATTCAAAAAAATCTCATTTCTTGAACAGATGAATTAGCCTATCTCAATAACTTAAGACAATATTCATACCAAAAGGCTCAGATTTATTAATCGTTAATTTTTATCAAATCAGTACAATTTGCATTTATCTAGATTACCTGATATTTTTCAAGTGTCATGGAAAAGAAGAAGATAGCAGTGCTTGGAGCAAGCGGATATACGGGAAGCGACCTTCTCCGGTTTCTTTTGATTCATCCTAAGGTGGAGGTGACTTATGTAACGGCTGAAAGACACGCTGGGAAGAGAATTTCAGATATTCTACCGCATCTTAGGAATTTTCTAAATCTGGAACTCCAGCCGCTTGATGTGAAATCAATCCCCGATGAGATTGAGGTTGTCTTTACCGCTCTCCCCCACGGAACATCCGCCAATATAGTTGAAGGGATTCTTAATAGAGGGAAAAAGGTTATAGATTTAGGCGCCGATTTTAGACTGAGCTATCCGGTCTATAAGAAATGGTACGGGGAACACCCTTGCCCTGAAATTATCTCCCAGGCAGTTTATGGAATCACAGAGCTTTTTGCATCTGAGATTGCAAAAACAAGGCTTGTGGCAAACCCAGGGTGCTATCCCGAATCTTCAATCATTGGGCTTGCCCCTGCTCTCAAAAGGAGAATTGTGGAAGAGAACTCAATAATAATTGATTCGAAATCCGGTGTTTCAGGTGCGGGGAGATCTCCTGAACTTACCTATCATTTCTGCGAGGTAAATGAAGGAGTAAAGGCCTATAAGGTCGGAGAGCATCGTCATACACCTGAGATTGAGGAGGTTCTCTCAAACTACTCAGGACTAGATGTAAGGGTTTCGTTCACGCCCCATTTGATCCCAATGGATAGAGGCATTCTTTCAACTATCTATGTGAGATTAAAAGAGGAGATAACAACCAAGGAGCTTATTGATCTCTATGAGAATTTCTATGAAGGGAAAAGATTCATAAGAATCACGCCTGAGAAAATATATCCCTCAACAGGGGACGTTCGGGGCTCAAACTTCTGCGACATAGGAATAAAGTCAAATCCCAAGAACAAAACCGCGATTATAATATCAGTTCTCGATAACCTAGTAAAAGGGGCATCAGGTCAAGCAATCCAAAACATGAACGTCATGCTGGGATTTCCCGAACACCTAGGGCTTGATATGCCCCCTGTGTTTCCCTAGTATCTTTATTCCCTCATGCATCCGTTCTTAAGGCACCAAGGTGTCATCTATGACCGTAGATAAAGAACCGGAAACAGCACTATGCCCCATTCTGTAGAGACGCGATTAATCGCTTATCTACCGTCTTTATCCTTTCCACAATTCCAGGAAGAACCTCAATCACCCGATCTATATCCCCTTTTTCTGTAAACCTTCCAAGGCTGAATCTCAGGGATGAAACAGCCAGCTCTTTAGATAGACCCATTGCAAGAAGAACATGGGATGGTTCAACGTTTCCTTCAGAGCAGGCTGAGCCAGTTGATACAGCGATTCCTTCAATATCGAGATTCATTACAAGAGATTCGCCCTCTATTCCCTCAAAACTCAGGTTTAGAGTATTTGAAAGCCTCTTTTCGGGATGCCCGTTTAGCCTTACTCCGCTTATTCTTTTCAGTATTTCATTGTAAAGCCCATCCCTCAATTTTTTTATTCCTGTATCCTGTATACTGCATTCTATATCCTCTCTAATAATCTCACATGCCTTTCCGAGCCCTACAATTCCAGCTACATTTTCAGTGCCCGAACGCCTTCCCTTTTCTTGTCCCCCGCCATGAATAAGCGTGCTGAGTTTTATCCCGTCTCTTATAAAGAGCACCCCTACACCCTTTGGACCATAGAGCTTATGGCTAGAAAGGGAAAGAAGGTCAATGGGGAGATCTCTCATATTTATGTCAATCTTCCCCGCAGCCTGAATGGCATCCGTATGAAGAATAACCGCTTTTTCTTTCACAATCTCCGCGATCTCTCTTATAGGCATAATCACACCTGTCTCGTTATTTGCGAACATAATGGAGACGAGAATAGTACTGTCGGTTATTGTTTCTCTGAGTTCTTCCAAATCAATGAGACCGTATTTATCCACACCGAGATATGTAACACGAAACCCCTGTGATTCGAGAAACCTAAAGGTTTCGAGAACGGATGCATGTTCGACCTGAGTGGTAATCAGGTGATTCCCCTTTTCCCTTAATCCTAAGGCAACCCCTTTTATTGCAAAATTATTACTCTCACTCCCACCGCTTGTAAAAACAATCTCTCTTGGATGTGCCCCAAGAAGCTCGGCAACCTGCTCTCTTGAATCATCGAGGGCGGCTTTTCCAGCCCTTCCAAACGAGTGTATACTTGAAGGATTCCCAAACTTCTCCTTCATAAAAGGAACCATCGCCTCAAGAACACGAGGATCAACAGGCGTTGTTGCGTTGTAGTCTAAATATACTTTTTTCATAAAATTTAAGGTCTCGTGTATTTGTAGAATAAACCGCAAACACCCTGGAAAGTCTAGTAATATTTTATTCTAATGGCCTTCGCCCGCCAAAAACAGCCAGTTCAAATATCTTGAAATAACAATCCACATCGGTAAAACCAATTCTACGCAACCAATCACATTGTATCCCCACAGGGGCAAGTATGTTCGCCCTCTTGTCGGGACGGTTATGGAATTCCTCCGCAACTTGATCACGAGTCTTTCGAGAACCCTCAGCTAAGTGCATATCATACAAAGAGTCAATAAAATACTCTTCGAATACGTATTCAATCCACCTTGTCGGGGAAGAGACGTGCTCTATATTGAGAAATACGCCACCGGGTTTCAGCAGGCCGTAAATTTCACCATATAGTTCTTGCTTCTTTTTATCCGGTTGATGATGGATTGAAAATCCGGATACAATGACATCAAAAGGCGCCATTTTACCCACAGAATCTAACCAACGGCTATCGGCATAATCAAGTGTCATAAAGTCCAGGTTAGAGGCGTAATCTTTTAGCCTTTCGCGGGCGGCCTCAATCATCGGGTCGGAAAAATCCAACAATACTCCTCTTGACCCCGGATATTTCTCAAGGATTGCCGATGCCAAAATCCCGTCTCCGCAGCCAAGATCCAAAAAATTAGTAACAGGTCTTTGAGTGGCTGAAATTAATCTCACCATAACCTCAATCTGTTCGGCAGCTAGGAGCATAGCCCTCCGAATACCCGTGAGGTATTTTTCCATAGTCAATCGGGACTTCCAGACCTCGTCCTTACGGTTTTGCATAGTCATTTCGCCTTTTAATTATAAATGAAAGTTTGCCCAAGAGGATGTAACTACTGATTTAAAGGAGATTCCACACGGGTCATTATCATTTTGTTTTTACTACCTTAAGAATTTCACTTTCCAATTTGGTTTCTTCAGCCTTATTTTCCAGAGAACTAATCCGCTTCTCAAGCTCCTTTATTTGCTCCGTAAGGGATTGAATAGCCCGCTCCTCAGGATCGGGAAGCTTATTGTGCTCAAGGCCGGGATATACGGGGAATTCCTCTTTGAGAACTATCTTTCCGGGGATTCCTACAACGGTTGAATTTGGCGGCACATCCACGATTACAACGGAGTTTGCCCCGATTTTACTGCTCGAACCCACTGTAAGGGGGCCTAGAATTTTTGCCCCCGCCCCAATTGTGACATTGCTTTCGATTGTCGGATGGCGCTTGCCCCTTGTGAAGCTGGTCCCGCCGAGTGTGACCCCATGATAGATTGTAACATTATCCCCTATTTCAGACGTTTCTCCGATTACAACACCCATTCCATGATCAATAAAAAAGCCCTTTCCTATTTTAGCCCCTGGATGAATCTCAACCCCCGTAAGAAAACGGGAAATGTGGGATAAAACCCTCCCAAGGAGTTTCAAATTATTATTCCAGAACCAGTGGGCTATACGATGGAGGAATATTGCATGAAATCCGGGATAGGCAAATATTACCTCAAGGGCATTTCTTGCTGCCGGATCCCTCTCAAAGACAGCATTAAAATCAGACTTAATCTCCTTAAAAATCTCCATAGACTATATTCTAATCCATAAAAGTAAAAAGCAAAGTAAGGCAACATACCTTATAAGATTGTATTTCCTAAACTCGATTACTAGCTAATATGGGTTTAAATTAAATCCGGTCTATTTGTAACTATTCCGTCCAATCCCATATCCCTTAACATCTCCGCCTCCTCCCGGATATCAACAGTCCATGTAATTATTATCAATCCACTATTATGCGCCTTTTTGACTAAATCCTCTGTTACAAAACTATGAAAAGGGGCAACCGCATCTGCAAGGCACCCCTTTGCAAGCCCTATAGGATCGGTAGATGAGTAAAGAATAAGACCCGTCTTTATCTCCGGCTCTAAATCCTTTACCCTCCTTACCAAATCCTGATAAAAAGACACAACAAATACATCCCAAATTAAACCGTTTTCCCTCACCAGGGTTATAACCCCTTCCTCTGTACCCGATTCCTTTAGTTCAATTACAAACCCAGTCCTTCCCCTTGCCAAATCAATGACCTCTTCAAATGTCGGGATTCTCTCGCCTTCTCCCGCATCAAGCCCCCTAAGTTCACTAAGCGTCTTTTCCCTTACCAGTCCCTTACCGTTTGTCGTTCTATCTACCCTTTCATCATGGATAATTACAAGATGCCCATCCCGGGATAATCTCACATCGAACTCTATCATATCCGCTCTCATCTCTATTGCCCTTTTAAAGGAGCGAAGTGTATTTTCAGGCTCGTAAGCGCTTGCTCCGCGGTGGGCTATCTTGATAAAGCGTTGATTGTTGATTCCAGTTCGATCCATGTTACTTAATATACCTAATATGTACAAAACTCGTTGCCATGTCCATTAAAAACAGTAGAATGATAGCCAAATGAAAATTCCTCTAAGGGATTTTATCCGCCTCACTAGACCACACCATTGGATAAAAAACCTCCTTATTTTTGCCCCTCCATTCTTTGGAGGGACATTCTTAATAGACTGGGATCTGTTCCTAAAAATGGTTCAAGCCTTCTTTGCCTTTTCTTTTGTCTCCTCAACTGGCTATATAATTAACGACCTGATGGATGCAAGAACTGACCGACTCCATCCAAAAAAGAGGTTTCGCCCTATAGCATTGGGAAGCGTAAGCACATCTCAGGCTGTTGCATTAGTTTTTATAATATTTGCCCTATCAATAGGGCTTTCCCTTAGATTCGGCGGGGTCTTTCTTTTAATCATTGTTTTCTATTTAATACTTAGCTTGGCATATTCATTCTTCATACAGCACATAGTAATCCTGGATGCCTTTAGTATTGCCCTAGGATTCGTCCTTAGGATTGAAGCAGGAGGCAAGGCCTCAAAAATAGGGATTTCGAGCTGGCTTTTTCTTACAACCTTTCTCCTTTCCCTACTTTTGGCCTTTGGAAAAAGGCGTTTTGAACTCGAGTCATCTGGTGGCTCGACATCTTTTAGAAGGGTCCTCTCCGAATACAAGACGGGTTTTCTCGATACGGTTCTTAGCATTTTTGCAACCACAGCAATTGTGACCTATTCAATCTATGCTGTAGATAGAGGTCCAAAAGAGTTTATAATCACTGTTCCTTTTGTGTGTTACGGCGTTCTTCGTTATATGTATCTCGTACAAACAGATACAAGTGGAGATCCAACCGAGGCACTTCTTAAGGATAAATGGCTCTTTATATGTGTGCTGTTATGGATAATAGTTACGGCCTTAATTATATATTCCCCAATTTATATCTTTCACTTACTTAGATATTAAGGAAACACAAATGGATAATTATTCATTTGCCACCTCTTAAGTGGATAAAAATCAAGGTAAGTTCAATAAAGATATACCAATATAGGGGGCGAGGGGTACCTCGCCCCAGTGCTTTTTATCCTAGCCTTCTACCCCTCTTTCTACAAGCACCTCCTGCGGTGGAAGCTCACCATAGTAGGGAGAAGATTCGTCATAGAGAGCCCTTATATGGGATTTAGGCATGTCGGGGAGATCCTCAGGTAACCCAAACATCCTACAGATAAACTTTACCTCTTCATCCCTCCCAGGAAGTGGATCCATTGGCTGAATCATTTTTCTCCTCTTTAATTCCTCTTTAACCTCAGGATCTTCTTTAAGTGGATTCCCGTATTCATTGAGATGAAATAATCTATCAAAACGCTTCCTCGGCCTTTGCCCAGGGGATTCTGCGGGATATCCTACGGCCATAAGCCATATAGGAACTACATTTTCAGGGACCCCTAAAGCCTTTGGAAACTCTGAGGGCTTCCGCCCAGTTGCCAGAAGACAGCACCCAAGCCCAAGCTCGGTTGCTACAAGCATCGAATGGGCTATAGCCTGCCCAGCCTCAATCCTAAGCAGGGCCTCGGTTCTCTCACGTGGAAAACTCATAAGGCGAGGGTAGGTTACCTCTGTAAGTAACTTATATGTCCAACCGTGAGCCGCTGTTACCGCCCTTGCAGGGAATAGCACAGCGAATGACTGAACCAATTCCTTGTACCAGGCATCAAGATTTAGAAGCCAGGCAATGACAATCGGAGCCTGACGCAGGTGTATTTCATTAAATGGAGATGCACACTCAACGATCTTTTCGAATTTCTCCTTTGGATATGTCCTCTTATCAATCACTATCGCTTCGGTTGAACCACAGTTGCCCTGGCAGGATGCATACCTTGCCCCTTGAAGCATCATCTGAATCTTCCATTCTTCCACAGGCTTCCAGGGCTTAAAAAACCTAATGCTTCTCCTTGATCCTATTGCTTCCATAAGCTCCATTATGTCTTCCTCCTTTTATTTATTTAATTTATGCTCACCCCCCTAGAGGCGCGCCTCGTCCAAACCAATTTTGTATCACTCAATCCTTAAAGTCCTATTTCCCAAAAGCCTCTCTACGGCATCAATAAATTCATCCTGAATATCAACGCCAAGGTTTTCAAGCTCAATTACCGCCTCTCCTCTATCCGTCTCCAAGTGAAGGCGTACTAGAGACCCCCCTGGATAGGCTTCAACTATCTTTTTCAGCCTTAAGAGTTTATCCCTAGTTGCATTCTCTCTAGTGAGACTAATATGAATAGTAGAACCGTTTCTCCTTTCCCTCAATGACAATATATCAGTAGCCCTTAATCTGACCCTTTCCTCTGATGGCTCTACAGTACCCTTCACAATCACAGGCTCTGCCTTTTCTTCCAGTATGGGAAGCGATCTCCTGAGTAGGTCGTTAAAGACCACAATCTCTACAGAGCCCTTCATATCTTCAAGGACAAGATTGCCGAAGATCCCCGAACCGTTCTTTGTGTGCTTAACACTCAGCGACCGTACAACCCCTGCAATTGATACCTCACGCCTTTCTTTGATCTCAGAGATCATTTCAGTATCTGCGTTTGTATATTTCTTTATCTCTCCAGCGTACTTTGCCATAGGATGGCTCGTAACGTAAAAGCCCAGAACATCCATTTCGGCTTTCAATCTCTCTTTCTCACCCCACTCCTCTATATTTGGGAGATCCGGTGGAGAAATCGAATCGCCGAGGGCAAAAAGTGTGCTCTGCCCCTCTAAGGAGGCCTTTTGTTTCATTGAAGAATACGTAAGAAGGCCTTCGATCCCCTCCATAAGCTGTGCCCTATTAGCCCACAGGGAATCAAATGCACCGCTTTTAATGAGACTCTCAAAAGTCCTTCTATTTATCTTTTTTGCATCAACCCTCTCACAAAAATCGAATATTGTCTTAAACCTCCCTCCTTCTTTTCTTGCCTTTATTATCGCATCAACCGTCCCCTCGCCGACATTTTTAATTGCAGAAAGACCGAATCTAATCTTTCCACCCAATACATTAAATCCCGACATACTCTCGTTTACATCCGGGGGAAGCACCTCGATTCCCATTTTTTTGCATTCAGCAATACTCGAGATGACCTTATCGGTGTTATCCGCTTCAATTGAGAGAAGGGCAGCCATAAATTCTGCGGGATAATGGGCTTTAAGGTACGCGGTTTGATATGTAATCAGCGCATATGCGGCGCTATGACTTTTATTAAACGAATACTCCGCAAACTTCTCCATAGCATCGAAGATTTCCTCCGCCTTCTTTATGTTTATCCCCTTTTTCTTTGCCCCTTCAAGAAACCTCTGCCTCTGGGCCTTCATCTCTTCAGGCTTTTTCTTTCCCATTGCTCGTCTAAGGAGGTCAGCTTCTCCAAGGCTATAGTCGGCAAGGACGCTTGCCGTTTTCATAATCTGTTCCTGATAGACAAATAAACCGTATGTGTCTTTTAAAATCTCCTTGAGCTCCGGAAGAGGGTAGTCTATTCTTTTTTGTCCGTGTTTTCGCTTTATAAACTCATCTACCATTCCGCTATCAAGCGGCCCAGGGCGGTAAAGGGCAAGGACAGCGATAATGTCCTCAAAGCTCGAAGGCTGGAGCTTCATAAGAACCTCTTTCATACCGGGAGATTCAATTTGAAATACCCCTCTTGTTTCAGTGCCCGACAGGAGTTTATATGTCTCTGGATCGTCAAGCGGAATCCTTTTTATATCAAATTCTAAATCCCCCCGATTCTCATGAATAAACCTTATAGCCTTATCTATGACGGTGAGCGTTTTAAGACCAAGGAAGTCAAATTTTACGAATCCCAAATCCTCTACAGACTTCATATCGAATTGGGTTACAATCTCATTATTCGGACCCTTATAAAGCGGGATATAATCCGAAAGAGGCTCATTTGAAATCACGATTCCTGCCGCATGCGTGGATGAGTGTCTTACCATATTCTCAAGCGGACGAGCAATCTCGATTAACTCCTGGAGGCTTGGGGATTTCTGTATAAGCTCTTTTAGCTCAGGAATCTGAGAAATGGATTCATCAATGCTAAATACCTTTCCCCTAAAGGTGGGAATGAGCTTTGTAATCCTTTCAACATCTGCATAGGGAATCCCAAGCGCCCTTCCTACGTCTTTTATCACTGCCTTTGCAGACATAGTTCCGAATGTTCCAATTTGAGCTACTTTATCAACCCCGTATTTTTCTGTAACATACTTTATTACCTCATCGCGCCTCTCGGCACAGAAATCAACATCAATATCCGGCATACTTACACGCTCTGGATTTAGAAACCGCTCAAAAATGAGATTGTATGGAATCGGATCAATCTCTGTAATTCTGAGGGCATATGCAACAAGGCTCCCTGCCGCGCTTCCCCTTCCGGGTCCAACTGGAATACCGCGAGATTTAGCAAATTTTATAAAGTCGGAGACTACAAGAAAATACCCGGAAAATCCCATCTTCTTTATGGTTTCAATCTCACTCTCTAGTCTCTGTCTGTATATGCGAGACCTTTCTCCTGATATGCCGTTTTCTTTTAGCCTCTCCTCAAGCCCCTCCCTACTGAGGGTAGCCATGTAATCGTCAAGTGATTTTCCGTCTTGAAGCTCAAATACGGGGAGCTTGTAGCCGTTTGTTCTAAATTCAAAGCTGCATCTTTCGGCAATTTCCAAGGTGCGCTCTATGGCGTCTGGAAATTCACTTAGGCATTCAAACATCTCTTCACGAGATTTAAGAAAGTATTCATCCCCTTTGAATCTAAATCTCTTTTCGTCATTTATAGTCGTTCCGGTCTGAACACAGAGAAGCACTTCATGGGGCCTTGAATCTCTGCGCCTTAGGTAGTGGCAGTCATTTGTCGCGACAATCCCAATGCCAAGGCTTTTCCCTATCTCCTTTATCTTATGGTTTACAATTTCCTGCTCTGGAAGCCTGTTTGCCTGAATCTCAAGGTAGTAGCGATCGCCAAACATCTCTTTGTATCTTGCCGCTACACGAAGTGCCTCATGTATATCTTCTGAAAGAACACACTTAGATAGCTCACTATTAAGGCAACCACTTAGTACAACGAGTCCCTCCCTATGGGCTTCTAAAAGCTCATAGTCAACCCTGGGCTTCTTGTAGAATCCCTCAAAGTAGGCCCTTGTAAGGAGCCTAGAGAGATTCCTATATCCAATCTCATTCATCGAAAGAACAGTCAGATGGTGATTCTTCTCCTCTGGAGATTTATCCTGCCTCGATGTAGGAGCAACATAGAGCTCACACCCTATTATAGGCTTTATTCCTGCCCTCTTTGCCTCTTTGTAAAACTCAGCGGCTCCAAAGAGATTACCGTGATCCGTGAGTGCAACAGCCGTCATACCGTATTCCTTAGCCTGTAAGAAGAGTTCGTCGAATTTTATTGCGCCATCAAGGAGTGAATATTGGGAGTGAAGGTGAAGGTGAACAAAATCTCGACCCATCATCCGACATTATATAACAGAAATTTCTCTCTCTTCAAGGCTCCGGTGAAAGATATGTGAAATTAGTCGAATCTTAACGTAATCTTATTCTCACCTACGCATTTTAGGGACAGGTTTGAATAATCCTGAATATGGGCATCCTCGTTTTATTGGGCAATCAGTATAAGGTAAAATGATATCAGAGATGAGATTCTCATTTACAGATGAATATCCTCCAAAGCAGATTGCTTCTGCAATAATAATTCCCCTAATAGTCTTTGCTATGGCAATAGGAGCAATTTCATTTATAAATGCCATTGAATGGCTGGGAAAACCGTTTCCGGGATTCTTCTACTATAAAAACCTCGTCGTGTCAGTCTATCAAAGAAGTGCATGGATGAAATGGGATGGAGGGCCAAGGGCTTATGACAGAATAGTGGAGATCGAAGGGATCAAGGTCAAAACAGCAGACGAATTTAGAAAGATTTTTGATATCTTTGGTTCCAATCAAAACAAAAGAGCGCTAACCTATACGGTAAACCGTGATGGAAAAATCTTGGATTTTGTAGTGGATATAAAAGATTTCACCCTGGGGGATTTCTTCTTCACATTTCTTCTGCCTTTTATTTTAGGGATGTTTTTCCTTGCCGCAGGTGGGCTTGTGTATTTTGCAAAACCAAACAAAGCCACATTCGTAAATTTCTTTATGTGCCTCCTCATTGCCCTTTCATACATAACGATGTTTGATTCTAATACCACTTACATATTTTCCGAATTCTGGCTCATATACCCACTCTTTGGTGCCATCTCGGCCCATCTCTTTCTCTTCTTTCCCGAGGAAAGGGATTCTGTAAAAAGAAACCGCTGGATACGATATGTGCCTTATGTTCCGGCGGTTGTGCTTATAACCTTCAGATACCTAACTAAAGAGGATCCTTCGCTTTCTATTCTTTTTTCTAAACTCTCCCTTCTCTATATGGGATGCATATTTATTCTCGACCTGAGCCTTTTAATAATCACATACGCAAACACAAAGGAGGGTGTGATAAAGCAGCGGGCAAAAATAGTTGCATTCGGGCTTGTAGTTGCTTCCCTTATTCCCGTGATATGGAGTGCGCTTCATGCCCTCTGGCGTCCAATTGTAGGGTTTGACTACGCAATGGGGCTTGCCATAGTTTTTCCCGCCCTTGTCGGATATGCGGCAACAAAAAGAAGGTTCTTTGACATAGACTTGGTCATAAAAAAAAGCATAAGCTACGGGGCACTAAGTGGCGCGCTTGTGGTTCTGTATTTAGTTATAGTCACCATTGTAAGCCTCCTTATGCAGGCCCTTTTTTCACTTGACCGCTCCCCGATTGAGCCTGTAATATCAACCCTTGTCGTCGTTGTAGCATTTGATCCGGTAAGAAGACAGATTCAGCACTGGATTGACAGGTTTTTCTATACCGATCAGTATAACCTTCAGAAAGGTTTTTTGGAACTCAGTCGTGAAATTGGAGGAGAGGGTTTCGACACTTATGAAACCGTAGAGTTGATGGTAAAAAGATTCCGCGAACTTCTCAGACTCAACTCAGTCTATGTCTTCTTAAAGGAAGGAACGGAGAGGTTTACACTCAAATACGGGGAGCCAAAGCCAGGGAATTTAGTTGATCTCAAATATAATAGTCGTGGCAGACTGCCAGCAGGGCGTTCAGCCGAAGTCGAAGAGCTGATTTCAAATATGGAGATAGATTCAACAGAGGCCAAGAAGCTTAAAAACCTTGGGGTAAGATTTCTCGTTCCAATGGTTACAAAAAGCGGACTTATAGGAATAATCGCCCTTGGTGATAAGCTCTCAAAGCTTCCCCTATCAAGGGATGAAGTGAAACTCCTTGAAGGGATAGCACATCAGGCAGCAATAAACATTGAAAACATATGGCTTTATGAAGAAAAATCGCGCGATGAAAGACTCGCCACGCTTGGACAGGTTGCAAGCATGATAATTCATGAAATAAAAAACCCATTGGGCATTATTCGGATCTCTTCTGGAACCCTAAGAAAGAGGTTTGAAAAGGCACAAGACCCTGAGGGAGTAGAGCTTGCAACATTTATTGAAGAGGAAGTACTAAGGATGGATTCGACCGTAAGAAAGTCCCTTTCATATATAAGACCTCAGGAGCCAAAGTTTGAATGGATAAACATCAACGATGTTATAAAAAAGGCTCTGAATACCCTATCTTCAGAGATCCGGACCCTTAGGGTAGAGACAAGACTCAGCAGAAATCTCGACGAGATTCAAGCCGACGCTGATCAGATTTATCAAACGATTTTAAACCTCATCCTAAACGCAAAGGACGCCACACCCCCGAATGGAAGGTTGATTATAAGAACGGGCGATAGAGACAACTGGTGTCATATATGCATTGCCGACACAGGCAAGGGGATTGAAAAGGGTGTGTTAGAGAGTATATTTAAACCATTCTATTCGGGTAAGAGGGGAGGCATAGGACTCGGTCTTACCATAGCACACAAGGTAGTTGAAAGCCATGGAGGGAGAATCAGGGTCAAGAGCATTGAGGGACACGGAACCGTATTTCTCATAATCCTCCCCAAGCGAAGAAAGGAGGCAAGAAAATGGAAGAGTTCATTTCTTTCCTAACGAACTTATACACAACCCATGGCGAACTCATTTTAATAGGTGGCGGAAGCGGAGTAGCAGTTCTAATCTCGTTGATTATCCTCTTCCTAATAAGAAAGGAAGCGTATCATGGACCGAAGATTACGGAGGATATTTCTCGTATAGAAGGCTCTTCCGTAGAATCATTTGATAGGGAAGAGACGAAACAGCTAGAAACTCAAGTGGCTATAGAAGATGAGTTGATCGAAGAGGAAACGGCAGATGAATCCGAGCTTGAAGAATTTGTAGAGGTATCCTCAGAGGTTGAGACAACCGAAGAAGTAATTAGAACCGAAGGTGCCATTCAGAAAGAAGGAATCGAAGAAGAGCCCGAGGAGACAGAGGCAGGGCTTTTCTCAAGGCTCCGTGCCGGGCTTTCAAGAACACAGGCCGGGCTTCTGGGAAGGCTTGACGAGATGCTGAGCATAAGAAAAGAAATTGACGATAGTCTCTGGGATGACTTTGAGGAAACTCTAGTCACAGCAGACCTAGGTATAGGAACTACTATGAAACTAAGAAGCGAGATTGAAAGCAAGCTCTCAAAGAAAGCGCTTCGTAATCCTATGCTCATAAAGGAGGCTCTAAGAGAAGAAATCCTCAGGGTTCTCAAAAGCGCCGAAGGATCTCCAATCATACTCAATACAAAACCCTTTGTAATAATGGTTGCGGGGGTAAATGGTGTGGGAAAGACAACGACAATCGGAAAATTAGCGTACAAATTCAGAAAAGATGGGAGAAATGTTATGGTTGCCGCAGCCGATACATTCAGAGCCGCGGCCGTAGAGCAGCTTGAGATCTGGGCAAACCGTGTAGGAAGCGATTTCTTAAAAGGGCAAAGTGGAGCAGATCCATCGGCAGTGGCTTTTGATGCGGTAAGAGCGGCTTTTGCCAGAGACACAGATGTCTTGATAGTTGATACTGCCGGGCGACTTCATACAAAAGCCAATCTCATGGAAGAGCTAAAGAAGATAAAAAGGGTCATAGGGCGTGCGCTCGAAGGTGCTCCGCACGAGACGCTCCTTGTACTTGATGCCACAACTGGCCAGAATGCGATTCAGCAGGCAAAGATGTTTAAAGAGGCAATAGAGATTACAGGAATAGTACTTACAAAGCTAGATGGAACAGCTAAGGGTGGGGTAATTGTAGCCATCGCAAATGAATTGAAGATTCCCGTAAAGTTCATTGGGATAGGAGAGAGATTGGGAGATCTGAGAGAATTCAAGGCAGATGAATTCGTCGAGGCGCTATTTCTTACGGGGAAAGAAACCCTGCATTAATAAGGAACCCTTGGTGCTATTGCAAAAGTTGGGGTTTTCGTACGGAGCTTTTCCAAACTTGGAAATGAAAGAAGGATTATTTATACTAAGTGGCCCACTGAGCACCTTACAGATTGATTAGGGGTTTGCATAGTTCCTAACTAGCTAACGGCTTGCGCTTGCACCTACGCCGCGAAGCACAGTGGAGCGGCGTCAGGTGCAAGCGCGTGTTGGATAGACATTATCGTTTCCACTCAATATGGTCGTTAATGTGGTGCTTTTCAAACGTTTCAAGGATTTCTTCACAGAAACGCATTGTTTCCGTATCACCCAATGATTTCGCTAACTCGTATAGGTGAATAAACATCTTTTTACCAGTTTCGGTCTGTTTATAATTTTTCTTCCTAAAGTTGTGAATTGAACAAAGGGTTTGACCATTGCTCACTTCCGCTTTACCGCCCAAATCTTTAGGAATAATATGGTCAGCATGGATTTCATAGCCGTTGTGCCTGCCACGCCCACAGATTACTCAACGATAATTGTCTCGTCTAAAAATTTCTTCTCTCTGCTCTGGCGTGAAATCTTCCAACTCGCGCTCTGTGACGGTTCTGGGATCGTACCTATAAACGCCCTTTCTTACTTTGATGAGAATACCTTTCTGATGTAATGCTCGGATAGCACGCCACGGATCACGTGGCGGTGTGCGATGTGACTTCAGCCATTGCTCCGTTACCCAGTCTACGACAGGGCCATGTTCAAGGTCTTCGTTTGGATGAGCATAAAAATACTCCATAATAAGTTCACTGACATTTTTATCTGCCATCCGTCTCTCCAAGGGGTAAAATTTGTTGCATTAATTCTGGAGCAGATAGAATTCGCTTTTTAGCCAGTCCACAATATTGAGGGTCAATTTCAATTCCTATTCCAATTCTGTTTAACATTGCAGCGGCAATCAAAGTAGTACCACTGCCTGCAAAGGGGTCAAGTACTGTATCTCCAACAAAACTGAAGAGTTTTATACAACGACGTGGTAATTCAAGAGGAAATGGCGTAGGGTGGCCAATCTTTTTCTTGCTTTCTCCACTAAATGTCCAGAGGCCATTTGTCCAATTCATAAACTCGGTTTTAGTTATATCTGACTGCCCACTCCCACTTGTTTTACGCCACTGTCTCTTATACAACACGACAATCAATTCAACAGGAGCGATCACAAACGGAGCGGTTGCGCTTATCCATGATCCCCACGCTGTGCGACGGGAAATGTTGCCTTCATTCCATATAATCGTGGAGTGATACTGGAAACCAACCTGTTTGGCAATTGTGGTAATGTCAGCCCCTACGCTTTGTTGACCGCCTCTGTTTTTGTCCAATGGGATATTTAAGCAAAATCTCCCATCATCTTTGAGAAATTGAAAACATCTTGACATCCATGCGCGAGTGAACTCCAAATATTCAGGATATGAAATATCGTCTCGATGGGAATTGTACTGAATGTCAACATTGTAAGGCGGAGAAGTGACAATCAAGTCGATGCTATTAGGACTGATAGCACTGGTGGTCAAAATGTCATCGTTGATGATGACTACTTTATCACTTCTATAAAATACATTCGATCCTTCCAATAGCAAAATTCCTTTGCCCTATTCCCAATTACTACCTTTGGGAATGACATTATTATACCCCACCTCGTTTGTCTGCCCAACCACCCCTAATGTGTGTATTATACAGCAAAAACGCTGCATAATTTCAGTGACGTGTGATTTGGTGTTCGACACACCGTCAGTGTATACCAATATAAGCCAGACAGATGAAATATCAAACATCGAATTGCATCATCAAAAATCTAGCTGAAAATGAATCCTTGCCTCATATAAGAATCTATTCAAAACAGATCAAAATAGTCTCGCCGATTTCCTCGCGTGTTATATTTCAAAACCGAAATGGTATAATCCTCTTCTAAAACTAGATGCCTAAAGACCCTGACTCAAAATATATGTCTCTCGCGCTTCGGCTCGCAAGGAGAGCAGAGGGGATGACAAGTCCAAACCCTCTCGTAGGAGCCGTTATTGTAAAAGGTGGGAGAATTATTGGAAGAGGATACCACAGAAAGGCTGGGCTCCCACATGCGGAGATCGAGGCGTTTTTAGACGCAGAGAGAAAAGGACATAGTCTTAAGGACTCTACCCTCTATGTTACACTTGAGCCATGCTGCCATACAGGGAAAAAGACACCTCCGTGTGTGGACGCCATAATTGAAAAGGGGGTATCAAAACTAGTCGTAGGAACCCTAGATTTAAACCCAAACGTAAACGGAAAGGGAATAAGAATCCTAAGAGAGAATGGCATAGATGTAAAGGTCGGTGTTCTCGAGGACAGATGCAGAGAGATTAATGAGGCCTTCTTTAAATACGTAACGACTGGAATGCCTTTTACAATACTAAAGCTTGCCGTAACCCTAGATGGAAAGATTGCCACTTTCACTGGCGACTCAAAATGGATAGGGAGCGAAACTCAAAGAAGATACGCCCATAAGTTGAGAAACCGAGTAGATGCCATACTCGTCGGGATTGAAACCGTGATTCGGGACAACCCTCAGCTCACTGTAAGGTTAGGCAATAAATCAGACCATCAGCCAACCCCGGTAGTTCTAGACAGTAAGCTAAGGATCCCGATTGACGCAAAGCTCCTGAGTCTTCATAAATCCCCTATTATAGCCACAACCCCATTATGTAATCCTAGAAGGATTGAAGATTTAGAGAAAATAGGGGCTAGAATTCTATTTATAGACCAAGAAAAAAATGGCCGCGTTGATGTCTCAAGCCTAATTAAGAAACTGGGTGATATGGAGATTACAAGCGTTCTTGTCGAGGGCGGCAGTGAAATCGCGGCATCATTTCTCAAAGATGGTATCGTGGATAAAGTGGTCTTTTTCTACGCACCCAAGATCATTGGGAGTGAAGGTATCAGTATGGTGGGAAAACTTAATATATCCGAGGTTAAGGATGCGCTTTCTATAGAGAAGATCCGGGTAAAAACCATAGGAGAAGAGTTTATTGTTGAGGGATATATTCAGGAAAAATTGTAAGGCAAGTTTCTCTAGCTAAGTCAATAGACCTCCATTCACAATAAAAGATAAAATGTGATAATATAGATAAAGGGGGTCCGGAATTTGAGGATTGGGCTTTTTGGCGGGACGTTTAATCCCATACATATCGGCCATTTGAGGGGGGCCGAAGAGATAAGAGAGATTCTTGCACTTAGTAGAATTTATTTTATCCCATCGGCTATACCTCCTCATAAAGATTCATCAGATGTGGCGTCCCCTGCTGACCGTCTAAATATGGTAGAGCTCGCAACCAGGGAAAACCCTTTTTTTGAGGTCTGCGATATAGAGATTAAACGCGGGGGACCTTCATATACTGTCCATACACTTGAGTATTTTTCTTCTAAGTTTCCTGAATCTGAAATCTACTTCATTCTAGGTGCTGAACTCTTTTCTGAGATACATACCTGGAAGGAATATAAGAGACTCTTTGAACTCGCAAATTTTGCCGTAATTACAAGACCGGGCTTTCCGTGCTCTGCCTCAATTCCACTTGCACTGAGAAAGGATTTTCGATATTATAAAAATGAAGAAAGCGTGACATTCTATACACATAAAGGCTCGGCTAGAACTATAGCCCTTGTGGAAATTGAAGGGATTCAAGTGTCATCAACCCGAATAAGGGAGTTAATAAATAGGAATAGCTCTATCAAATACCTAGTTTCTAAAGAGGTAGAAGCCTACATATTAGAGAATAAAATCTATACAAAGGAGGCAATTTGATAAAATCCAAGGAAAAAGCCATAGCCCTTGCCCATGCCGCCTTGGAAAAAAAGGCGCATGATACAGAAGTGATTGAGATAAAGGCGCTAAGCGACATTGCAGACTACTTTCTCGTATGCAGCGCCGATTCAGATAGAGGAGTAAAAACAATTGTAGATAATATTGAACAAAAGCTCAAGGAAATAGGAGAAAGAGCCATAGGTGTTGAAGGATATACCGAAGGCAGATGGGTTTTGATTGATGCAGTAGACGTTGTAGTCCATGTGTTCTATGAGCCTGTAAGAAGATTCTACGACATAGAGGGCCTCTGGATTGATGCCCCTCGCATTAAGCTTCCATTTGAAGAGCAATTCCCAAATCAATCTAAGAGCCTAGAAAAAGATTATGGTTAAGACGGAGGCTATTGGCTATTAAAAGGCCAATCCGCTTTGTTCCCTTTATTTTCCAGTCCCTTTAAAAACCTCCT
>CAYMEO010000015.1:0-34596 GCA_964389705.1 uncultured Spirochaetia bacterium
GATGAGGAAGGGGGGAGAGGTAGAGAAATTCCTTTAGTCCTCGAATGATACGATACTTGCCAGGGTATTTTCTCCTAACTCTCAATCTCAAATAAATACTAAGAGAAAAACCGGACTTGCGTTGCGGGCATTTAGTCTATTAGAAGCTTCTATATCATGAGTGTCTATTTACGGAACTAGCCCACCTTATTATGTAATGCTCTACTACGGAAGTCAGGGTGTCGCATTGATCGAACCAAATTTATTTTCCTTATCCCGCCATCATAATGGGTTACTTTAATTCCATGTTAAGACGGCAATTGTGGAATAAGTCGGAGTGATAGGTGCTTATAAGGAGAAGGATCAACCTCAAATCTAGCAATTCCGGAGTCCTCCACTCTGACCTGTCCAATCAAGACACCGCCGCCTAGTAATTGGGCAGTCATTACCTGTCCAAAAGGTTCAGAAGTTCCTCTTAACAGCAGTGTGGCCAGCAAATGATATAAACAAGTGATATAAATCTGTATTTGTTATTTCGGACTTGGTCAATGAGACTTGGGCGAGAGGGCTAGTTGATGTTTAAGTGTTCTGCCAGAGCCCACTGATGCTTAAGCAATAAGCTCCCTGTAAATCAGCATTTTGAGTGAGACTGAGCATACAGCCCCCTAGCCATCACTCGATTTCAACCTCATCCACCTTTGACGACTTCAGCGGCGATTGTACCCCCTATCTCTAAAATCTTCAGAATGGTATTGGCAAAGATTTCGGCTCCCTCGCGGGTAAGCCCCTGCCTCAGGTCGCAGTACATGCCTAACGTTCCATCGGAGTGGAGAACGAGCTTCCAATAAGAGTAATTGCTTCCTGAAGCATCGCCCATCGAGCCGACCTCGTCCCGTCGAATCTCCCGGTATTCGCTATCCCTAATTCTAAGATAATCCCAGGCATCTATAGGAATGATATCGAACTGAACTTTGTTCATCCGCTGTCCTACAGTCCACGACACCCAGAGTGCCTGGTCTTTGCCCATATTCCATGGAACTGCAAAGTTGTCTGTTTCTATGCTTGTCCCAGGATCAACGGTGAACCATTCTCCTGAGGGAAGCTCTCTGAACTTGTCCCCTATTCTTATTCGAGGGCGACGACTGTCTATACTCATAAACCTCAAGGTTCCCGTCGAATGAAAGTTGGATACCCTTGTAATCCAACACATTGCCATAACAGATACCTCCTCTAGAATTATTTTATATTAGTTGTTTTGACTCAAGTTGCTATCTTATTAACTAACAAAAATAGGAGGCTAGTGTAAGAGCATTTCTAGAGTACTTCGAAATGGCTTGAGGGTTGACAAATAAGTCAAACCCGTCAATAGTTTTTTCCATGGTGTGCCTCCTCTTCAAATTCTTTTTGTCCTAAACTTAAGGGGTGCAGAAAAATTAGAGAAAACTCTATCTAAGATGGCAATAAAACGGAGAGACTCAATAAGGAACTTATCCCTATTTCGGCAACCCAGCCATCATAGATCATATTCTTGACCCTTAGATCTGTGGTTTTGTGCCCCACCATTTCTAGTGGTTTACCCTTTCGTTTAGGATGAGTTTTTTTATTAAAATTTTTAAAGCTATTTTTTTATTTGTCAAGAGGTTGATAAGGTTCATTACATATAAGACAAAGTAATAGGGGTATTGGCATGAATAAATGATTCTATAGACGGGATGAATGGCTATCTGGATGTAACCAGTAGGAATAGCTCGAAATCCCTTCATCAGTAGTAATCGATGTGATAATATTAAGTGTAATATTTCAAGTGCATATCATCGGGGTCTGTATTACTCCAATGTGAGAAATGATATGGTGATGAAGCCCAGAATCCTTATTGTAGATGACGAAACTAGAATGTGCCGTTCTCTTCAGATCCTCCTCTTAGGCGAGGGCAAATATGACGTTTCCTTTGTCCTAGGTGGTGAACATGCCATTAAATACATAGCCGAAGAGGAAACGGATTTGATGATCGTTGACCTCTCTATGCCAGGTATGAACGGCCTTGAACTTCTAAAGAGGGTAAAACACACACATCCCGACATGCCGGTTATAATTATGACTGCATATTCAAGTGTAAAGTCGGCAATCGAGGCGATGAAGAGTGGGGCTTTTGAGTATCTAATAAAGCCATTCGGAAATGAGGAGCTTCTCTCAGTTGTCGAGAGAGCGCTTGAGGGTAAGAGACTACAACATGAATCTCGCAGTGTTAAGCGTAGTGCACACGTATATAGTAGAATTGTAGGCAAAAGCCCAAAGATGGAAGAGGTGTTCTCCTCAATAGATAAGGCTGCTCACACGGATTCTACGGTACTAATTATGGGTGAGAGCGGGACGGGTAAGGAGCTTGTCGCAAGGGAGATCCATGAAACGGGAAAAAGGAGAAGAGGTCCCTTTGTTACGATAAATTGTGCTGCTCTTCCTGAGACGCTCCTTGAGAGCGAACTCTTTGGTTATGAAAAAGGGGCATTTACAGGCGCCCTTAGGACCCATATTGGC
Source organism: uncultured Spirochaetia bacterium (assembly GCA_964389705.1). Lineage (GTDB taxonomy): Bacteria > Desulfobacterota_D > UBA1144 > Nemesobacterales > CSP1-2 > PSLL01. The sequence continues at coordinate 2,515 of CAYMEO010000015.1, forward strand.
AAATTCGAGAGGGCACAGGGAGGCACTATTTTCCTTGATGAAATAGGAGAAATGAGCCCTTGGCTCCAGACAAAGATCCTAAGATTCCTTCAGGAGAGAGAATTTGAAAGGGTAGGTGGAGTAACTCCTATAAAGGTAGATGTGAGAATTATTGCTGCTACAAATAGAGACATAAAAAAGGCCTTAGAGAACGAAAGCTTTAGAAAAGACTTATACTACAGGTTAAGTGTCATCACAATTGAGATTCCTGCCCTTAGGGAGAGGAAAGAGGATATTCCCCTTCTTGTTGCCCATTTTCTCGAAGACAAAGGAAAAAGGTTAGGCAGACGGGTGACCGAACTCTCCCCTGAGGCATGGCATATACTTCTCGAGCACGATTATCCGGGGAACGTAAGGGAACTCGAAAATATAATCGAGCGCGCAATAATTGAGTCTAGCGGCAGTAGAATAGAGGCAAAAGACCTTCAAATAGGGGGCTCATATGAAAATCCATTGGCAATTGGAGAGGAGGTCTTTTTTCATGGCTTGTGGAGGGTTTTTCGGCTATTTTTGGGAATAGAGGATCTGCCACTCAAGGGAAGCTGGACTATGGTGCAGGAGTTAACTCAATCCCTTACCACCGAGCTTGAGCGTCGGCTTATAGAAAAGGCGGTTAGAGAGTATCCAAATCTCTCTAACACCGAAATAGCTGAGCTTCTGGGAACTACAAGAAGAATCTTTGAACTCAGACTCAAAGAGTTCGGAATAAGAAAGGGTAGTTTTAAAGAAGAGTAAGTGGATCTAATTTGATATTACCAACACAGTTATTAATTCTCCTTGATAGGAAAATAGATAGAATGAATTGGCCCGGCTCAGATCCTATTTATGGGGCTACTTCTAATTATAGTCCTTACTAATTCTGAAGGACCGATATTCTTATCTATGTATATAATATTAGGCGAATTAGATTTATACCTACTGTAACCGCTAAGTAAGATAACCTTAGTATTAAGACTCTTTTCATTGATTAAGCCTATTAGTTTATTAATGTCCAGCTCAAGTGTTGTATTATCAAGAAGTATAAATTCTGGTTTTATTATAGTCGTATACCTCTCAATCTCCTCACGATTCAGGAATTCGGCTACTATTTTTATACCAGTTTCGTCCTCTAAAATCTTACGGATTCCTTCCAAAAAGAGCCTTGATCTTGAGGCCAGTATTATGTAAATAGGTTTATTCAGATTCTCAACCCATACATTTTGGTATGTGCCCAATTTCTACCTCCTTAAATAGCTCGGTTCTCTAACCTTGTACATGCAGTTTGCTTTTGGCTTAGGCTAAACCGTGAATAAGGTTTTGAAATTGGTTTATTGCAAATATCGTGCCATCTTAATCTCGATTAATTCTGTCTAACCTCCTTGGAATGTTGTCAAATTTACTTTCTTTTATAACTATTGGGTATTGAATTGACAAAAAATGTCACAGATGGAATTGAAAACGAGACTTTATGGCATAGGTTAGCATTTTCCGAGGCTTATAGATTCTCTTGCGGTATAATATGAATATCTGTAATCGTGCCTTACAAGCATGTATTGTGAGGCCAAAATATCCCAAATCGGATTTAGGAGTTTAAAGAATGAAATTTAGAAGGAAAGCAGTTATTACGATTGGAATCATATTCATAGCCTTCTTAGCTGGCTTTGTTTATTCTATACATTTTGTTTCCTCGGTTCCTCAGAGAACTGAAAAGGTGACAATAGAGATTCCTAAGCACTCTGGACTTAGAAATATAGCCCTTGAACTAAAAAGGGCGGGGGTTATAAGGAGTGATAAATTGTTTATTCTCTCTGTACTGCTTAGAGGGGATAAAGGCAGATTAAAAGCCGGGGAATATGAATTTGAGCCTGGAGATTCACTCAATGAAATAATTGGGAAACTCGTTAGAGGCGACGTAATCATACACAAAATTACAATACCCGAAGGGTTCACGATGAAGGAAATAGCTGAGCTTTTAGAAAGAAATGGCATTATGTCCAAGGAGGCCTTTCTCAAAAGGGCCCGGAGCGCTGAGTTTGCGCGGGAACTCCTTGGAGATTCTTCTCTTACAAGCCTTGAAGGCTATTTATTTCCCGACTCATACTCTTATAAAAAAGGTATAACACCAGATGAGTTTATACGGATGATGGTTGCGAGATTTAAGGAGGTTTACATGCCACTTAGGGCAAAATCAGGGGAACTCGATCTTACAGACCGTGAAATTGTGATACTTGCGTCAATCATAGAGAAGGAGACTGGAAACAGTTCTGAACGCCCTTTGGTCTCAGCAGTCTTCCACAATCGTCTTAAGCTGGGGATGAGACTTGAGAGCGATCCTACAGTGATCTACGGAATGGACAGTTTTGACGGGAACCTTAGGAAGAAGGACTTAAGAACTGAGACTGGTTATAACACATACGTGATTTTTGGACTTCCTCCCGGGCCGATTTCAAATCCGGGAAGGAATTCACTCGAGGCGGCTCTAAATCCGGCACATGTCAATTATCTGTATTTTGTATCGAGGGGAGACGGCACCCATGAATTCTCCTCTAACTATAGAGACCACAGAAGGGCCGTAACCGAATACCAAAAGGGGTTCGGCTCTAGCGAGAAAAAACCTCAGTAAATGGGTCTACCCTGGGCTTTATAGGAGTGGGAGGAGTATTTAGTCTTTTCTCTCTTCTCTCTATTCTGATTGTTCCGTCTCTTCCACGGGATGCTATGAACTGGGCGCCAACTGTTTCTTCAGAAATCTTCTGAAGAATCTTGGGGTAGTTTTTAGAGCCGATAAATATTGAATGAATACAGACACCGAGCTTCTTTGCCTTTAGTCTTTCATTTAAGACTTCACAATCTCCCGATGTTGGAATTCCATCTGTGATAAAAAGTATATGCTTATTCCTTAATCCTCTTCCCTTAAATTCAGACAGAGCATCCTTTAGGGCATCTTCGTAGTTTGTGTTTCCAGAGCACTCGGTTTTTGAGGCGAGCTGAAGTATCCAGTCATAATCTCTGGTTAAGAACTTTCCGTTCTTTTTATATTTGTATGAGCGGTGGTTAAATTCAATGTATCCAACCTTCATCTTCTTCATCCTTGCAAGCTCAATAACACCCCGCACGACTGAAGAAGACCACTCACTATAGACGCCCATCATTGATGTACTTACGTCTCTTAGAATCGCGATCTCTCCGCCTAGTGTCTCTTTTTCGCGTTTATGAACCCTGGGAAGTGTAGGCGTTGTATTTTCGGCCCAGAATATGCTCTCAAATGGATCTGCATCTTCTATCTCGTCAAAATATCTCATCCTTTTCCATCTCCTGGGCTGTCCTCCCGGATGAGGTGCATCAAGAGCAATACTCCTTTGGAAATTTCCTTCTAAAACCTTCATTATGATCTTTACGTTCTCTGCAGCTTCAAGATTCCTTTTTCCCCCAATCCAGGAATCGTCCTCATCACCTGCATAAGGGGATTTGCTCCCATATACCTTATTTGGACTCTTGGGTCTTTCCTCCCCTTCCTGATGGGCACCCTGGTCTTGTCCATTAGCCGGTTTCATCTCGGATTTTTCGTTTATCTGCAGGCTCATATCGCTCTTTTCCCCTGCAAGATTGTCTTTGAGCTCTTTTAGGGCTTGAAAAAAGGTTTTACGCGCCTCTGCGAGCTGATCAGAATGCCGCTCCCCCTCGGGGCTTTCTTTTTCCTTCTCGCCCGGGGCGTGCTGTTCAAACTCAGATATCGGCGGTTGTTCTATATTGCTTTTTGAGTCCTGATGGAGTTTTTTTTTAGAGATTACGTCTTCGAGTATTTCGTCAAGCTTGAGAAAGACCTCTTCGGGTATTCGAAAAGCCGTCATGTATTTTAGGGCCTTGAGATCTTCAACCGTGCAATGGTTTCTGCCACTGAGAACCGCATGAGACCTAATGATTTTAAGGGACTTTACAAAAAATGTCCTATCCGAGATAAGGGAGTTGGATTCGTTAAGGCCGTATTCCTCAATCAAAGTTTCGACGAAATCTACCAATGTATCCTGAACCTCGGAGGGGATATCTACAATACTGAGTCTATTATAGTACTCATCGAGAATCTTCCTGCTTACCCTTACAGGAACATTGTAGTCGAATGGTCTTTTTGAATAGAGCTTTACTACCTCTTTTGCCTCATTCCATCTCTTGCCATATGAAAGCCCACGGGCTTTAATCTGTAGTACGAAGCGGTCAAGGTTAGCCGGGTCTAGAGGCTCGTTATAGTATTCATCAGCTGTAGGGTTGCTTGTAGCGATTGCAGTAAGTAGTGGTATAGGTTCCTCTCCAAATTTGCGTTCATTTAGAATTCTAAGGAGCACATTAAGTGATTCTCCGGGCGCGCGGGATATGTCGTCAAGAAGGCAAATTTCGGCAGTGAGTATTCCGCCTTTTACAATTCTTTGCTTAATGAGTTCGCCTGTGCCTACAATCTCCTTCGAGATGGCAAGATCGCCTACGAGTTCTGAGAGCCTGGTATCTCTATGAAGTTGATAGAAGAAGAAGTTAAGCTGCGCGGCTCCTGAGATGATCTCAGCCAGCATTGTCTTAGCAGTCCCCGGGGGACCTTCTATGTATATGTGCTCCCGGGAAATCACACCAAGAAGGAGAGACATCTTCACGTCTTCGTGTCCTATAACAAGGTTATCCATTTCCTCTTTAAGCGCTTTAAAAGGATTTTGATCTGTCATTTTATACGCTTTACCCTCCGTTGGCTTTACTCGCTATTTAATTCTACCTAACTAGAGGTTTTCTTGCAATATTGTTTCCTTCTGATTAGTTTCTTAGGAATTAGTCATTAGGTTTTTTTATTTATACAGTAGCTTATATCCTTAGTGCCTTCTGAAAATACTGCCAAACCGATTTGATTCATAGGAATATCCCTTTCTATCAAAAGGTTTTGAAAGGATCAGACCAGCGATAAATCCTCCTATATGAGCCCAGAACGCGATTCCTCCGCTGCTTTGGGTTACGGCAAGCGAGGCAACGCCGCTGAAGAACTGTATGACAAACCAAAAGAGGAGAAACACAACAGCTGGGATTTCAACAATCTGAATAAAGAAAAATATAGGAAGTAGAGTAAGAACTCTGGATCTGGGAAAGTATAGAATATACGCCCCTAAAACCCCTGCGATTGCACCGCTTGCTCCAATCATTGGAATTGTGGAGTGAAGATTTGCAATGGCCTGTGAAAAAGCCGAGATTAATCCGGTAATTAGATAGAAAACGAGATATTTAAAGTGTCCTATTCTATCTTCGACATTATCTCCAAATATATAGAGATAGAGCATATTGCCTATTATATGAAGCCATCCACCGTGGAGAAACATAAATGTAAAAAAGGGATAAATCCGAAAATCTGCGTCTCCAGAAGCGGTAAATAAGGCAGGAATAAGTCCGTAGCGGTTTATAAACCGAGGCAGATGGCTGCCTAGAGAAAGCTCATAGAAAAACACCAATATGTTCACTACTATAAGAGTGGTGTTGACGATTGGAAAACTCCTCGATGGTATTGTGTCGCGAATAGGGATCATAAGTAATCCTAAATTTATAGTCTACATAATTGTAGACTGGGCTTCAAAAGGATTTCTTATTGGGTATAAATCTGCATTGATTGATAGTCTAAAGGACTTGCAATGAGTTATTTTAAAGCTTAAAATGAATAGCTAAAACTTAAAGGAGAGGGGATGCTTGAGAGGTTAAGAACAGACCTTGTGTGGAGACTCAACCCGATTAGGCTTTTGATAATAAATGCCGATGGGCTTCTTACTGAAAACCCTTATAGTATGAAGGATGCGGGTATCAGAAATGGCGATGCGATTAGAGCTTTGAGGGATTTGGGGATTAATATTGCGGGATTTTCGGTGAGAAGGTCTGAGACTATTTCCTCTATAGGAAGTCGACTTGGAATAGAGCCACTCTACCAAGGTATCTCTCAAAAATCTCAACTCTATTATAAAATTAAGGCTAAGCATTTAATCTCAGATGACGAAGTTGCATTCCTAGGAGGAGATCTTTCGGATCTTTCTATAATTGAGAGAGTGAGTTTTTCTGCGGCCCCTTCAGACGCCGCTCTTGAGGTTAAAGCTAGGTCTTATTACGTCACGTACGGCAATGGCGAAGGGGCAGTAAGAGAAATAGCCAATCTTATCTTAAAGGCAAGGAACCATTCTGGTGGAATATTCAAATAAATCTTGCATGATTTCTATCTCTCCTCCGTTTTGGATTGTACCTTGATTTCTATAGATTTTGTTTCTGTTTTAGGGGGTAGCTGCGCTATGGTTTTTTCTGATGGCTGTTCCATAGTGCACCTTCCATTATAAATCCCGCCGTCCTCTATAATTAGGGATTTTGTAAACACATCGCCCGATACGCTGCTGTCCCTTTTTATCTCCAGCCTCTGTGATTCAACACTCCCTTCTATTTTCCCATGTACTATAACTTCAATGGCTTTAACTTCGCCCTTGACGATGCCTTTTTCTCCAACTACCAAAATGCCATTGGTGCTAATTTTTCCCCTTACACTTCCGTCTATTCTTGTTGAAGAAGGGGAGATTATATCTCCATCGAATATACATCCTTCGCCTATTAGAGCCACAATCTCGTCTGATCTATGGTCTAGTTGTTTATTGTTTTTCCCTTTTCCAAACATGGCTCAATTACCTCAAAAACAAATAGTTAATTGGATCTACGCTTTTGCCGTCTTTTATTACCTCATAGTGTAGATGGGGCCCGGTAGACCTTCCCGTTGAACCTGTGTATCCGATTATATCCCCGGCTTTAACGCTTTGACCCTCTCTTACCCTAATTTTTGATAAGTGTCCATAGAGGGTTTGATAGTCGCCTCTATGCTCGATTATAATGGTTTCTCCATAAGTTCTGTACCAACCCGCCTGCTCTACCACTCCGTCGGCAGTTGCAACTACGGGTTGTCCGAATTGTGCATCTATGTCTACACCGGAGTGGAAGGCTGGTTTAGAGTTAAATGGATCCTTTCTATAACCGAAACCAGAGTTTATCTCGCCTGATAGCGGGGTACCTACTGGGAAACTCTTCACTACATCAAATAGCTCATTGATGTTTTTTTCTACAAAGTCCACATATGACATGTTTACTTGATTTGCCGGGATGAACTCACCGCCAACGGACAGTTCATTCTTTATTCCTTTCTTGTCCAACAACTCTTGCATTTCTAGAAGTCCCTTCTCTATATCACTTAATCTTTCTTCTAATTTCTCTTTGTTAGTCTTGCTATTATTCAAATCCCTGTTTAAGATATTTATCTGGGCAATAAGCCGATTTATTGCATCTTTTCTTTTATCTGCTTTTTTATAGAGTTCATAAGTGACTACAAAAGATGAGATAAAAACTGTAATGAGTCCTATTGAAGTAAAGAAAGCCAATCTAATTTGATAAAACTTAACATTGAAAGATTTTACCCTTTTGCCCCTGGGAGTAAACATTAGGATTCTTATAGAGTCTCTTTCCATCTTTTTTCCTCCTTTAAGAATATGGTTTGATTACACCACTGGGAGGCTGCTGCGATCTTTTTGTTTCAGCGACTATAACATATTTTCTATTTATGTTGCAACCCCCGCGTTAGCTCACATTAAAATTCTTTAAAATCCTCCAAGGCCCTGGCAGAATCTAAAAAGTGCTTAACATCATAGATGTCCAATTTGGGGTCGTTCAATTAACGGATATCTGAGCCTTAGGCCCCTTTACTGGACTCTCAGTCTGGCATCCTATTACTTTTTCAATCGGAAATTCGGGTTGCAATCTCACTGACGATGTGGTTAATTAAATATTTAACGAAAAGACGGAGGGGGAAAGATGAATCTAAACCGAAGCACAAAAATTACATATCTTGGACATGCGACATTTAAGATTCAGTCACCTAATGGGAAGACTGTGCTGATAGATCCATGGGTTCAGGGAAATCCCGCGTGTCCAAAGGAGCATCAAAAGCTCGATAAGGTAGATATTATGGCAATAACGCATGCCCATTTTGACCATATAGGTGATGCCGTTGCGATTGGAAAAGAGCATAAACCCAAGATTGTGGGGATTTATGAGACATGTGCATGGGTTAATTCAAAAGGAGTTCAGAGTATTATGCCTATGAATAAAGGTGGCACACAGGAAGTAGATGGAATTAAGTTTACAATGGTGCACGCCGACCACAGTTGTGGAATTCAGGACGACGATGGAAAGATTATATATGGCGGTGAGGCTGTGGGTTATGTCATAGAGTTTGAAAATGGGTTTAGAATATACCACACAGGAGATACGGCGGTATTTAGCGATATGAAGCTCATTGCCGAGATCTATAAACCTGAGCTTGTTATGATTCCGATCGGAGACCTGTTTACGATGTCTCCTCGGGAGGCTGCTTATGCGTGCCGTTTTCTCTCTCCTAAGTATGTGATCCCCATGCACTACGCTACATTTCCCGTTTTAACCGGAACTCCGGCGCAGCTGAGGGAACTCACAAGTGATATTAAGGGGATGGAAATCATAGAACTGAAGCCAGGGGAGACATTGAGTTAGAATTTAGTGCAATTGCTATGACGAATTGATTGTATAGGATTGAAAGCCCATTGGTATTTACTCTTTTGATTACCTTGAGGTTGCCTCTGCAGATTGCATTTAGATATACTGATTATTGATATAAATTGATATAAAAGGTAATTTGTGAGGAAATAATTATGGCCGAAGGACAAAAAAGACAGTATGTTAATTATACCTTCTATAAGGTGGACCCACTGTGGCGACGATTGCCAGAAGAGGAAAGGAAGAGGGGTAAAAGGGAGTTTACAGGGGTTATAGAGGAATACTCTAAGGAGCGGTTTTATAAAAGTCCTCCCTCGGGGATTACTACCCCAGAAGCCCAGATTATGGTCTACACATATTCTACTTTCGGACTTAGAGCCGATTCAGATTTTATGATATGGAGAATAGGTTATTCCCTTGAGGGCTTTCAGGAGATGTCATCAAGGATCGTAAATACTGCTCTTGGGAAGTACCTCCATAACACCTGGTCGTTTCTGTCTATGACTAAACATTCAACCTATGTGGATAAGCACTTCCACGAAGGACAAGAGGGCAGAAGGGCGAGAATCGTTCCAAGTCAATCTAAATATATGTTCGTATATCCGTTTGTAAAGACTGCCGAGTGGTATCTACTTCCAATGGAAGAGCGACAGAGAATGATGGACGAGCATATTCAGCTTGGGCATAAGTATCCGTCCGTGAAGATAAACACATCTTATTCATTTGGAATAGATGATCAGGAGTTTATAGTTGCCTTTGAGACTGATAAACCAGAGGACTTTATGGAAGTGGTAATGGGAATGAGAGAACAAGAGGGAAGGAAGTATACACTCCGAGACACGCCTATATTTACCTGTATTAAAAAAGACATCGGAGAGATTCTGGATTTGGTGGCTTGAATTAAGAAGAGAAAACCCTTTGCTCTTTCACTTAGATATTTTGATAAAAAATTGGCGCGATGCCAAAAAATCTTAGGGGATTAATCTGATATAGTCACTTCAATCAATTAAAAAGCGCAAGGTACCTGAGCACTGGTCTTGGAGATCTGCCTATCTGCGCGGGAGAAAAGGTTCTGTCGGGGGCTATGAATTCAACCTCGTAGTTGCACTCAAGTAGAGCCAAAAGAAGCGAAGCGGTATACGTTATTTCACGCTCCAGTTTCGCTCTATCTTTGGGATTGAACTCTATCGTAACCCTTTTTGATTCATCATCCTGGAGTTCCCGCAGCATAAGCTCCCCGATCTTAGCCGTAGTCCTCCAGTGTATGAATTTCGGGTTGTCCCCTTCATGATAGGCTCTAATTGATCTCAAGTCACCATCAAATCCCAAACTTTCAGACTCCTTTTTACCAGACCCCTGTTGAAAGGCATCTTTGTCAATTGTTAATTTCTCAACCCTTGGATAAACGAGAATCTCTTCATTGCCGAGATCAATTCTAATCCATTTTTTAAAGAAGCCGAAGGGAAACTTGGTAAATAGAATGGCTTGAGGAAATTTATTCCACCCCCTTTTTTTAAAAATACTCCGTACAGTTATGGTTCTTGTAACCTTGGGTGGAAGATAAGATAGGAAGACCCTTCTGCCTTCTACATCAATTGTCAGAGAGTAGGATGGGATGAGAATTTTTAGGTTTCTCACTGAGAACCTAAGCGGTGTCGGTATGAGTGCAAAGACATCTTCTGGTGGGCTGATCTTTATCTCAATTCCTGAGAGGTTGATCATGGACATGATGCCGGATGCGGCAATGAAGCTCAGCATCATTCCGAAAATCAGGTAAAGCAGATTATTCCCTGTATTTAGTGCGGCAAATCCTACGAAGAACGTAAGCCCTAAAAATGTAATCCCTTCTTTTGTAGGGCGGGTTCTAGCCCAGTTATCTCTTCCGAGTTTAAGCGATTTCATTCTCTAAACTGTATGGGCCGGTTTTTCCATGCTTTTTCTCTGCGAAAATAGAGTGTCATATACTACCTAAACTGAAGCAGTCGACTTAGAGATTCTATAATTGAGCCTTTAAGTCTGGAAAGATCGTTGTAAATTGCGAGAAACATGATAAAGATTAAGAACGTAAGCCCTATGCGCTGACTGATCTCCAGGGTTCTTTGGCTAAGAGGGCGCCTCCTTATGGATTCTATTGCTAAATACAGCACGTGACCGCCGTCTAGCATCGGAATGGGGAAGAGATTTATAAGTCCAAGATTTATGCTAATAAAAGCCATAAATTGAAGGAGCGACGGCAGTCCGTTTTGCGCCGCGGATCCGGAGACCTTGGCAATAAATATTGGGCCTGCTATGCTCTTGCCAGCCGCCCCTAGCGATATTTTCCCCGTAATGAGCTTATAGAGGAATGAAAATAGAAGAACCGTAATTTCACCTATAAGCCTTCCTGCTTCTTTGACTCCTTCATAAATGGATTTAAAGAATCCATACTTTTTTATAATCTCGTCTCTATAGGGAGTAATTCCTATTGCTCCCTTATTGGTTCCCTGAAGTAACTCAGGGATGATTTTGACCTCGAACTTATTACCGTCTCTCTCCACAAGGAGCGTAATTTCTTGATTTGCTTTCTCTTTGATAATGGATGCCATCTGATACCAGTCTGTGATCTTCATGCCGTTTATTGATAGGATCTTATCCCCCTTTTTAAGACCCGCCTTGTCGGCTGGAGTTCCATCTATCACGCCTCCGATTTTAGCCTCAATTGGCTCTCCAAGCCCCATTGCCGTAGTATCTTCGGGAGATGAAGAGGCTTTAAACTTAATAGTTTTTATCTCTCCATTTCTTTCAACCTTTACATTGAGAAGAGAGTCTGGATTTGATTGAAAGGCAATGTTTGTGTCTCTCCAGGTTTTTAGATGTTCGCCGTTTACCTCAAGGATTAAGTCTCCTTTTTGAAATCCAGCTGCGCTTGCGGCTGAATTTGGCTCTACGTATCCAACAATGGGTGGATGTTCGAGGTAGGCCGGAATCCTTATGCCAAGGATGAAAACCATAGGAAGAAGAAGAAAAGGAAGGGCAAGATTCATAAACGGGCCTGCAATGACTATCTTAAATCTGTTCCATGCAGACTGATTAGAAAAGCTCCGGTCATACTCCTTCTCAGAAAAGATTTTCGCTCCTTCTACGTCCTTAGCTGTGCCCTTAATTCTTAGCTTCTTTTCCTCTCTTTCTATAGTAAATGTGTATTCCCTTTCTGGGTTTTCTTTTAGATTAAATTCGAGTTGCCTCCATCCAGGAAAGGAAGGTAAATCTATTCCGTCTATAGCGATTATCTTATCTCCGGATTTAAATCCTGCCCTTTCCGCCAAAGAGCCAGGTGCTACATAATCTATAATGAAATTTCCCTCACCGCCCTCGCCATACATCTTTACGTATCCACCCAGAGGGAGCATGGAGATCAGATATTCTGTTTCTCCACGTCTAAATCCTAATATTTTCCTTCCAAACCCCAGAGAGAATTTTTCTACCCTTACTCTACTCCATTTTGCCATAATAAAATGGCCGAGTTCATGAACGAAGACTAAAACACCTATTACAAAAATAAATGCTAAAAACACAGTCATGTTCTCTTCTCCTGATGTGGTATTATTCAACACTAGGGGTGAACTTGAAATATCAGGCCCCTATTTTCACTAGCTAAATAGCTCCTTCTATCAATGATCTTGCGGTCCTTCTTGCCCAAGCATCGCTCTCTAGGACCTCTTCGAGTGCGTCACCGGGGAGGGTTTTGTGCATTTCCATGACTTGACTTACTATTTTTAGAATTTCTATAAATTTTAATTCTCTTTCGAGAAAGGCCCCAACGGCTATCTCATTTGCCGCATTCATTACGGCTGGCATTGTTCCTCCTTCTTCTATTGCTCTGTAAGAGAGGTAGAGGGCTGGAAACCTCTCGAAGTCTGCCTCCTCAAACGTAAGGTGCCCGAATGATCTAGGGAGATCTGAGTCTCTATTTACAAGTATTCTCTCGGGATAGGCAAGGGCATATGAGATCGGAATTCTCATATCGGGGACACTCATCTGTGCTATAACCGAGCCGTCAATATATTCTACCATAGAGTGCACTATGCTCTGTGGATGAATCCACACAGAGATCCTCTCGGGCGGAATTCCAAAGAGCCAGTTTGCCTCAATTACTTCGAGTCCCTTGTTCATAAGCGTTGCCGAGTCAATAGTGACCTTCTTTCCCATTTTCCATGTGGGGTGGTTAAGGGCCATCTCTACTGTGACGCTTTCTAGTTCTTCCTTAGGAAAATTAAAAAATGGTCCCCCCGATGCAGTCAGAATAAGCCTTTTTACAAATTCCTTCTTGTTTGTCCCCAAAGCCTGAAAGAGTGCGCTGTGTTCACTATCAATTGGAAGTACTCTGACGTTGTGTTTTTGGGACTCTCTTATGAGAATCTTACCTGCCATTACAAGGGACTCTTTATTTGCAAGGGCTATATTCTTCCCAGACCTTATGGCAGATAACGTGGGCTTCAGACCCGATGCCCCGACCATTGCAGAAACCACTAAGTCTGCCTCCGGATGAGCAGCAACAGACTCTGCCCCCCTTTCACCCCAGAGTATCTCAATGGATTCCGATCTCAGCTCGGCTAAAAGCATAGCAGCATCCTTTTCATCTTGAACGGATACTATATGGGGTTTAAATCTTAAGATTTGGTTTCTAAGAAGGTTAATGTTTTTCCCGGCGCAGAGTCCCACGATACGGAATTTATCGGGAAACTGAGATACAATCTCAAGCGTCTGTCTCCCTATTGAACCAGTTGATCCGAGGATGGAAATCCTTTTCAAATTGCTTCTCTCTTTCCTATTTGATCGCTTGTAAGTCCGAATCTTCTTTCACGGCTCTGGTAATTTAGTAGTGCTTTTATAAGGTGTCTACGTCTAAAATCGGGCCAAAGTGTTTTTGTGACATAGATCTCGGTGTAGGCAAGCTGCCAGAGCAAAAAATTAGAGAGCCTCATCTCGCCGCTTGTGCGGATAAGGAGATCTGGATCCGGGAGATCTGCTGTGTAGAGGAATTGGGAGAAATCCTCTTCATTTAAATCCTTATGTGAACCATTCCAGGTTGAGATTATCTTTTTTACGGCATCCACTATTTCTTCTCTTCCCCCATAGCTGAGGGCTAAGGTAAGGGTCATTTCTTTGCATTCCCTTGTTTTCTCTATAGTTTCTATAAGAGTTGAGTAGACGTCTGGTGGAAGTTCGGTGAGTCTTCCAATTGCATTTAGTCTGATTCCTTTTTCAACGAGCCTATTTGCTTCTTTGATGAGGTACTGTTTTAGAAGCTCCATAAGGGAATCAACCTCTCCCTTTGGTCTTTTCCAGTTCTGTACCGAAAAGGCATAGAGGGTAACGGCTTCTATTCCCAGTTCCCTTGCGGCTTTTACTACCGATTTGACTGATTTCATTCCCTCTCTGTGGCCGCTTATTCGGTCAAGTCCCTTTCTGTTTGCCCATCTCCCGTTTCCATCCATAATTATAACGATGTGTTTTGGAATCTTTCCCTTGATAAGTAAAGACTCAAGTTTTCTATTCATTGTTTGTTTTATTATAACATCGTGAATTAACTAAAAGTAGGGGTGAGTATAGTCTGACTCAGTGAGGCGCAAAATCACTAATCACTCCGTTGACTGCCCCCGAAGGGATTTTTTATTCGGGAAAGTAATGAGATTGGCACTGTAATAAATATGACCAGGAGGAGTATGGACAAAATCACAAGTAGAGTAAGTGCGTAAAAAAAGATCGAAATGGGAATAAGTAAGACCCTAAAAGGGACTGCCCAACCGTTTGTATTTTCAATTACAAGTACCTTATAGCTCTGGAAAAACCTCTCAAGAACACCGATGATCATTCTGTGCATATATTCAAATATAGTCAATGTCGCGGTGTAGTTCAAGGAAAAGGCTCTACTGTTTGACAACTCAGCATAGAAGGTTGTATTATACTGATTTTATAAAATTCACTCTTAGTCGAGCGGAAATATCGGGGGATTTATATAGCCGTAATGGTTCAAGGAACAAAAGACGTTGAGGTTTTAAAGGAAATTGCAAGGAAGGTACGGATAGACCTTCTTAATGCACTCCATAGAGCTAAATCGGGACACACGGGTGGTTCGCTCTCATCCGTAGAGATTCTGGTGACCTTGTATTTCTCTGAGCTAAGACACGATCCAAAAAATCCGCGCTGGGAAGATAGAGACAGATTCATTTTATCAAAAGGACACGGCGTTCCCGCACTCTATGCCGTTCTTGCTCATGCGGGTTATTTCCCCCGCCAAGAGCTTATGACATTGAGAAGGCCGGGGAGTCGCCTCCAGGGACATCCTGAATATGATCTCGATATTGGAATCGAGGCCTCAACGGGTTCATTGGGACACGGGCTTTCCGCCGCAAACGGAATAGCCCTTGCGGCAAAGATCGATGGAAAAGACATAAGGGTCTATGTTCTCCTCAGTGACGGTGAGCTTCAAGAGGGAGCGACATGGGAGGCAATTATGACCTCTTCTTATAGGAAGCTCGATAATCTCTGTGCAATAGTTGATAGGAACAGATTTCAAAACGACGGTGCTATGGCTGAGATTAAAGATATAGAGCCTGTTCCAGATAAGTGGCGTGCCTTTGGATGGGAGGTCGAGGTTCTCGATGGACATGATATTGCCAGCCTTATTTCGGCTTTTGAGAGGGCAAAAAAAAACAAAGGAAGGCCCTTTGTGATTATCGCAAACACAACAAAGGGAAAAGGGGTTTCTATATTTGAAAATAAGGGTCATTATCACGGCGTTGCGCCCAACGATGAGGAGATTAAAATTGCATTAAATGAACTGTTAAAGGACGGAATTGGTTTGCCATTAGAGAGGTTAATGGGCAAGGAGCTTAGGCTAGAATTGGATAAGCTATTTGGAGCATCGAGGATATGAGTAGATCTAAAATGAGCGATTTTTTAGTAGATAGGGTCATGGAAAACGTCTACATAAGAGAGGTTTATGGAAGAACCCTCGTCGATTTGGGGAAGGAGTATCCACAGTTAGTTGTTCTCGATGCTGATCTTACAGTATCGACCAAGACAAACCTCTTCGGAAAAGAGTTCCCGAGAAGATTTTTCACAATGGGTGTTTCCGAGCAGGATATGATGGCTACGGCGGCGGGTTTTGCCCTTGCCGGGAAAATCCCTTTTGCGAGCACATTTGCGGTATTTGCCACTGGGCGTGCATGGGAGCACATAAGGCAGTCAATTGCATTTCCGAATCTCAACGTGAAGATAGTTGCAACACATGCCGGGGTTACAGTAGGGGAAGACGGGGCCACACACCAGGCACTTGAGGACATAGCCCTTATGCGTGTACTTCCCAATATGACTGTGATAGTTCCTGCCGATGCTGTAGAAACGGAGAAGGCAATAAGGGCTCTAGTAGATCACAAGGGACCTGCGTATGTGCGGCTTGCAAGGGCAAAATTTCCAACGATCTTTAAAGAATCCTATGAGTTTGAAATCGGCAAGGCACGAGTCCTAAGAGAGGGAAAGGACGTCGCAATCTTTGCCATAGGGATTATGGTATATGAGGCGCTTGAAGCCGCCAGGCTTCTGGACAAAGACGGGATTGATGCCTGCGTGGTTAACGTATCAACTGTAAAGCCAATTGATATAGAGACGGTGGTTAAATGGGCAGGCATTACTGGAGCCGTTGTGACGGCTGAAGACCATAGTGTAATTGGGGGGCTAGGTGGTGCAGTTGCCGAGACCCTTGGGGAATACTGTCCAACGCCTATTAAGAGAGTAGGGATGAAAGATAGGTTTGGCACATCGGGGGATGGGCTTGAGCTTCTTGAATACTTTGGTCTTAAGGCTAAGAATATAGCACAGGCAGCGCGTGAGATTTTGGAGTTTAATTCTCAAAAGAGATCATTCGTAGTGTAAATTTTGTAAGGGCGATCCGATGTATTGTCTTTACGATTTCGATAATTAAAGTGTTAAAAATATCATGTGCGGCGCTATAATATTATCAGAACCCTAATTGGAGAGGTTTCTAAAATGAAAAGATGGACTACAGTTATCTTAATTCTCTTCTTCATTTCTACGGGAAGGATTTATGCGGATGATGAGGCTACGTACAAGGGGCTTTCCAATTTCACTAGGGTTCTCGATTTAATCGAGAGAAATTATGTTGATAGTGTTGATCCCCAGAAGCTTACTACAAGTGCAATTGAGGGGATGATGAAAACACTCGATCCATACTCGGCTTATCTCTCCCCTGAGCGATACAGAGAACTTGAGATCGGCACCTCTGGGGAATTCGGTGGGGTAGGGATGGAGGTCACAGTTGAAAATGGCGTGCTTACCGTGATAACGCCTATTGAGGATACCCCTGCGGCGAAAGCTGGGATTAAACCTGGGGACCAGATAATTGCGATTGATGGGAAGTCAACTCAGGGAATGATAGCCGATGAGGCTGTAAAGATACTTCGGGGTCCTAAGGGAAGTCCTGTGAAGATCACCATAAAGAGCAAAGACAACGAGACGCCGAGAGATATAACACTAATTAGAGAGATTATACACGTAAAGAGCGTTGAATCTAAGCTGTTTGACGGCGGCATTGGATATGTCAAGCTTTCCCAATTCCAGGAAAAGACATCGGATGAATTAAAGAAGGCAATAGAGAGGCTCGAGTCTAAGAACAAGGGAACGCTCAAGGGGCTGATTCTTGATCTGAGAAATAATCCCGGAGGCCTTCTTACCGAGGCGGTGGAGGTGGCTGATCAGTTTGTTAATGAGGGGCTTATAGTCAGCGTCAGGGGAAGGGCTGAAGATCAATCCACAGAGTATTACGCTACAAAGAAGGCGAATTTCCGTAATTATCCGCTCATTGTTCTAGTAAATAAAGGCAGTGCAAGTGCATCCGAGGTTGTGGCTGAGGCACTTCAGGACGATAAGAGGGCCGTTATTCTCGGAACGAAAACGTTTGGCAAGGGATCAGTGCAGACTATAATCAGGCTCGAAGACGGATCGGGGCTAAAACTGACAACGGCAAGGTTCTACGCCCCCAGTGGAAGGTCAATAAGTCAGGTCGGTGTGACCCCGGATGTGGTTGTTGAAAATGGTAAAACCGGAGACGCTCAACTCGAAAGGGCATTAGAGCTTATTAAAACCTCCCAGGTCAATAAAATTATTCCAAGAGGCTGATCTCCTTTGGGGAGAAGAGGATTTAAGAACCCGAAAAGAAGGAGCAGTGTACCGAAACGCAGGATCGGCAGGATTTTCATCTTTACCGCCGGATTCATCGTATTTCTGATCATAACTTTATACGGTATTCTCTATGTCAAGAAGAGGATTGAAGAGACTCCTTATGGAAGAATACCTTCTTCTGATTTGACAGGCCTCATAAAAGAGGCAGATACGCGGATTATGGGCACACTTTTTAACCTGGGCGTGAGTTTAGAGAACATTGAGTCAAAAAGGGTTATAAGAAAGAAGGGGGAACTTGCATGGGAGTTTAAAGACATCAGAATCCCCCTTCCTAAAGGGGTCACAGAAAAGAGGGTTAGGTTGGCGCTTAAAGATGCCCTCTCATCATTACCTAATGTCGGATGGGAATTCAAAAATGACAGAGATTTACTCACATTAGAAGTAGAGGCCTATGGTCTTCCAACCCATAGGCTGAGGTTTAATCTCTTTGAGAAGAGCCAGGGGATAAAAGAGAACATAGCCCGGAGGAAGGGGTCTTCCGAACCTGAAGGAGGTTTAGCCATAAGGGAGCCAAATGAGCAATTATATTATAAGGGAGAAAAATCTAAGGTGGCCATTATCGTAGACGATCTAGGGTCAAATAAAGAATCGGTTGATAGGCTCTTAAAGATACCAGCATCTATTAGCTTTGCGGTTCTTCCAAATCTTCCCTACTCTCAATATGCTGCACATATGGGCTACATAAGTGGGCACGACATTATGCTTCACCTTCCGATGGAGCCTATGGATTATTCAGGATATACCGGGGCCGATGCTGGAGACGGTATGCTCCTTATGGGATTGTCAAAGAGCGAGATTCTCTCAAAGCTTGATAAAGACCTGGCTTCTGTTCCTTATATAAAGGGTGTAAATAACCACATGGGTTCAAAGTTTACAGAGAATAGCGAGCTTATGGAGCTAGTTCTCCAGAGGATAAAGGGTAAAGGGCTCTTTTTCGTTGATAGCAGAACCTCTCCAAGAACGACGGGTTTTGAAGTGGCAAAGAGATTGGGAATGAAGGCCGCTGAAAGGGATGTTTTTCTCGATGAGGGGTTAGGGGGAGCCGATTATGTCAGATCTCAGATTGAGAAGCTTATCGAGATCTCTAAGAAGAAAGGGTACGCTATAGGGATATGTCACCCCCATCCCGATACGCTCAAGGTGCTCTCTCAGATGATTCCGGATGTAAAAAAGGAGGTTGAGATAATACCGATCTCAAGTGTGGTGAACTAAAAAGTATATAACAAAGAGTTTGTCGGAGGTTTGGGTTATGGGTCTTATTGATGATATAAGGAAAAAGAGGGATTCATGGATGGGAAGACTAGAGGAGCATCGTCAGGATGAGGATCAGGAGGAATACGCTGAGATTGATAGGGAAAAAGAAGAAGCGGAGATTTTGAAAAACCGTAAAATGGTTGGGGTGTTTCCAAGAAAAGACCAAACACAATGACCAGCAATAATATTGAATCTTCTCATTCTAATCTAATACAGAAGAATTGTTTGCTAACCCTAAGCAGAGAACAGTATAAAAATTCCACAAGGTTGTTAAGCACTCAGGAGCCGTAGTCTTCATTGTAGTCTTCAATTGCTGCCTCAACCACTTGCAGGGCATGCTCGCAATTATAAACCCTCTCGATAACCATCTGGGATTGGGTCCCAGGTACGAGCTTATATGTGCTGAAGTAGTGCCTTAGTCGCTCAACCAGGATTACCGGCATCTCTGAGATGTCTTCAATCCCTCCCCAGAGATTATCCTTTTCAAGGACAGCGATGATTTTATCATCGGCTAACCCAGCATCAATCCCCTGAAGACCGCCGACAACCCTGGCACTTAGTATTACCTCCGAGCGAGTAATAGGCCTCTCGCTAAAGACGCATATATCTAGTGGATCACCATCACCTCCTTGGGCATTTGGTGAGAGTTTGCCCACCCTCTTGCTGCAATATGTACGTGGAATAAACCCGTAAAGGGCGGGCGGCTGAGATGAGGTTCGTTGAGGGCGATCAACACGAAGGTACCCAGTAGCTTTGTCCACCTCGTACTTGATCAAATCAAATGGGGTTATCTCGATATAGGCGTAGACAATCTTAGGTGGGTTAGGTCCAACTTCAAGACCGTGCCACGGATGCGGTCGCCAGCGATAAAAAGGGGGAGGAAATTTCATCTTACACCTCATAAATGGGAGATATAATTAAGTCTGAATCCTACAATTCTAAATAAATAGA
This sequence comes from uncultured Spirochaetia bacterium, assembly GCA_964389705.1. Classification (GTDB taxonomy): domain Bacteria; phylum Desulfobacterota_D; class UBA1144; order Nemesobacterales; family CSP1-2; genus PSLL01. The sequence continues at coordinate 22,552 of CAYMEO010000015.1, forward strand.
AGGCGGGTGGCAAGTGTACCACTATCTATTCTAGAGGCCTCTAGAAAAAATTACCTCTTGACATATCAATTAGATACTGGTACAACTGTGATAATAATGACTAGTCCTAGCCGAAAGGGTAAACCACTAGAAATGGTGGGGCGCAAAATCACAGATCTAAGGGTCTTAATTATGGCCTATGATGGCTGGATTGCCGAAATAGGAATGAACCTATTTGGTTTTTCCGCTTTATTGCCATCTTAGCTTTTTCTAATCTCTGCAACCCTATTAGAGCTCAGGACAGAAACAAGTGAAGGAGGATGGGGCTATGGCGATCAAAAAAACATCCTATTATTTCTTATTTGTTTTATCGGCTCTTTTATTAAATCTTGAGACACTGAATGCAGCAACTATATTAGGGAAGGTTGCGATCTACTCTCCTTCTTATAATACAAATACTAATGTAGAGACCTCTCCCCTCATTTCGGGCAATAGGATGAGCTTTGACCATAAGGCACTCATAAAGATTGCCGGAGGAACGCTTATAGTCAATGAAGGAGCCGTTCTTACGGCATTTGATAAAGGCGAGATGGTTACATTTCAGGTTGAAAAAGGGGGTTTATACTTCCGGCTCCTTCCGAATAAACAGAGGGTATCTGTGAAGGTCATCCAAGGGGAGGTTTTCTCGCCAAAGATCGCACCGGCAAGCGACTCTGTCATTGCAGGTGCGATAGTAGCCAATGATAAGAGTACCGTAGTAGAGGTCAGTGAAGGCGGTTCGTTAGAGGTATTACCTTCAGATGGGTACTCCGTGATAGACATTAGTGATGGAAAATCAAAGGTACTGTCTTCTGATGAATTGACTAAGATAAATGCCGGACAAAAGATCATTCTATCGCAGGCAAATATTGGTTCCAATGAAAACAGAGGAGATAGGGATAAGCTTATCGCCCTTCCAGCTACTATTTTAGAGGTCTTTGGTGCTATTTGTGGAGCGACCTGCTCACAGGGGGCAGGGGAGGCAAGCAGCGGTCAGTAAAGGGTATTGAATTGAAGGTGAAAAGTGTGGTTTTGTCTGTGATTTATAGAATTAAGTGCTTTCTCATACTTGTATTTATTATCTTTGCAATTGGCTGTGGCGGAGGAAAGAGGGCTTCGGATTTAGCGTCTTCTCAGTCCAAGGTTGAATCTGCTCAGGAGATTAAAGAGCTTAACTCCAAGCTAATTGCACAGGGTTCTTTTACCCCTGCATCTCCCGCTGACTATATTATAGGTCCCGCCGATCTACTTGAAATTAAGGTATTTGAATCCGAGAAGATGACAAGTACGGTTCGTGTGGGCTCAAGGGGACAAATAACCCTTCCCCTCCTGGGTAGTGTTGATGTAAATGGACTTACTGCAAGAGAGGCAGAAGAAAAGATTGAAGGCCTTCTAAAAAAGGAGGGCTATATCAATAATCCCCATGTGAGTGTTTTTGTCAAAGAGCATAGAAGTAAGCTCGTCAGTGTAGTTGGATATGTGAGGGATCCTGGAAATTATGAGCTTCTAGGAAGACAAACCCTTCTCGATGCACTTGCTAATGCAAAAGGGTTAAATGATAACGCAGCAAGGTCGGTCTATCTTACAAGGACAGAGGAGGACGGAAGAAGGCAGGCTTATGTAATAGACCTTGACCAATTACTTCTCAGGGGCGACTCTGAGCTTAATCTCCCGCTTAAGGCGGGGGATGTTATATATGTGCCTGAGGCGGGCACTGTTTTTGTAGAGGGGGCGGTTAGGAGACCTGGTGCCTTTCCTATAAAGGGTGGGGCTACTACTGTAAGTCAAGCCATTGCCGCGGCAGGCGGGGTTACGGGTTATGCAGACAGCGGCGATATAAAGTTGATTCACTATCTAGGTAATGGAAAAAGGGAGATTACCCAGCTAAATCTGAGGAGGATTCAAAAGGGGGAGGATGAAGACCCTATAGTAAAGGACAGAGATGCCATAATTGTTGGAGCAAGCCTCGCCAAAAGGGTTCTCTATGGGCTGCGCCTTAGTACCCTCTTTGGTCTTATTGGTGTAGGTTATTCGCCTCCTGATGTAATTCAACCTCAAGGTCAATACTAATTCTTTCTGGGGGATTATCGATTTGGAAGAAGAGACCAAAAGAGAATTAGTTGAGTATAAAGGCAGAGAACTCAAGGCAAAAGAAGATTATCTATTATCTACAGAGGTTAATAGAGGCTATGATTCCCCTACTGAAGAGGAGATAAATTTAAGGGATTATATAGATGTCCTTATAAGACGGAAATGGGTTGTAATATCTTGCCTTGTCGTCTCTGTTATAACTGTGGCAATTGCCTCTTACCTTATGAAGCCGATATACAAGGCCGAAGCCACTATAGAGATAGACCCCGACAACCCTAAGATAACCACATTCCAAGAGGTAGTTGAGGTTCAATCTCAACAAACCGATGCCTTCTATCAGACACAGTATCAACTACTCAAAAGCAGGTACCTTGCTGAGGATGTCATAAATGCCCTACAGCTTGATCCACCTGACAAGACGGAGAAAGGTTCTGGTTTTGTATCTTCTATAAGGAGCAAGATTTCCGATCTCTTTTCGGGGAGGAAAAGAGACGTAGTTGATCCAAAGAGGATTGAGATTGAGCGTGAGGCTAGAAAGGAAGGATTCATTGATCTTTTCTTAGACAATGTCACTATATCTCCTCAAAAGAATTCGAGGCTAGTCCAGGTTGGATTTAAAAGTCCTAATCCGGAGCTTGCAGCAAGGGTTGCAAATACCCTTGCAGATAAGTACATGCAATGGGTTTTAGAGAGGAAGGTTGGAACGACAAAGGTCGCAAGGGAGTTTCTCGAGAAACAGCTTGATCAGGCAAAGATAAGGCTTGAAAAGGCCGAAGAAGACCTGGGTGAGTTTGCAAAAGGCGTAGATATTGTCTCTCTAGATAAGGATTATAATCTCACATTCAAACAACTTGCCGAACTAAACAGTGCCCTTTCAAAGGCAGAGACGGAAAGACTCGAGAAGGAAGCGCTCTATAAGGAGGTCCAATCGGGTAATTATGAGCATCTGCCACAGATAATGAATGATAAATCAATTCAGGGTTTAACCGACGAGTATTTGAAGCTCAAGGCGCAGTATGACAACCTGGCCGTTGTATACGGGCCTAATTATCCCGATTTAAAGCAGCTTGGCGCACAGATTGCGAGGATTCAAAGCGATATAAAGCATCTTTCAGATAATATTGCCGAGAGCATAAAGAGAGATTATCAGGCCGCTTTAACAAAGGAAAATATACTCAGGCAGAGGGCGGAAGAGCAGAAGAGGCTTGCCGCCGGACTGAATGAGAAAACAATACAGTATAGGATTCTCGAAAGAGAAGTGGACACAAATAAATCTATATACGAGAGCCTTCTTAAGAGGCTTAAAGAAACCGAAGTGGCATCCGATATTAGAACAACAAACGTGCAGGTTGTAGATTATGCCTCGACTCCGATTTCTCCTTATAGACCGAATATAAGGCTTAATATGCTTTTTGCAACCTTAATGGGGCTTATGGGGGGCATTCTTCTGGCATTTGTCTTTGAGCACTTTGATAGTACAATAAAGGATGAAGAGGAGGTTAAAAAGCGTTTTCCTCTTCCCTTCCTCGGAGCTATTCCCCTTGCGGACTACGATGAGATTGAAAACCTTGAGAAGGTAGTTTATCTAAATCCACAATCGTTGATATCCGAGGCCTATAGGGTTATTAGGACATCCGTACTTTATTCATCTCCCGACCATCCTCCAAAGTCGCTTCTGGTAACAAGCACCCAACCACTTGAGGGAAAAACCACCACTGCATCCAACCTCGCGCTCTCTATGATTCAGTCCGGACTTAGAGTGGCCCTAATAGATGCGGATTTGAGAAAGCCTAGACTCCATAAGGTCTTCTTGAGCAACGGTAATGTCTTTGGGCTGAGCACATATTTAGTCGGGAAAATGGAGCTTTCGGGTGTAATCTCCCAAACAGATATAAATAATCTGGATATAATCCCTTCAGGGCCTATCCCGCCTAATCCTGCCGAGCTTCTCGGTTCAAAAAAGATGAAAGAGCTAATTGAACGATTGCTTGAGGAATACGACCATGTGATTGTTGACGGTCCCCCGATTGCGGGTTTTGCCGATTCACGGCTTCTTTCATCCCACGTGGACGGGGTCTTAATTGTGACGAGCGTAGGGATTACACAAAGACAGGCTCTGCGCAGCAGCATGGAGGAGGTTTTAAAGGTAAGAGGGAGAATTATCGGAGCCATATTAAACAGGCTCGAGTCAGGACGGGGCAAGTATGGATACGGCTACTATTACTACTATAATGATAGAGAAGAGAAGAAGATGAATCCTGGGAATGTACTAATGGGGGATAAAAAGGATGCCAAAGGGCGGAATAGGAAAAGGCAAAACCGAATCTTATGGATTCTATCTAAGAGGATTAGTAGGAGAAAGGAACATCTATAATGGGTTAGTCTAATTATGAGACTGGATTTATATCAGGGTAAAACTTCAAATTAGGTAGAGTAGAAAAATGGCGAATGGATCTAGTACAGGCTAGGAAAAGGATTGAAGGAAAAGACGGCAAGATAGTGTCAATTAATAATTATGAGGATATGTATTGACACTCATATTTGATATGGGAAACCAATGGATAAGCCTAAAGTCTTTAATGTCTGTCTTTATATCTTCCTCTTAGTTATCGCCCTCTTTTTAGTTGAAGAGACAGCTCGGCTCTGGCTTTCTGCGGCTCTATCTGGAAAGGTGGATGTGAAATCCATAGAGAGGGGTTTGACATTCAATCCAGCTGATGCAGAGCTTAATTTCCGTATCGCAAGGTTTTATCATATGTTTACGTTTGCAGATGGATCTAAGGCTGAGGCCTTTTATGTTAGATCTGTCGAACTAAATCCCCTTCTTTCTTCTTCATGGCTGGGGCTTACTGAGATGTTTGTTGAAAATGGTGATAAACAAAAGGCACTATCTACGCTTGAGCGCCTATCTGAGCTGACTCCTCTATCTAGCTCATATCTCTGGGAGGGGGCTATCCTTGCCCTGAGGTTGGGCGATAGACAGATGGCTATAAAAGACCTGAGACTCGTTGCAAGAACTGACCCACACAAGAGATGGGGGGCGTTTGACCTTGCCAGAGAGGCAATCGGAGATCCGAAGATTATATTGGATGATGTGGTTCCTAATGAGGCCCTTGGGGATTATCTCTGGTATTTAATCTCTAGGGACAAATTGGATGAAACATTTCCCGTTTGGAAGAGAATAAAAGAGGTTGGGGTGACATCGAATTGGGTTGTCCTTAGATACGTAGAGTTTCTTTCAGCAAAGGGCAGGGTTTCCGAGGCATCTTCAATCTGGGATGGGATGTTTGGAAAAAGAGGGGAATCTCTTGTCTGGAACGGCGGTTTTGAAAAGGATTTGTTAGGTGGGGGATTTGATTGGATAATTTGGAATTTTGCACCGGGAGTGAGAATTGACCTTGACGAGGAAAAGAGGTTTGAAGGAACAAGGTCTTTAAGGGTGAGATTTGATGGAAAATACAATGTTGATTTCTACCATGTCTGGGAGATAGTGCCCGTAGAGCAGAATGCCGATTATACATTTACGTCTTATATGTCTACACAGGATATTACAACTACAAATGGCATAACATGGGAGATCTACTGCTATCCAAAGGTTAATATGATGAAAACAATAGAGTCGCTTACCGGAACAAACGATTGGAAGAGGGTTGAGGTCTCTTTTCATACACCTTCTGATTGCAAATCCGTTGTGATTAGGCTCAGACGCTACGTGAGCACAAAGTTTGATAGATACATCTCCGGCACTGCATGGGTGGATGATGTAAGACTATTTAAGGTTGAGTCCAAACCAGATGCTCAGAGTGGATAAAAAGGTATTCGAAAGGGTGATTGCCCGGATTGTAGGGGTTACTGATGTAAGGGAACTCGCAGAGGAGTTTTCAAAGGATAGGATTTTCTTTTGCTCTTTGCTTAAAGATATATCAATGGGCAGGGATTCTCCAAATTATTACGTGCTCAGAGAATTTGCTAGGGATATGATGATAAGCGAGCAGTTTATAGTTGAGCAGGCAAAGTCTGTTCTCTCTGTCTTTGCTCCGGATGAGCCGAAAGAGGATTACTATAAAATCCTCAATGTTTCCCCTAGGGCTTCGACCGATGAGATTAGAAAAAGCTGGCTCAAACTTGTAAAGGCCTACCACCCAGATAAAGTGGGGGAGCGGGGGCTTGATATTACAAAGAATCTAAATGAGGCTTATGAGGTCTTAGGGAACCCGGTAAAAAGGGGCGAATACGATGCGAAGTGCCTTCCCACAATGCCGGTTACGGTAATAGGCCATTCTAATATAAGAGTCGGTTCAAAGAGTTTAATGTATTCGGCTTCGCTATCTATCATCATTCTGGCGGTGGTTTTTTACACCGTTAAGTCAGGACTCCTTTTTCGGGCGGCTGATGAAAAGGGAGAGATTACAAAAGAGGGAGCCAAACCATCGCCAACCGGGGTTATCTCTAGTTTAGATATGAAGAAACTCCTTCTCCCTAAGCCCAGCGGAGAGAGAGTTTCTACGGCTCTTCTTCCATCTCCAAAAGGAGTGGGGAAGGCAGTTACCTCTGAGGCGGCAAATCTAGAAGTTTCCGAAAAGGAAGGGAAAATCGTCGTCGAATCAAAACAGGAGTCACGGCCCTCTATTGCAGAAAAGATCACTCCTATTGAGACTAGGAGTGAGGAGAAAAAAGAATCAGTCGCCTCTTTGTCAAAATTAGGTAAAGCCAAAAAGGCTATTGTTGTCAGACAAAGTATAAAGTCAGAAAGAACTTCTAAGGAAAAGAAGACCACCTCTGGGCAGAAACCGAAATACGGAGAGATTAAGAGGAGAGAATTAGAGGAGGAAATCAATGTTAGTGGCACCTCTATTCAAGGGATAAGGCCACCTTACGATAAAAACTCTCTATATTCCTTTATCTCGGATTATGCATCGGCGTACAAGAGTAGGGATATGAACCTGTTTATGTCCTTTTTTGAACCCGACGCTAGGGAAAATGGGATTGAAGTCTCGCGGGCCATTTCTCTATATGAAAAGAATTTTTCTTCCTTAGAGATTATAAAATACGACATAAGGATAAAGAGCATTGACTTTAGGGACAATGAGGCCTTTGTAAATGGCGGCTTTGTCATTCTCTTCAGAGATAAAGGTGATCGAGAAATCAGGATTTCTGAAGGTGTAATAAACTGGGCACTCCTATGGCAGGACAACAGATGGAGGATTAAGGAGTTAAATTACGCGGTTAACCACTAATTAGTCTTAGTCAATGAACAGGAATTGGTACGCAGTCTATACGACGGTTAGACACGAAAAGAAGGTAAATGAAGCTCTAGTCGAAAAGGGCATAGAGACGTTTTTACCACTGAGAGAAGTACTCAGTCAGTGGAAGGACAGGAGGAAGAGGATAAAGATCCCCCTGTTTCCCGGATACTTGTTCATAAATATTTGCCTTGAGGACAGATGGAGGGTTCTTAGCACAAGAGGTACCCTAAGGATTGTCGGATCAGGTGGGGTTCCCATTCCGGTTTCGCTCGATCAGATTGGGGCTATAAAGAGGGTACTCGAGAGCAGAGTAGAATGCGACTGTTATCCATATCTTACTCAGGGCAGAGAGGTGGTAGTAGTAAATGGTCCTCTTGAGGGAATAAAGGGCAGAATACTGGAGAGAAGGGGTAATTACAGGATTATTATATCGGTTGATACCATAAGGCGCTCTGTTTCGGTTGAAGTAGACCCTAGGGATATAGAACTGGTTTAGGTCAAAGTTGCCTTAGTTGGCATGGGGAAAGGAGAATTGCCACTTCATGTAAGTGAGGTGGCGAAGCTGTGTGTAGTATCAATTAGCGGATAGAAAGGGCCTTAGAAGTTTTAAATTCGAATCGGCTTTGAACCAAGATCGTGGCTGGTTATTCCTGAATTCCTAATGGGCAAGAGAGGGAAAGTTGCTGTAATAACTGGTATAACAGGCCAGGATGGGGCTTATTTATCCAAATTCCTGATTGAAAAGGGATACAGGGTCTTTGGATTTATAAGGGATGCATCTATTCCATACCTGCGCAATCTTGAGTATCTTGGGATATGCGGAAAGGTAGAGTTAATTAGGGCAAATCTTTTGGATTTATCTAACTTAATAAGGCTCTTGGATAACATACAGCCAGATGAGATATACAACCTGGCTGCACAGAGTTCCGTGGGTTTATCCTTCGAACAGCCTCTATGGACATTGGAGTTTAATGCCTTAAGTACGGCAAACCTACTCGAAGCCGTCCGCGTAGTCAAATCTGGTGCGAGGTTCTACCAGGCTTCATCGTCAGAGATGTACGGTAGAGTCAATAAGGATAACTTACCTGTAACTGAAAGGACGCCTGTACACCCCGTAAGCCCATATGCAATCTCAAAGGCTACAGCACATTGGATTACTGTGAACTACAGAGAGGCATACGGGCTATTTGCGGTTTGCGGAATCCTTTTTAACCATGAGTCTGCCTTTAGGAATAAAAACTTTGTTATAGGAAAGATTCTCGATACCGCTGTCAGGATAAGTATGGGTCTGACCAATAATTTGGTATTGGGAAATATGAATATATTTAGGGATTGGGGTTATGCTCCTGAGTATATCAGGGCTATTTGGTTGATGCTACAGCGGGAAGAACCGGATGATTTTATCATTTGTTCGGGAGAGGCACATAGTTTAGAAGAGTTTGTAAAAGGGGTATTTAATAAGTTAGGCTTAGATTTTGAAAGATTTGTGAGAATAGATAAGCGCCTCCATCGTCCCTTAGACTTAGAGATCATCTATGGGGATAATTCAAGGGCAAAGAAACTATTGGGATGGCAGTACGATATGACCTTTGAGGGATTAATAGATGCACTTGTAAAGGATAAGATTCAATATGTAGGGTGGGAATTAAGATATAAATTTCAATAACTATGCAATCCTGATACAGTCGGCACAGCCTGGTTTACTCCTGGGGGGAGTGGAGTAAAGGATACCTATGAGATTTGCACTAAGGATGCCAGTAATAACTATGTGTGGAGAACCCTATATTAGGAAATAGAAAGATTAAGTTTGCTTTATTTTACTCGTAGATCATCAGGATTCTATTTCCTCTCATGTCTGAGCATATTCTAGTAATTAAACCCACTAAAGGCTGGGCGGCTCTTAATCTAAGAGACCTCTGGCATTATCGTGAACTCCTCTATTTCCTCACTTGGCGTGACATCAAGGTGCGTTATAAACAGACAGTAATTGGGGTAGGATGGGCAATCCTGCAGCCACTTTTGACAATGGTTGTGTTCACGATATTTTTCGGAAAGATTGCAAATATCCCATCTGAAGGAATCCCTTATCCAATCTTCTCTTATTCCGGATTACTGCTCTGGACATATTTTTCCTCTTCGGTATCGAATTCCGGAAATAGCCTTGTTGGCAGTTCTAATCTCATTACAAAGGTCTACTTCCCACGTCTTATCATTCCTCTATCCTCTACACTTGCCGGAATCGTTGATTACTTTATTGCTCTATGTATACTTGTGCTTATGATGCTCTTCTATGGTATTTTCCCAAACCCTTCGATTATCCTCTTGCCAATTGTTATCCTTCTTGCTTCCATCTCGGCGACTGGTTTTGGGCTTTGGCTTTCTGCATTAAATGTAAAATATCGAGACGTGCGATATGCAATCCCATTTTTCATTCAACTGCTACTTTTTGTAACCCCCGTTATATATCCGGTGACGGCTTTGCCTGAGAGATTTCGATGGCTACTAGCACTAAATCCGATTTCTGGGGTAATTGACGCCCATAGAGCCTGTATTTTGGGCTACAAATCGGTTGATTGGCCTGCACTTGGCATATCTACAGTTGTAGGCTTAGTTATATTTATCACCGGGCTTTTTTACTTCCGTAGAACGGAGAGATTTTTTGCAGACGTTATTTAGGTATTCAAGGTGACTTATGAAGGCTTTGGTGCTGGCAGGCGGTAAAGGAACGCGTCTGAGGCCTCTAACCTACACGATGGCCAAACAGCTTGTGCCTATAGCCAACAGGCCCGTGCTCTCATATGTCATGCATCATCTTCATGATGCGGGCATCAGGGAGGTAGGTGTTATCGTCTCGCCTGAAACCGGGGGACAGATTCAGGAGGCTTTATCTAGGAATCCTTGGGGCTTTAATCTCACATACATTTTGCAGGACAAACCACTGGGATTGGCCCATGCTGTAGGGGTTGCCCAAGGCTATCTTAAGGAAGAGGACTTCATTATGTGCTTAGGCGACAATATTATCGGCTCTGGCATCAGGGAACTTATAGAAACATTTAATGCCTCGAGGGCAGATGCCCTTATCTTATTGAAGGAGATAGAGGACCCACGTATGTTTGGCGTGGCTGAGGTCGATTCACAGGGTCACATCAGACGCCTCATTGAGAAGCCTAAGGAGCCGCCTTCTAAATTAGCCCTGGTAGGGGCTTATGTTTTTTCGCCGGTCATATATGATGCCATCTCTGAGATCAAACCCTCCTGGCGTGGGGAGTTGGAGATCACAGATGCCATACAGAAGCTACTCGAAAAGGGATATACTGTACGGAGCGTCATCTTAGAAGGGTGGTGGCTTGATACAGGGAAAAAGGATGACCTCTTGGAGGCCAATCGCCTGGTATTGGATGAATGGACGAGACGCGATATACAAGGCACGGTTGATTCTAAAAGCCGTGTAGTTGGTCGAGTAGTACTAGAGGCAGGGGCACGGGTAGAGAAAAGTGAATTACGCGGTCCGGTAGTCATTGGAGAAGGGACAGTGATTGAGGAATCATTCATTGGACCCTATACCAGCATAGGTCGGGGTTGTATAATCAAAAACTCTGCACTGGAGCATTGTGTGGCATTGGATGGGGTGAGAATAGAGGGCATTGAAGGGATGGAGGACAGCGTCCTTGGATGTAATGCGGTGGTGCGCCGCCTTTCTGGAAACCATCGGGCTCTTAGGCTGCTTATTGGTGAAGATACGGAGGTTTTGCTTTAGATGCCGTTTCGGTTCATAAGGATGGAGATTCCAGATATTGTGCTTGTTGAACCCCAGGTTTTTGAAGACGGGCGTGGCTTCTTTATGGAGGTCTACAAAGGGTCTGATTTTTCTAGTAATGGTATCTCTGATGTTTTTGTTCAGGATAACTACTCATATTCAGTGCGGGGTGTTCTCCGCGGACTCCATTACCAGAAGTACCCCAAGGCTCAGGCAAAGTTGGTGATAGTATTAAAAGGTGAGATCTTTGATGTAGCGGTAGATATTCGTAGAGGCTCGCCTACTTATAGCAGGTGGGTAGGAGTTAGGCTCTCTTCCAAAAAAAATAGGATGCTTTACATACCAGTTGGATTTGCACATGGGTTTTGTGTACTGAGCGACGAGGCTAATGTTTTATACAAAGTGACAGAAGAGTACGCTCCGGAACTCGATCGAGGAATTATGTGGAACGATCCAGAGATCGGTATCCGCTGGCCCGTCGAAGAACCTATTGTTTCTCCGAAAGATGCTAGACTTCCTGCTCTTCGGGAGTCCGATCAAGATTTTGTATACGAAGGAGATAAGTCTTAGTGAAAACCATTCTCGTTACAGGAGGATGCGGGTTTATTGGGAACCACTTCGTGCGTCTTCTTCTTCGGAAGACCACGTGGCGGGTGGTAAACCTAGATAAACTCACCTATGCTGGAAACTTGGAGAATTTAAAGGATGTTGAGAATAATCCTCGCCATTGCTTTGTAAAAGGAGATATTGCCGATCGGATGTTTGTGAATGCTTTATTCAAAGAGGAGGAACCGTGGGTGGTGGTAAATTTCGCCGCTGAATCACATGTGGACCGGAGTATACTGGATTCTTCCCCATTTCTTCAAACTAACATCATTGGGGTTCAAGTGCTTCTTGAAGCATCACGCCGTCACGGTATAGAGCGCTTTATTC
>CAYMEO010000015.1:34696-37944 GCA_964389705.1 uncultured Spirochaetia bacterium
GGGGTTCAAGTGCTTCTTGAAGCATCACGCCGTCACGGTATAGAGCGCTTTATTCAAATCTCAACGGATGAGGTCTACGGTGACGCTGAGGGAAAAGAGCCTTTCAATGAGGAAAGCCCGCTTTCTCCAAGCAGTCCTTATGCGGCGAGTAAGGCAGCATCTGACCTTTTATGCCTTGCCTACCTGCGCACTTACGGTATTCCGGTCGTAATCATTCGTAGTTCAAACAACTATGGCCCGTTTCAATTCCCCGAAAAGCTGATTCCTTTGATGATTCGAAACGCGCTGATTGGTAAAGAGTTACCCATCTATGGTGATGGCTTGCAGAAGAGAGACTGGCTTTACGTGGAGGACAATGTCGAGGCGATACTTTGCATTCTGGAAGCGGGTAAGGTTGGGTCTATCTATAACGTAGCTACTGGAGAAGAACGGACTAACCGAGATGTTGTTCTTATGGTATGCCAGATTTTAGCTGAAGAAGCCGGTTTGAATCCCGATGCGCTTATAGCGCATATCCGGTCTGTGCCCGACCGTCCTGGCCATGACCGCAGGTATGCTTCAAGAACGGAAAAGGTTCGCCAAGAGGTCAGTTGGTCTCCTGCTACTCCTTTTGAAACGGGATTAAGAATCACCATTCGTTGGTATTTAGATAACCAAAACTGGGTGAAGCGGGTAACCTCTGGAGAGTATCAGTCTTATTACGATGCTGTTTATGCCCGCACTTGGGGAAAGTGGTCTTCGATATGATACCGATAGCCATTATCGGAAGCTCTGGTCAGTTGGGAAGCGACTTAGTTAAGGTATTGCAACAAGCTGAGAAGTATCAGGTATTTCCCCTTAGCCACTCAGAGGTCGAGTGTACCAACTCCAATTCAGTTAAAAAGGCATTGACAGAGTTAAATCCAGAAATCGTTGTAAACTGTGCTGCATTTGTTCGTGTAGATGAATGCGAAGACCAGCCCGAGAAAGCTTTTAGGGTTAATGCCTTAGGGGCTTTTCATATAGCAAGGACCTGTGCTGAATTAAATGCTTTATGCGTTTATATCAGCACCGATTATGTGTTTGATGGAAGAAAAGAAGAGCCGTATACGGAGGAGGATTCTCCATGTCCTATAAATGTATACGGCACATCGAAACTGGCGGGTGAATACCTGGTTCGGCAGGTATGCTCTAAATGGCTCATTGCGAGAATAGCTAGCCTCTTTGGAAAATCAGGGGCGCGTGGAAAGGGTGGGAATTTCATAGAGACCGTTTTGACAAAGGCACGGTCAGGTGAGACATTAAATGTAATAAACAACATCCGTATGTCGCCTACGTATGCGTATGATGCCTCGTGTATGATTGAGAGTCTCATTGAGCAGAATGCTAGGGGGGTTTTTCACATTACAAACAGTGGCTCTTGTACCTGGTATGAGTTTGCTCAAAAGGCATTGGATTTAGTAGGTCTAAGTGGGAGATTGGAGCCGGTCTCCTCCGCGGATTATCTAACTAGAGCCCGTCGTCCTAAGAACTCCTCCTTGAGAAGTGTAAAACTTTCAGGAAAGATGCTACGCCCTTGGGATGAGGCATTGAGGGCTTACTTAATAGAGAAGGCGTATATTCCATCGTGAGTAAATCTTCAGCATCTGTAAGTGTGTTAGTTTATCATTATGGTACAAAGAAGACGTACCATAGCTATAGTGAATGTCTCAGAGAACGGAATTGATATAAATTTTACATTGTTTAGGTTTTCCTACTCTATAAAAAATTGGATAACTGTTAATTACAGGGAAGCATACGGGTTATTTGCAGTTTGTGGAATTCTTTTTAACCATGAATCACCACTGAGGGGTAAAAACTTTGTTACGAAGGAGATTCTTTATACTACCGTTAAAATAAGTATGGGGTTTGCTGATAACCTGGCTCTGGAAACTTAAGGGTGTTTAGAGACTGGGGTTATGCTCCAGAGTATATCAAGGCGATTTGGCTGATGCTACAGCAGGAGGAACCAGATGATTTTATTATTTGCTCAGTGGAGACCCATGGCTCAGATGAATTCGTGAAAAAGGTATTTGAAAAACTAGACTTAGTCTTGTTGCTAATACGAATCTTATCACAAAGGTGTATTTTCTCAGGACTGTAATTCCTCTGTCCTCATCCCTGTCTGGCATGATCGACTATTTTATAGCTACAGCAATCCTTGTATTAATGATGTTTTTTATGGTCTTATTCCAAAGCTTTCAATTTTACTCCTGCCTTTTCTGCTTTTTCTAGCCTTTATTTCAGCTACAGGTTTCGGACTTTGGCCTTCTGCTCTTAACGTAAAGTACAGGGATGTTAGGTATGTAATTCCATTTTTTATACAACTTTTGCTTTTTATAACTCCGGTTATTTATCCAACAATGATTCTACCTGGGAAGTTTAGATGGATATTATTCTTAAATCCAATTTCCGGAATAATTGACGCTCATCGTGTCTTGATATTGGGTCATAACCAATTGATTGGGTTGCACTCGGTTTATCTTAAGAGTATTGGTTTATCACTGGTCTCTTTTATTTCCGCCGAACCGAGAGGTTTTTTGCGGATGTGATTTAGGTGCAATGGGTAGCAATGTGCTAGCTCAAATTAAAACTACATTGACAGAAAATAAGAAAATAGTGATTTTGTACAAACTGTATAAACGTTTGAGAGTAGTTCGACGGTCTCCATACGAAAACATCTATTACTGTTGTACTCAAAAAACTGCTAGCCAGTGGTTCAACGTAGTATTCTCCGATCCTATAGTTCATAAATATACCGGTCTTGATGTTTTTCCTTTTGACCAGGTAGTAGATCGGTTGCAAGATGCTCGCTTCTATGGGCCATTTCCTAAGTACACTATTGGCTCTCATTTATATATTGACTATCCCACTTATCTGACAATTCCTAAGCCTGCGAAATACAGGACGTTTTTCATTTTAAGGGACCCACGTGATATTGTAGTTTCTTGGTATTTCTCTGTAAGGTATTCCCACCCGATAATTGGTAAACTTCCTAAATTCCGAAATGATCTAGAAAACTTAAGCCTAAGCGAGGGTTTGAAATACAGCATTGATAAGATAGGAGAAGCGGGTTTATTTGATGCTCAGAGGTCTTGGATGCATGTTTCTGAAGACCGAGAAAACATCAGGATCTTCCGTTATGAAGATTTCGTTCGTGACGATTGTTCTTTTTTGAAGCAACTGTTTGATTATCTGGATATTGAAATGCCAGAGAAGGATTTCAGTAT
>CAYMEO010000016.1:0-36506 GCA_964389705.1 uncultured Spirochaetia bacterium
AGTGTCTTCATATTGACACTAAAGGGTCTTCTATATAGTCTAATTCAATAATAAAAACCATTCGATGATAAAGGAGGTATAATGCAATGGCGCAGGAGAGATACGGTGTGGTAACGATGAGAGGGAATCCAGTAACGTTAGTGGGACCTGAGATTAAAGTCGGAGATAAGGCTCCGGATTTTCATGTTCTCGAGGCCCTAGGATCGCCTATTACATTGGATAATTTGAAGGGCAAGGTTAAGGTTTTTAATGTGGTTTTATCAGTAGATACCCCCGTTTGTGATGCCCAAACAAGGCGTTTTAATGAAGAGGCATCTAAGCTACCTGGGGATGTGGAAATCCTCACTATAAGCATGGATCTTCCATTTGCACAGAAGCGCTACTGTGGGGCTGCGGGGATTGACAAGGTAAAGACTGCATCCGATTATCGAGACGCCTCATTTGGCGAGGCATATGGTGTTTTGATTAAAGAGCATCGCCTTCTTGCCAGAGCCATATTTGTGGTAGACAAAAACAATACTGTACAACATGCCGAATACGTCAGGGAAGTCACTCAACACCCAAACTACGACGCCGCGCTCGCTACCATTAAGAAATTGGCATAGGCACTGACGAAACCATAATCGTATTGGCTCTAATCATCCGGTATTCAATCGGGTATTATTTATTAAGGAGGTGTAGAGATGGGGCTTGGAGATATACTCTCGAAGGTGTTTAAGAAAGAAAATGAAAAAGACAAAAGGTCTGTAGTAGAAGCCCAAAGGATGGAAGAGCCTTTAACCCAAAGCACGGACACAGTTGCTGAAGGAAGGGATAATGGCTCTGATCAGATTATGGAGACTCGGCAGACAGATGAAGTGCCAATTGATGATAATGTCAAGCCAGAAGTAAAGGGCGAGGAATCTTTTCATACTGATGAGAAGGTTACAAAAGAGAAGATCCTTGAGGTTCTAAGTGATGTCTATGACCCTGAGATTCCTATAGACATTGTGAACCTGGGTCTCATATATGATATTGATATTAAAGAAGATGGCAATGTTCATGTAAAGATGACTATGACAGCGCCTGGATGTCCTTCATCGGCACAGATTGCCGCTGAATCTCAGATGCTTATAGAAGGCATTCGCGGGGTAAAGGAGGCGACGATTGAGATTGTATGGGACCCGCCATGGGATCCAAGCAAAATGAGTGAGGATGCAAAGAGGGGTTTAGGGTTTATGTAGTTTCAATACCAATATCGTTCCTCTGTATCTATGGGTTATTTTATTTGATTTATCAACTTATGATTGTAGGGGTAATTTGTGAATTGCTCCTATGGTGGTCTACTTTAGTCTCTATTACCCAATGAGGCTTTCAAAATATAAGGAGGTTTTTCTCAGATGGCGCAGATGCCGAAAGTGGGGGACAAAGCCCCTGATTTTGACGCCGAAACATATGGAGGAAAAAGGGTAAGATTGAATGATTTCTTGGGTAAGAAGATAGTGGCTCTTTATTTTTATCCAAGGGATAATACGCCGGGTTGTACGAAGGAAGCGTGTTCAATGAGGGATAAGATGAAAGAACTCGAAGAACTGGGGATTCAGGTTTTAGGGGTGAGTACCGATAGCGTTAAATCACACGAGGGTTTTAGGGACAAGTTTAGCCTGAATTTTCCTCTTTTGAGTGACAAAGATAGAGTTATAGTGAAGACATATGGAGTCGAAAGCGATCAAGGCTCGGCAAGGAGGGTAACATTTCTCATAGATAGATCGGGTATTATCAGGCATATATGGGAGAAGGTTGACACAGCGCGGCATTCCGATGAGGTAATTGAGAAGGTAAGAGAGCTTGGATTATAAATAACTTAGTCACAAATGAACACAACCAAAGATCTGTATTTAGTGGAATCCTTTAGCCTTCTACAAAAGTTTATTCGTGTTCATTCATGGCTAAGTATATAATTCATAAAATGCCATTGCTTCCTAAAGGGATATTTATTACAGGCACAGATACAGGGGTTGGAAAGACCGTTGTGTCTGCAGCGCTTGCCTGGACCATAAAGAGGTCGGGCTGGAGGGTTGCTGTAATAAAGCCCGTGCAGACAGGAACAAACTCAGGTGGGCTTATGGATATTGAGTTTATTCAGAGGGTGATTGGAGAGAGCCATCCACTTGATGGTATATGTCCTTACCGTTTTCCTCTGCCGCTTGCCCCTTCGGTTGCCTCACGTCTTGCGGGGGAGGAGATAGATTTAAAAAGGATAAATTCTGCCTTCAATAATCTCAGTTCAAATCATGACATTGTAATTGTAGAAGGGGCTGGTGGACTGCTTGTTCCAATCACTGACAATTACCTTATGTCTGATCTAGCTTATGATTTGGGTTTATATCTGGTTATAGTTACACGTCCCAACCTTGGAACCTTAAATCACACGCTTCTTACTGTGGAATCGGCAAAACACAGAGGACTTAGGATCTTAGGAATAGTTATAAACAAATTTCCACTCAATCCCGAGATTGCCGAGCGCACAAACCCTGAGCTAATTCTCAAAATGACAGGGGAGCCAATAATTGGCGTCCTCCCCTTTGATCCTGAGATTTGCGTGGAAGAGGGAAAAATTGGAAGACTTAGAGAGATTGCCGATTCTTGCTTTTCACCTGACATTGGCGGGGGTTTTATACTCAGTGACTTTTTATCTAAACTCAGACTCTTGGATAAGTAGGAGTGGTTCGCGAATAGCTCATACAATCTGATAGACAAATAATCAGAATATATCCAGATTTCCCGGAGAGACCAGATGGAGTGTAACGCATGGGCTTTTGCCCCGGTTTTCTATGTAGTGGGGACGGTCTGGGATTATAAAGTAGCTCTCGCCTTTTTTGACATTGAATTCCCTGCCGCCAAGCACTATGGTTAAACTTCCCGAGATTACGTGTCCGGTTTCTTCTCCCCTATGCGATTGCTCTTTTTTTGTCTTGGTTTTTGGCTCTAGGGTTACAAGAAAAAGGTCAAAATCTTTATCCGAATAAGAGGGAATGAGGAGTTCAACCTTTATACCATCGTTTGTAGAGGGTAATGTGATTTTATCCTTTTTGCTATAGACGACCTTAAGTGGGTTCTTTTCGCTGAAAAATTCGGAGAGGGTTATCCCTAGGACATCTAGTATCTCTTTAAGGTTGGTAAGAGAGGGAAGGGTTAAGCCTTTTTCCAACTGAGATATATAGCCCTTTGAGAGGGATGCCCTTGTGGCAAGCTCCCTTTGAGTGATTCCCTTCTCTAAACGGAACTTTTTTATTCTCTGTCCAATCTCTTCTTGAAGCATCATTTCTAATAAAAAATACCTGAGTTTGGAGTCTCAAATCAACACTAGATATAACTAAACCTTGACAGATTTCTTGGTTATGATATAAATAACTAGCCTTTTTCATTATCTTAGAGCTCCCATGTAGCACATCTCAAAAATTAAGGTAAAGAAAGAAACATGAAAAACTGGACTAAAATCCTCTTTACTTTCCTTCTGATCTTTGTCTTTACTATGGTCTATTTTTATGTTGGCAAACTCACTGTTGGCAGGATGCTTGAGGGGGGGCCGGAGCAGCCAATCTTTTTCAGCCATAAAATCCATGCCGGAGATAACCAAATCCCCTGTCAATACTGTCATAACTACGTCACAAAATCTACTACGGCGGGCATTCCCTCGCTTCAGAAGTGCATGGGCTGTCACAATCAGGTTGCCGGGCGGGATGTAGAATACAAGGCGATAAATATCCAGAAGGAGATCCGGAAACTAAAGGCATACTGGGAGAAGAGTAGGGCTGAAGGGGTCTCACAAATTCAGTGGGTAAGGGTCTATAACCTGCCTGAGTATGTCCACTTTAACCATAAGCGCCATATTCTCCATGGATTTGATTGTAGTGTATGTCATGGGGATGTAAAGAGTATGGATGTAGTCTATCGCGTAGGTAAACTCAATATGGGCTGGTGCGTAGGCTGTCATGAAGCAAATGCAAAGGATCAGGAACAACTAGCCCTCCTTAAGGATTGCGCAACCTGTCATTACTAATTTGGAGGAAATGATGTCTGAGAGCGCTAAGGGTGTCATAAAAAGAAGAGACTTTCTAAAGATTATCGCAGTAGCTGGAGGCACAGCAGCAATTACTGGAGGGTGCTCTTCTCAACCCGTAGAAAAGATAATCCCATATGTTATTCCACCGGATAATGTTATCCCCGGAATTCCTACTTGGTATGCAAGCACATGCACTGAGTGTCCTGCTGGATGCGGAATACTTGTTAAAAACCGTGAAGGGAGGGCAATAAAGATTGAAGGAAATCCGGTGAGTCCCATTAACTCAGGTAGTGTATGTGCCCGTGGTCAGGCAATGCTTCAGGGGCTCTATAATCCCGACCGTATTGCTGAACCGCTTAGAAGGAATCCGTCTGGAAGATTAGGAGCAATAAGCTGGGATGAGGCCGAGGGAATACTGGCCGAAAGGATTAAAGGAATACTGGCAAGAGGAATGGGCAATAGGGTTGTATTTCTAACGAATAATGTCTCAGGAACCCTCGGGAGGCTTATATCGGATTGGCTAAGTGCAATTGGTGGCGGAAGACACATAGTTTATGAAGCATTTGCGCATGAGTCTTTAAAAGAGGCTAATAAAATTACATTTGGAGTAGATAGGATCCCGACATACAATATAGAGAAGGCAAAGTTTCTTCTTTCATTTGGTGCGGATTTTCTTGAAACATGGCTTTCTCCGGTGGAGTATGCAAGGAAGTTTAGCCAGATGCACAGCTACAGAAAGGACAAGGGCATGGGCAAATTCGTCCATGTAGAGCCCAGACGCTCTCTTACCGGAGCAAATGCAGATGAATGGGTGGCAATAAAACCTGGAACCGAGGCTTTTCTTGCCCTTGGTATTGCCAATATAGTTCTCACAGAAGGCTCGGGTTCCCCTCCGGGGGATGCGGCTAGACTAAAAAGCCTTCTTAAGGACTACATACCTGAAAGGGTCTCTTCAATCACTGGAGTGACTCAAGAAACAATAAGGCGTATCGCAAAGGACTTTATAGAGATGCGACCGAGTCTGGCAATTGGCGGGGGTGCTGCAATTAGTTCAACCAATGCTACTCAAACCTTTGTTGCCATAAATATCCTCAATTACGTGTCTGGGAACATAGGAGAAACGGTTAATTTCGGGGAGAGCCTAACAATATCCCAATCAAATTCTTTCAGAGACATGGTGGCTCTGGTTGATTCTATGTCTAAGGGGGAGGTTGAGCTTCTAATTGTATACAATGTAAATCCCGCTTTTACTCTACCTGAGTCTCTTAATTTTGAAGGGGCGATTAAAAGGGTTCCATATGTGGTGAGCTTCTCAAGCTTTATGGATGAGACAACTGAGTCGGCAAACCTTGTCCTTCCCGACCATACGACGCTTGAGAAATGGGGAGACTATATCCCTAGAGACGGTGTCTATGGATTAATTCAGCCCGTTATGAACTCTATTTTTAACACAAAATCAACTGGTGATGTTATCCTCTCTCTGAGTAAAAAGATTGAAGGATTGAAAGACAAATTTGCCCAGCCGACATTCTACGATTATTTAAGAGACTCATGGAAGGCAATTCACTCACAATCTGGCTCTGATAAGGATTTTGAAACCTTCTGGCTTGAGGCGGTGCAAAATGGAGGAGTCTTCAAAGAAGTCCCTCCCAAACCGGTTAAACTCTCCGATGAAGTACTCAATACCGTTTTTGCTGAACCCAGGTTTGAAGGGCAGGGCGATAAGTATTTCATAGCCTATCCTTCATATAGATACTATGACGGAAGAGGGGCAAACAAGCCCTGGCTTCAGGAGCTTCCCGATGCAATTACAACGGCCGTCTGGGATTCTTGGGTGGAGATTCACCCTGATACTGCAAAAAAGATGGGTGTCAGTGAGGGGGACTTTTTATCTGTGGAATCTCCATACGGTAAGATTGAGACCCAGGCTTATATATATAGAGGTATAAGGCCCGACACGGTTGCGATTCAAATTGGACTTGGTCATAAGGGATATGGGAGATATGCCAAGGATCGCGGTGTAAATCCGATTGATATACTTCCTAATGCTATAGATGAGACATCAGGCGGCTTTGCATGGCTCTCGACTAGGGTTAAGGTCTCAAAAACAGGCAAGTCGGCGCAGTTGGTCAAAACTCAATATACCGAGACTCAACATGATAGAGGAATTGTCCAGGCCGTAACACTAAAAGAGATTGAGAGTGGGATAAGGAGGAGTGAGCTACCTGAGGAGATTGAACGCGAGGAGCAGAGTGGGAAAATAGGTATGTATAAAGCCCATGAACACCTCAAGCACAGATGGGGAATGTCAATAGACCTCTCAAAATGCGTAGGATGTGGTGCATGTGTGACGGCCTGTTATGCTGAAAATAATATTGCCGTAGTCGGCAAAGATCAGGTCGGTAAAAGACGTGAGATGTCGTGGATCAGAATTGAGAGGTATTTTGAGGAAGAGAATCAAGATGATTCAAATATGAGATTTATTCCGATGCTCTGTCAGCACTGCGATAACGCTCCGTGTGAACCTGTTTGTCCGGTTTATGCGACGTACCATAATCCCGAGGGTCTTAATGTAATGGTTTATAACCGATGTGTCGGGACAAGGTACTGCTCAAATAACTGTGTATATAAGGTCAGGCGGTTTAACTGGTTTGGGTATAGATGGCCTGAGCCACTTAACTGGCAATTGAATCCCGATGTTACTGTAAGAAGTAAAGGAGTTATGGAGAAATGCACATTCTGTGTGCAGAGGATTCGTTTTGGAGAGGATAGGGCAAAGGATGAGGGGCGAGATGTGAGGGACGGTGAGATCACTCCTGCCTGTGCTCAGGCCTGTCCTACAAAGGCAATTGTCTTTGGAGACCTGAAAGATCCTGAGAGTGAGGTTTCTAGACTTTCTAAGGATGAAAGGGGATACAGTGTCCTTGCGGACCTAAATACGCATCCCTCAATTACATATCTAAAAAAGGTGAAATGGGATAAGGCATAATGGATCACGAGACAACTATACGCGAAACAACTGTAATTGAACCAACTATAACATACTCAAAGGTAAACGAGGCTGTAATCCGGATGCTTGATAAGCCCACAATCAAGTGGCTGGCTCTTTTTATATTTGATCTTGCCATACTTGCTTTTGGGATATTCTGCTGGATATATCAGATCTATACAGGCCTGGGAGTTGCTGGATACAGGCATCCTGTTTTTTGGGCAGTATACATTACGAACTTTGTTTTCTGGGTTGGAATTGCGCACTCAGGAACGCTAATCTCGGCAATTCTGTTCTTGTTTAGGGCGAGATTCAGGATGTCTATATATCGGATCTCTGAGGCAATGACTGTATTTGCAGTGCTCACAGCGGGCCTTTTCCCGCTTATACACCTTGGGAGGGTGTGGAACTTCTACTGGCTTATTCCATATCCAAATCAGCGCGGGCTGTGGATAAACTTCCGTTCTCCCCTTATATGGGACGTATTTGCCGTAAGTACATATTTGACTGTAAGTAGTGTTTTCTTTTTCGTTGGAATGATTCCAGATATTGCGGCAATAAGGGACAGGGTAAAGGAGGTCCCTCGAAAAATAATATACACCATCTTGTCTCTCGGATGGAAAGGCTCAAGCTGGGAGTGGAGCCATTATACAAGGGCTTACTTCTATTTAGCTGCATTTGCGACCCCACTTGTTCTCTCAGTCCATAGCGTTGTGTCTTGGGACTTTGCTATGGCAGATGTTCCGGGGTGGCATACAACGATATTTGCTCCGTATTTCGTTGCCGGGGCCATTTTCTCTGGGCTTGCATTGGTGATTACCCTTGCCGTGCCGATTCGGAAGATCTTTCATCTTGAGGAGTATATAACCGTTGCGAATTTTGAGGGTATGGCAAAGCTAATTATCCTTACAGGTCTTATTGTTACGTATGCATATATAGTAGAGGCTTTTATGGCGTGGTATAGCGGAAGCCCAGCCGAGTGGGGGCAGTTTGTCTATAGGGCCAAGGGGCCTTATGCCACGTTTTACTGGATTATGATTTTCTGTAATTCCGTAGTACCTATACTTCTCTGGTTTAAAAGGATTCGCACGAATATAAAGGCGCTATTTATAATATCTCTTTTTATAAATATTGGAATGTGGTTCGAGAGGTTTAATATTATAGTGATTTCCCTATCTCATGAATTTGAGCCGGGCGCCTGGGGTATTTATAGGGTATCTTGGGTTGAGCTTGGGATTACAGCGGGGAGCTTTGCATGGTTCTTTATGTTCTTCCTTCTTTTCATCAAGACCCTTCCCGCACTTTCAATTGCTGAGATAAAAGAGATTTTGCCTGCCCCTAATAATAAGGAGGCAAAGGTGCGATGAAAATGGATCAGACCGTAGTTGGGGTTTTCTCATATATTGATTCAACCGTTGACGCAATAAAGAGGCTAAGAGAAGAGGGCTATAAGAATTTGCGTGTCTTTTCTCCTTTTCCCAATCACGAGATTGAGGATGCACTAAAAGGTTCTGAGAGCATAGTGCGATTTTTTACTTTGACCGGAGGTACACTTGGAGCCCTGTGTGGCCTTACATTTACTATTCTTACCTCTTTAGACTGGCCTATAAGGACAAGTGCAAAACCTATAGTGTCTCTTCCCCCCTATATGGTCATTGTCTTTGAGCTTACGGTTCTTTTAGGGTCTCTTTCAACCCTCTTTGGTCTTCTTATTAATTCGCGCCTGAGGCGTAATGCCCCCAGAGCGATGTATGATCCGAGGTTTTCTGTAGACAAATTCGGGGTGGCAACTGTGTGTTCAAAAGAAGATATAAAAAAGGTAGGGGAGATATTGAAATTCTCTGGTGCCGAAGAGGTACGTTTTGAAGGAGCTTAAGATGATACAAGATGCATTTTTCATGGATCGTAAATCATGCATCTCGGTTTCGAGGAGGTAAGTTGACTTTGATTAAGGGGTTAAAAATCTATTTTCTACCTTTCATCATCTTGATTTCAACTATATTGGGAACAGAAAAGGTTTTTGGCTGGCCCTGGTCTAAGGATATGTGGAAACAACCTTCAATTTGGCCATATGAAAGACCAATTCCATACCCTAACGACTCGGTTTCTAAGGATCAGGATATAGGGCAGATAACAACGACGAGGGAGAACTTTGAATCAATAACCGAAAACCCTATTCCCCCAACTGAGGCTTCTTTACAGAGGGGGGAGAAACTGTTTAAAAATAACTGCTCTCCTTGCCATGGAATCGGAGGAAGGGGAGACGGACCGGTCATAAAGAAGGGATTTTATCCCGTTGATCTTACTGCCCCTCAAACTCAGGCTAGAACGGATGGATACATATACTCTTATATCAGGTATGGAGGAAAGGTGATGATGCCGAGCTACCGCGAAAATGTATCGTCGGATGAGGCTTGGAACATCGTGAATTATGTGAGAAAACTCCAGGGGAAAATCAATATTATCAAGGACAGATAAAATGGATGAAAAAGTAAGAGAAGAAATCCTCTTAAGACCCATACGAATCCCAAATCTGATCGTTCTTGTCCTTATTGCACTTTTTGTTTTAGGAGCTGTCGCATTTGTATCTCAGGCTATGGGTTCTAATGCCAAGGAGGCCTGGCAGATCTATCTAGTGAATTTTCTTTTCTGGGCTGGGATTGCCCAGGGTGGTGTTATCTTCTCTTGTGCCCTTCGTATAACATCAGGAAAATGGGGTAGACCTGTCTTGAGGATTGCCGAGGCCCTAGGTTCATTTATACCTATATCCTTTGTTTTGCTTCTTATCCTATTTATTGGAAAAGACCATATTCTTCCCTATGCGACACATCATTATTCCCATCCCAAGGACTTATGGCTCAATATCCATTTTGTCATTGGTAGAGATGTGATTGGACTCTTTATTCTCTCTATTCTTAGCCTTGCGTATCTCTATTATTCCCTTAGACAGGACTTGGGAGGAAGCGGCGAGAATTTGGGAATAAGGGGCTGGATAGCATCAGGCTGGGGTGGAGAAGGAGAAAGGGTGGTGTGCTGGAATAAGATACTTAGGCTTGCCCCTGCTGTTGTTCTCGTTTATGCAGCCGTTTTTAGCTTTTTTGCTTGGGACCTTATGATGTCTCTTGACCCCGAGTGGTATAGTACTCTATTTGGGGTTTATTACTTTGTTGCCTGTTTTATAGGTGGAATATGCGCAACGATTATTCTTTCCGTAATGCTTCGAAAATATCTCAACCTCCAGGACTACATAACAAAGTCTCAATTCCACGATCTCGGAAAGCTCCTTTTTGGATTTTCGCTCTTTTGGGTCTATATGTTCTTTTCTCAGTTTTTAGTTATCTGGTATGCAAGTCTGCCTGAAGAGGTGGGGTTTGTGATTAAGCGCGTGCAGGAGCCGCCGTTTAAGACCCTATCTTGGCTTGTAATCTCATGCTGCTTCTTTTTCCCACTTGTTACACTCCTTCCAAAGACGAATAAAATCATTACCCCTATACTCGCATTCATAGCTACTGTTTATTTATGTGGTCTCTGGTTAGAGAAGTTCGTTCTAGTTACACCCTCTCTTTTTTCCCAAATTCATTTTGGTTGGGTGCAGATTCTTATAACAATTGGTTTCTTTTCTGCCTTTATCTTGACTTTTTTGCTCTTTATAAGAACATTTCCAATTTTACCTATAGGGGATCCGCTCTTTAGTGGTAAAATTGGTTCACATCACTCTGGAGGACACTGATGGAAGAAAATTTGGATAAAATCACCCAAGTCTTTGTTGCCGTTCTTGCCCTTGGGGTTTTAGGCTTTATACTCACAGTAGCGTCTGTAGCCTTATTCGGTCCTCATATGATACCTTTTTTCAGAGCACTTCCATATCCTCTTGTAAGGTTCTAATTTGACAGCGTCTTCATTGAGACTATTAGTCGAAATCTAGCTCGCTTATTACTTATTCGTGGAATACAAACACTAGGTTGATCAGATGGTACATGAACTTCTGTTAGAGGAGTTGTTGCGGGCATCTGATCTGCGAAGGGGTATTCGAAAGAACATAGGAAAATGGTTGGAAGACGAAGGGAATCGTGATAAATTGATCTTATGAGTTGTTTTTATAGCTTCTTGAAGGTAACAAGGCATGCTTAAAGCCGATGTTATTATTGTAGGTGCGGGTCCGGGTGGGCTAAGCGCGGCGGAGGCGGCTGCACGAGGTGGTCTAGATGTAGTTGTGATTGAGATGAACTCTGAGATAGGCTCACCTATTCGGACAAGTGGAGGGAGTTTTATCAGTGATCTACAAGCCATTGGTATACCTGGGAATCTATACCATCCTATTAGGCGTGGTAGGTTCTTATCGCCAAATAACAGTGTAACATTCGAGTACGATAAGCCCTCTCTTTGCATTATGGATGTCCGAGGGGTTTTTCAATTTCTTGCTGAGAGGGCTGTAAAATCTGGGGCAAAGATAAAGATTAAGACCACTGCCATTGATCCTATTATTGAAAATGGATATGTTGTCGGGCTAAGGATGAGGGATTCTTGGGGTAAGGAATTGATATCCCGGTGCCGGATTTTGATTGATGCAACTGGATACAGGGCTTTCATAGCCAAGAGGGCGGGCTGTCATTCTGGTTTCAACCGATTCGGTGTAGGGGCAGAATATGACTTATATGCCCCACTATGTAATCAAGATGAGGCGGTTCTGATTGTAGGGAGTCGGGTTGCCCCGGCTGGGTATGCATGGGTGTTTCCTTGGGGGGGCAGTAGGGTAAGGGTTGGGGTGGGTATAATCCATGCTGATTCGAGGGGTAATCCGGATGAATATCTAGAAAAACTAATTCGTCACTCCTATACATTTGGAGTTAATCTTAATGGTGCCGAGCCAATTGAATATCACTTTGGCTTGATTCCATCCGACGGTTTATGTGAGGGATTTGTCGGGAATGGAATAATAGCAGTTGGCGATGCAGCGGGTCAGTCTTCTGCCCTTGTCGGAGAAGGAATACGATGGGCAATAATGGCAGGAAAAATGGCTGGTGAGGTAGCAATTGAGGCCATCTCATCGAATAACTGCTCACGCGAGTTTCTCGCTATCTATGAGAAGAAATGGAGGACAAGGCATGGAAGGAACTTACGTATAGCTCATGAAATAAACAAGAGAATTGCCAGATGGACAGATGAAAAATGGGATAGGGGGGTAGAGATGCTCAAGCTCTTGACACCTGACCAATTTGCTCAGGCTTTAGGGTCAAACTTTACAGCAGACTGGATGTTACGTGTCTTATACTCAAACCCAACACTTCTAAAGAAAGGGGCAAGGGAGTTTATACGTCGGATTCTTGCTTGAACATTATCAATGTGGGTTCGATATGAAAAGATGCGGACTCCTTTGTATTTCATAAATCTGAGTCTGTTAGATTTGCAAGCTCTTTTTCATTGATATAAAATCTCTCTATGCCCGGAAATTCATTTGGTCGTGTTTTTCGTATAACTACGTGGGGAGAATCTCATGGGCCTGCAATCGGAGTTGTAATAGACGGTTGTCCTGCAGGGCTTGAGATTTCTGAAGAGGATATTCAGTATGAACTCGACAGACGCCGTCCCGGTCAGAGCAGGCTGACCACGCAGAGAAAAGAACCGGACAAGGTGGAGATACTCTCAGGTGTATTTGAGGGAAAAACCCTTGGAACCCCGATCTCGCTATTGATTAAGAACTTAGATGTGATTTCTAAATCATACGAAGACATAAGGGATACATATCGCCCCGGCCATGCCGATTATACATATGACGTTAAATATGGGATAAGGGACTACAGAGGCGGCGGCAGGTCTTCTGCAAGGGAAACCGCGGGACGTGTTGCCGCGGCTGCTATAGGGAAAAAAATCCTCAATATGAACGGTATAAAGACCATAGGTTATGTCTGCCAAATTGGCGACATTGTAGCCGAGCACATAGATTTCAATGAAATCGAAAATAACCCTGTAAGATGCCCAGACCCTGAAAGGGCGCAGGAGATGATAAACTTAATTGAAGAGGTAAGGCGTGATGGGGATTCGATTGGCGGGGTGGTAGAGGTTATCTCAATCGGGGTTCCTCCAGGACTTGGCGATCCTGTTTTCAATAAGATTGACGCAGACCTTGCTCAGGCTTTAATGAGTATAGGTGGTGTAAGGGGGGTTGAGGTAGGAATGGGGTTTGGTGTTTCGAGGCGGAGGGGCTCTGAGGTCAATGATGTGATGTATGTGGATGATTCCGGAAGGTTGAGATTTAAGACGAATAATGCCGGTGGAATCCTAGGTGGAATCACAAACGGCGAGAACTTAGTTGTAAGGATTGCAATAAAACCCACTTCTTCAATTCCAAAGATTCAGGAGACGGTGGACAGATTCGGCAAACCCAAGGAACTCGTAGTAAAAGGCAGACATGACCCTTGCCTTTGTCCAAGGGCGGTTCCAATTGCCGAAGCGATGGTAAATCTGGTTTTAGTAGACCATCTACTTATGGGGAAATTGGCAAAGATCTAGCTATTTCTAGCGGCATAAGCCCCTACTCTGATAGATACCCCCGCGATTATACTCAATCAATTTTGTGTTTGTCTGGGATTTTGTCTTTTACAATGACGGGTAAAGTTTAAAATACCTTGCCTAAAAAAGGGGCTTGCAGGGGCAATAAGTATAGTATAGAATCGTAAATAAGTCAATAGCCCTAGGCGATAAGGGCGAACCATTCGAAAGGGTGGGACGCAAAGCCTCGGACCTACGTTCATTGTTGAATAATGACAATGTGCCTTTTATATCTGATAGAACTAAAGATCAACAGTGAATATGGTAGCCGGGTTTCCGAAGTAGGGTCTCTAGCGTCTCTTCTTACCTCTTACTTCTGTCCCTACTGAGGCTTTTCTTTCCTCCTTAGGCCCTTAAATCCGATGTCTAGGGCAGAAGGAGAGAGTAATGGAAAACTTAGCTGAAGACATTTTGTCTTCTCCTACGGTTGAGGAATACTCGGAGAAGGGCTTCGGAGTCGGGATAGAATCAAGTGACAATACCTTAGCTGACTCTGTAGATATTTTAGAGTTAAAGAAAGAGTACATAAGATATATTGACAGGCTCCTGCAGAAGGGAGGGCCGAGCGAGGAGGATTATCCCAATCTTGACGCTTGGATAATTGGAATTGATCAAATGATTAAGGCTGGATACATTGGCCCGCGCGATATTGCTTCTCTAAGGGCCAGATTCGGTGATGTTTTTTCTCTCCAAACGTTGGCGGGTTTTGCGTTCCTAAAACCACATGGCTATGCAGGTGACTACCAGATCATTGATAGGATATATCAGGCATATATTTCGCCAGTGTCACACCTATCCAAATGGGATCGGTATGCACAGAGGCTTGCTGCTTCACAGGCTGTTAGAAACAGAAAGACCTACTTCCAGGAGTTGTTGCGCAGTCATTGTGCTTCTAGGCAAGGCAGGGCCTTACATGTCCTAAACATTGCGAGTGGTCCGGGTAGGGATATGTTTGAATACCTATCTACTAATGGCTCAAGTGAGGTCTATTTTGACTGTATTGAGCAGGACCAAGAGGCTATCAACTATGCCAGTTTGCTATGCAGTGCCTTCTTGGATCGTATTACGTTTATAAGGAGCGATGTCTTGCGATTCCGGCCATGTAGGAAGTACGATATTATCTGGTCGGCTGGACTATTCGATTATTTTAATGACAAGGTATTTAAAGCCGTTCTTAAGCGGCTTGTGCCTGCCGTTGCCCCTGGCGGAGAAATTGTAATAGGGAATTTTTCACATGCAAATCCTAGTCGTTGTTGGATGGAATTATGCGGGTGGATACTTCATCACCGTAGCCCTGCGGAGCTACTCTTGCTCGCAGAAGAATGTGGAATTCCTCGTAGTAACCTTACTATAGGACAAGAGCCTCAAGGGGTTAACTTGTTTCTACATATTACGTACCCAGAACGCACAGTGGTACAAACAGGCCAATATCTAACCAGAGGGTCATCAGATGTAGAAAATATAAGAGCGAAAGAAGAGGAATACACTATATCTTCTTGAATGCCCTTTCTTTGCGAGCTAATGGACTAGACTTGTACCAGTGTAGGTAAGTGTTTAGGGCGGATTTGATGTCTTAACCGGCCTTGCTGAGCCTGATCAGAGCTATAGCTTTGGTTGGAGTAATTATATAATCTCCTCTATTTCCTGAAAATTCTATTGGCAGGCCTTTCCCTTTATTGCCGTTCTGGCTGTGCACTCACTGGGATATATATATAAGGTTGAGGCAAGCTCCACTGCATCTATAAGGGGCTTCCACATCTCTTCATATAATTCCCTTATATTATCTGGGGTTCGTCCAGTGCTTTTCGATATATCAATAGCCTTTATACACTCATCATAAGCCTTTCTATATTCATCTAGCTTTTGGCTTATGAGCCTTAGGCGCTCGACCTTTGTAGAATCCGTTGAAGGGGATGAAAGAGCACTATTTACCTGGGGGGCTATATCATTATATATATTATTGCTTGTCATAGTGGCCCTTTCTAAATCACTCACCCTATTTGCACAGGAAAGAATAAGGCTCACAGTAAGTGTTATTCCAAGCAATGCCAATCTCATACTTTACCTCCTTCTTAGGTCAATTTCTCAAATTATATACCCGTAGCTAGAGTTTTATAAAGAGGGAAATATATAAGCATTTGATATTTAAGGATTTTTATAAGGGCTCTTGGCATTTTAACAAAGAGTTCCTATTTTTAAGTAATTACTGATGTGTTGCAATGGCATGTATTTTGCACTAAAATTGGTATTGATATTGAGCCTTACTGAAAGGATAGAGCAAGGCCTAAAGTTGGATTCGAATTTTAGGCTTAGGATTTAGAAGTCTATATAATCTTGGCGGTAATCTTTAATATGGTAGCTGGGCTGACGAATCAAATTAGTAAGTCTTTTAGAGTTAAGATGGAACAGAGAGGTGATTCCGGCAAGTAGATACGAAAAAAAGATGGAATTACTTTATCTGATTCAAAATCGGCTGATAGGGGTTTTTAAAATTAATCTGTGGCTGTTTTTATTTGCTTTTGTCCATACTCTTAATTTTCCCTTTTTATCGAGAGATTTAAAGCAGAAAGATAAAGAATTCCACTGGAGTGAGATTTAATTGGCTAGTAGCGATTCAATGAAGGGTTTTATTAAAATAAATTACTCGTTGAGCGCTCCTATTGAAGAATGCTTTAAAATTATAGCACCTATACTAGTTGCGGCCTCCGTTTTTATATCTATATATAGCTTAATCCAAGCGGAGAGGTGGATTAAAATTCCCTTCCCGGGTTTCCTACTCTATAGAAATTTAACTGTCGCTGAAATTAGCCTGTATAACTGGACAGGTTATAAGGCCGGCTTAAAGTATTACGATAGGATATTAGCTCTGGAGGGAAAGAGAGTCTCATCAGCAGATGAGGTTTACAGTATCGTTGCCAGTAAACCTATTGGTGCCTTAGTAAACTACACTGTCTCTAGGAACAATAGGTCTGTTGACATAGCTATTCCAACTATGAGATTTGAGTTGAGTGATTTTCTCTTGATATTTTGCGTGGTATATATTGTTGGAATAGTTTTCCAGATAATCGGGTTTTTAGTTTACTATTTAAAACCGAACCTGGATTCCAGTAAGGTCTTTCTGATGTTTTGTTTTTCAATGGGATTCTGGTTTACATCAATATTTGATACACAGTCTACATATTCACTTTATAATATTCCGTTTCTAGGATTGCTCTTTGCTCCTGCTTTCGTAATTCATTTAGCATCTGTATTTCCTTCTAAGAGAAAATTCCCAGCGCTTATTCTGTTTTCTTATTTGCTTTCATTTGTACTATCCATATTACACATAGTTTGCTTTAGCTCTCAGCATATATGGGCAAGTATAGAGAGGTTATTCTGGTTGTATGTATTTTTTGGTGCATTGGTATTCCTAATCTCTACAGTGATAACCTATCTTAAGTCAAAAATTGCATTGGATAAGCAGAGGGCTCAGGTAGTGCTACTGGGGTCCTGCATTGGCTTTTTTCTTCCCGGTTTAGGTGCTGCTATAGTTGTTCTATTCGGTAGAAGTAATCTTAATAACTTAGCCATACCCGTAATATTTTTCCCACTCTCAATAGCATACGCTATAGTGAAGCATAATCTCTTTGATATAGATGTCATTATTAAAAAGGCCTTGCTTTATAGTGTACTAACAGGGGTATTAGGTGGGATTTTTATTTTAATGGTAATTGCTTTTAATGTAGTTTTTGCCAGCTATGGAGGCTGGAGGAATCCGGTATTGCTCATAATAATTACTGTCTTCTTGGTTATTACTTTAAATCCACTTAAAGATCGTATACAGAATCTTATAGATTTAACTTTTTTTAGAAAGAGATACGACTACCACAGAACTATTGAAGAGATAAGCTCCGCCATGACTTCTCTTCTCAACCTTGATGAGATTGCCACTAAGATTATTACTACCATTGAGAGAACTATGTTTTTAAATTCGGTGTCTATAATCCTTTTAGATGAGAATTCCGGGAATTATGAGGTCTATGCTACAAGTGGAGTCGCAAATGGCATAAGTAGGAAAGTAATTAAAGAAAATAGCCGATTAGTCGCCTTGTTAGAAAAGTATAAGAAGGAGATCTTTAGAGAAGATTTGATTGCTGGTGAAAAGTATATAGAATATAGGGACGAACTTATGGAAGTCTTCAATGATTTTAACGCTGCTTTATTTATACCTCTACTCTTTAAGGAGCAGCTAATAGGTATTCTATCCCTGGGCGGGAAGAGATCAGGGCTTCTCTATACATCGGAGGATATAAGGCTTCTTAAAACCCTTGCAAATCAGAGTGCGATTGCTATTGAGAACGCCATTGCTTACAGAATGGTTGAGGATTATGCCAAAAAATTGGAAAGGGCAAATAAAGAGCTTAAAGAGACACAGTCACAGCTTATCCAATCGGAGAAGATGTCGGCGATAGGACAACTTGCAGCGGGGATTGCACATGAGATTCGCAATCCTCTAAATATAATAGAGGGTGCAAGGTATTATTTATCTCAGGTGATAAATGGAGAGGACTCTGCCGCAGGAGAGTATTTAGATTATATCAAACACGAGATTGAGCGAACCAATCACTTGATTAACAATCTGCTTAGATTTTCAAAGGCTGAACCTCCGCATTTTGAGTTATTAGACATAAACAACGTACTTGAGAACACCTTGGTTCTAGTAAGGAAACAGCTCTCTGATAATCACATTAAACTTATAACGAACTTTGAAGTTGATATTCCGAACATTGTAGGCGATCCAAATCAACTCTGGCAGGTGTTTATAAATATCATAATAAATGCTATTCAGGCAATGCCTGCGGGGGGAGAACTCCGAATTGATACGAGCCTCGCCTCTGTGAACTCAGGCTGCGTATTGATAAAATTCACGGACACAGGTATAGGGATAGATAAAGAAGATATTCCCAAGATTTTTAATCCCTTCTTTACAAAGAAGGATACAGGTACTGGGCTCGGACTTTCTATAAGTTATAGGATAGTTGAGGAGCATGGAGGGAAAATTCTAGTGAGCAGTGAGAAAGGTAAGGGCACTACCTTTATAGTAGAACTCCCCATTCGCCATAGTGATAGCATAGGAGTAGAGGATGATGGAGAACAAAAGAGCCTTAGTAGTTGATGATGAGCGTTTGGTTCTAAAGATCATCTCGGACATCCTTACGAAAGAAGGCTACCAGGTGACTACTGCTTTTAACTGTGACAGGGCACTTGATCTTCTAAAGGAGAACTTTTTCCATGTTGTTCTCACTGATATCCGAATGCCTGAAAAAAATGGAATAGACCTCCTTGAGGGAATACGGATGCTTAATCCTGATCTACCGGTTATTTTGATGACTGGATTTGCTTCGCTGGAGACCGCGATGAAAGCGATGCAATTTGGAGCATTTGACTATCTTACAAAGCCCCTCGACTATAATAAGCTAAAGAGCATAATAAAGCGTGCCACCGAAGGATATGAGCTTATGCAGGAAAATAGACGCCTCCTCAGGGAACTTCGGGAGCTAAACGCGAATCTCGAGCTTAAAGTAAGGGAGAGAAATAGGGAACTTGAGAATATACTTGCCAGCACCCACGAAAGTATTGTGACACTGGATAAAGATTTAGTTATAAAGAGCGCAAACCCAAAAACGATTAGCATATTTGGTAAGGATTGTATTGGACAGAAAATCACTGATTTAATAGACACCATAGATTTTGGCTCAATTGTTCCCGACTTATTGACTGTCCCGTCTTACATTGCAAAGCGCGAGGTTAAATACGGAGATAGGTTCTTAGAAATCACCCTTTCTCCCCTACTCGATTTTGAAACCGGTGAGATATTTGGTGCGATAGCCGTTACTGAGGATATTACTGAGAAAAAAAAGCTGGAGGCACAACTGGTTCAGTCTGCTAAAATGTCGGCCGTAGGCCAGCTTGCCGCCGGGATCGCCCATGAATTTAACAATATCCTTTCGGGAATTATAGGCTACACGAGTTTTGCTATGACAAGGGAGAACCTTGAACAGATCAAAGGAGACTTAAAAATCGTAGAGAAAGCATCTACCAGGGCGATAGAGATTGTAAAGAAGTTACTTTCTTTCTCAAGGCAAAAGGAGGAGAAATTTGAGTATGCCTCGATAAAAGAGGCGATAGAAGACGCTCTCGCTCTCATAGAGCATAGTTTTGAACTTAAGGGAATAAAAATTGTGCGTCAATATGGGGAGGTTCCTCTATTTAGAATGAATGTAGGCGAGATTCAGCAGGTTATACTCAATATGGCAATAAATTCAAAGCAGGCGATGCCGGATGGTGGTGTAATTACAATAATTACCAAATTGGAGGGCGAACGCGTAAGAATAGACTTCTCAGATACGGGGATTGGGATTGCGAAAGAGGACCTGGCGCGGATTTTTGACCCATTTTTTACAACTAAGGAAGGGTATGACGGCGGTTCGACATCCGGCACCGGGCTTGGGCTCTCTGTGATTTATGCGATAGTTAAAAGGCATGGCGGACAAATAGAGGTCACCAGCGAGGTTGGAAGAGGTACAACCTTTACAGTATGGCTCCCCAACGCTCAATCTCCATCAAGTCTTGCCAAAGAGGAATCGCCAAATAGAGAAAGTGAAGACAATGTTCTTCAAATAAAGAGAAAAGGAAACATTTTGATAGTAGATGATGAGGAGTTTATCTGTGCAATACTTAAAGAGTGTCTCTCAAGCATTGACCACAGCGTCTTTACTGCAAACACCGGTGATGAAGCTATAGAGCTTATAAGAAGAAATCACTTTGACATTATCTTCCTTGATCTGACAATGCCTGGAAGAAATGGTTTCGATGTGCTTAGAGAGATAAAAACCCTAGATCCTAGTTCAGTGGTTGTAGTTCTAAGCGGGAGAGCGGAGGAAGATGTATCGGATAAAGTAATAGCCGAGGGTGCATTCTCTTTTATGCCAAAACCCTTTACTGTGTCCCAGGTCTATGCTACAGTTGCCCAGATCTTGGGAACTTGATTAAGAGAAAAGACACAATCACACCGGTTTGATTATTGCTTGGATGAGATCTTTATTTGTCCGGCCGTAACTCCAAGAATTTAGAGGAAGAATCTCATGTCTCAAGAGAGAATAAGCCGTTTAGCTAATGAGACCAGTGCCTATCTGAGGAGTGCAAGTCACCAGCCTGTAGACTGGTATCCCTGGGGTGAAGAGGCATTCCAAAAGGCAAAGGAGTTGGACCGCCCCATTCTCCTTGATATCGGTGCAGTGTGGTGTCACTGGTGTCATGTTATTGATAGAGAAAGCTATGACGATGAAGAGATTGCTAAGATCATAAACGAGAACTTTATACCCGTGAAGGTAGATCGAGATGAGCGTCCTGATGTTGATAGGAGATACCAGCAAGCGGTAGGGGCGCTTACTGGTCAGGGGGGCTGGCCACTTACGGCATTTATGACGCCTGAGGGAAAGGTATTTTTTGGCGGAACCTATTTCCCTCCGAGGGATACTCAGGGGCTTCCTTCCTTTCGCACTGTCCTACAGAGGGTGAGGGATTATTACAGGGATAATAGAGATACTGTTGTAAGTGAGTCGAATAGAATCTTTCAGGTACTCTCTCAGATAAATGAGATCGAGCCATCGCCCGAATCACCCAGTATTCTATTGGTTGACAGGGTGATTGATTCTATGATGGATTTATTCGATCCCGTAAACGGGGGGTTTGGAACCGCCCCTAAGTTCCCACACTCCAGTACAATCCAGCTTTTTATCGCTCGCTATTTTGAAACCGGGGATACGGAGTATTTGAATGTGATTGATAAGACGCTTACAAAGAGCGCAAAAGGTGGAATTTATGACCAGATTGGCGGGGGGTTTCACCGCTACTCCGTAGATGCCCAGTGGATTGTTCCTCACTTTGAGAAGATGTCTTATGATAACGCAGAACATCTAAAGACCTATCTCCTTGCATATCAGATCACTGGAGATGAGTTCTATCGTCAGATTGCCGATGGAATAATAAGGTTTGTAACAGAGGTTCTTTCCGATAGAGAAAATGGAGGTTTCTACGGAAGTCAGGATGCTGATATTGACATTGACGATGATGGGGATTATTTCACATGGACAAAAGGGGAGGTTGAAGAGGCCCTGAGTCCCGATGAGGCTAGGGTCATTTCCCTTTACTATAACATTTACGGACGTGGAGAGATGAAACACAATAACACTAGAAACGTCCTTTTTATTGACTTAGAGCCTGAAGAGATTGGAAGGAAACTGAATATCCCCCAAGAAAGGGTAAGGGAATTAATCGAATCTGGAAAGAGGAGTCTTTATGAGAGGCGCAAAGAGAGACCCACTCCTTACGTTGATAAAATCCTCTATACGAACTGGAACGGCATGATGATCTCTGCCTTTCTTTTGGCTTATAAGATTCTGGGGTATAGGGAATCTAAAGATTTAGCCTTAAAGGCACTTGATCTACTGATTAATAATTGCTTTAGGGATGGAGTGGGATTCTATCACACATATTTTAACGGAAATGCTAGGGTTACAGGGTTTCTTGATGATCAGGTTAAAATGGCAATTGCGTGTCTCGATGCTTTTGAGGTCACGGGAGGTAGTTCTTATTTGAAGATGGCGGTTGATTTGGCCGATTTGATTGTCAAGAGATTTTATGATGAAAGAAAAGGAGCGTTCTTTGATACGGAGGAGAGCCAAGATAATGTATTAACATTCAAGAGCCGATTTAAACCGATTCAGGACGATCCGATTCCGTCTCCAAACGCAAGCGCCTGCATTTTATTTGACAGGCTGTACTATCTTACAGATGAGAATCGATATAGGAACTATGCTGAGCGGACGCTCAGATACTTTGGCGCAGTTGTCGAGAAATACGGACTCTATGCAGCCACATACTTTCTTGCTGTGCATAACCACATTAAATATCCCGTTCAGATCGTCGTTGTTGGGGATAAGAAAAGTTCTACAGTTCAAGAACTCCTGAGGTCAGCATGGAGGGTCTATAGACCGCATAAAATTGTAATTCAAATAGATCCGTCAGACGCTGGAGTTATGTCCTT
This sequence comes from uncultured Spirochaetia bacterium, assembly GCA_964389705.1. Lineage (GTDB taxonomy): Bacteria > Desulfobacterota_D > UBA1144 > Nemesobacterales > CSP1-2 > PSLL01. The sequence continues at coordinate 22,672 of CAYMEO010000016.1, forward strand.
ATTACCTCAGACCATTCGAGAGATGGCGAAAGTAAGACCACCCGCTGCTTTTGTTTGCTCTGGAACCTCATGCGCGGAGCCTACCGATAATCCGGAAATTCTTATAGAGACGATAAAGGCGTTTAGGATTAGGTAGTCTAAGGTTCTGGGACTCGAATTTGATAAATTTGAATTGATTGTGATAATAAGAGGATAACAAAATGGGTTTTTTCTGCAGGATTTACGTAGATAAAGAAGAGATATATTCAGGCGATTTAACCGAGGTCCCTGAGAAATTCCGAGACGGAATAAAAGAGACACTCAGCTATTGGGCGGATTCCCTAGGAAAAAGAGGATTAAACGAACTCGTTTATTCCCTATTTAGTTGGTATAACGAAAAGGGTATGTACTGTGAGAGGTGCAATATTTGGGGTAATGATGAGGAATGTGTTGAGTGTGGAGGAAAATTAAAGGAGCGGTTTATCTACGGTCGGAATAAAAAATTGGATTTAATTCTTACATGCGTCGGTATGATATCACGAATTGAGTTTTCCGATTGATTTTTTGATGTTTGGATATATAGGAGCGGCTTGAGTTACCTCTATAGTTGCTATGGTGATCCTATGTATAAAAACCTGATCGGAGAATTCCCAAGATGAAGCTCGAAGTCAGCGGTCAGATATTTCCAAAGGTATGGGAGATAGCCGAGAGAGTGAGGAAACTCAGAGAGGAGAGAAGGATTATAAATATAGGCAGCGGCACAATGGAGACTCCAGTTTATGAAGTAGAACTTCCCGAAGGCACAAAGAGGGAAGGAATATATTTAGTTACTCCTCAGGGAATAAAACTATATTGGCATCCGGGAAGTCAATACGAACCTGGCTATCTCATCTCAGAACTTGATAATGATGGATTTGCAAAGGGGCGTTTTAAAAAGTAGAATCCAAGACAATGAAATCACCCATTATGCTCCTGCTTTTATTTTTATCGGGTACTAATCCGAATTCTTATCAGATAACATTGCCCAACGGTTTAATGATAAATGCCGAGATTGCAAAGGATAAAGAAAAAGGCCTTCAGGGTAGAAAAAACCTTTGCCCAGCCTGCGGGATGATTTTTATATTTGATACTGATGGATATTATGAATTTTGGATGAAAGACACGCTTATTAATCTGGCGATATTATGGATTAACAGTAATGGAAAGATCGTACGAATTGTAAAGGACGCCAAACCATGCGTAGGAAGACAAAACCCCTATGCCGAATGCGAGATTTATTCGTCTTTTAGTCCCGCAAAATACGTACTTGAGGTGAATCCTAGTGCCGTAAGCCACATTGAAGTGGGTATGAGAATAAAAAGTAAACCGTCTCTTTAGGGTGGATTTCTATTATATGTGATGAGCAGAGGCAACTAAAGATTGTCGATTTTACGGTTTCTAACCTACCAGTTTTCAGCTTTGGGAAATAAAAAATCATTCACTGGAGCGGGAAACGGGACTCGAACCCGCGACCCTCTCCTTGGCAAGGAGATGCTCTAGCCAACTGAGCTATTCCCGCTCTAATTCATAAGATAGCAAGGTAAGACGGTATTGTCAAGAAATACGCTAAACTACTTTGTGCTTTTTTGGTAGAATTACTGGTATTCGGTTAGTGGTGTCTGGAGAAGCAACTAGTGGACTGGTGTTGATTTCCATGAAAAATATAGATAGAAAGACACTAATTTCACAGGTAAAAAGGGTGGTAATCAAAATAGGAAGCAGTGTCCTTACAAATGAGTATGGCGAGATTTCTGAAGGCATGTTTGACGAGGTTGCAAGAGAGGTGTCTAGTGTTAGATCAAGAGGTGTAGAGCCCGTTGTAGTCTCTTCCGGTGCTATTGCCGCGGGTATGAAAAAGCTCAGGCTTGGGGAAAAGCCCAGGGATATTTTAATGAAACAGGCTGTTGCTGCCTGCGGCCAGAGTACACTTATGTGGTACTATGAAAAGGCCTTTTCGGCGTTTGGTGAGAGGGTCGCGCAGATTCTTCTTACTCACGACGCGCTTTCAATAAGGAAGAGGTTTCTAAACGCGCGTAAGACACTTTTTACACTCCTTGAGATCGGGATAATTCCAATTGTAAATGAGAATGATACACTCGCCGTAGAGGAGATTGTCCTTGGCGATAACGATAGGCTTGCCGCCCTTATTACGAATCTCGTAGAATCAGACCTACTTATTCTACTCAGCGATATTGATGGTCTATACAACAAAGACCCAAGGAACCACAAGGATGCCCAATTGATCTCAGTGATAGATGAGATAGACAAAGGGATCGAAGAAGTAGCGGGAGAGACCATTGGGAGAACTACAACTGGAGGAATGAAAACGAAGATTGAGGCATCAAAAACTGCCGCTGCATTCGGAATTCCCACTATTATCGCTAATGGAAAAAGACTGAATGTCCTCTCTGAGATTTTTTCTGGAAAAGAGATTGGGACGCTTCTTCTTCCAGCAAAAGAGAGGCTCAACAGTAGAAAGCACTGGATAGCATTTACCCTCAAGCCATCGGGGGAGATCGTGATTGATGATGGGGCAAAAAGGGCTATTGCTTTATTGGGAAAAAGCCTTCTCCCATCGGGAATAAAGGATATATTCGGGGATTTTGAGATAGGCGAACTTGTAAGGTGCGTTGATGAAAGGGGAATTGAAGTGGCAAGAGGGCTTACCTCTTATAGTTCTGATGAGATAAGGAAAATAGCTGGGGCTAAGACCTCTGATATAGAAAAGATCCTAGGATACAAATACAGCGACGAGGTAATCCATAGAAACGATTTAGTTGTTATGTCGAGATGAAATCTTCGATACAAATGTGAGTTATGGTCTTATCAAATTAGCGGTGGAAATCAAGCAGGATTCTTACTAGAATTTTTCTTCAGATTTTTTATAAGCCCGGTCAATCAGTTCCACTATATGCAACACTTCCATTTTCAGGTTGTATTTTTTTATTCCACTTTTAATCTGGATTATACATCCTGGATTGGAAGTTATGATGGCATCTGCACCGGTTTTTTTTATGTTTTCCATCTTATCATCTAGAATTACCTCAGACATCTCAGGATGTGTGATATTATAAATCCCTGCGCTTCCACAGCACCTGTTTGATGATTCCATCTCTACAAGCTCAACCCCGGGGATTGATCGGATGAGATCCCTCGGTTGATTTATTATCTTCTGTCCATGTGCAAGATGACAGGGGTCTTGGTATGTGACCCTTAGGTTTAGCCTCTGAGGGGCTTGACTTGGTGAAATCTCGGAGAGGAATTCACTAATGTCTTTTACCTTACGGCTAAATATTTCAGCTTTTTTAGAGTATCTCGGGTCGTCTCGTAGGAACTCTCCGTATTCCTTTAGCATTGTGCCGCATCCGGCTGAGTTGACTACTATTGCATCGAGATCCTTATCCAAGAAGGCATCAATATTCCTCTTCGCCATCTCCCTTGCGACTCTAGTCTCTCCATTATGTACATTAAGCGCACCACAGCAGGATTGATCTTTAGGGATTACTACCTCGCATCTGTTTCTCCTCAAAACCCTGACGGTTGCCTCATTCACATCACCGAATAGAATACTCATCACGCATCCCGATATAAACCCCACGCGGAATCGTTTTTCTCCTGTGTGTAGGAGTGTTTCCTCCTCAGAGAAGAAGAATTTCTCAGGTATTTCCGGAAGAAGCGATTCGGCTTGAACGAGGCCATCTGGCAGGAGCTTGTGTAATAGATTTCTGAAGGGGCTTTTTTGGTAGAGTCTAAGAATACGGGCGAGTATTCTTAGTCTTGTGGGTGAAGGGAAGAGCCTTTTAAGGGCAGTGTTTATAAGGAAACGGCCGAGTGGCGAGCCTGGGGGACCGATTATTCTCCTTGCGGACTCAAGTATCTTTCCAAACCTTACCCCTGAAGGGCAAGCGCTCTCGCAGGCCCTGCATCCGAGGCATAGATAAATGTGTTTCTCAAACCTCTCATTCGGCTCGATTCTGCCTTCGGCAACGGCTCTTGAGAGATGAATTCTTCCCCTTGGAGACTCGGTCTCAAGCCTGGTAACCCTATAAGTGGGGCACTCAGGAAGGCATATTCCACAATGAATGCACTTGTATATCTCATCCAGCCCTGCGTTTGCCATGTAGCAAATAGATTAACACAGGAGCGGTTATGTGCCTAATATTGAATTTGAGTTTTACTTAATTTTTTCCCCTTGAATGAATATGCTTCTATCCTGTTGGGGACGCAATCCCGGAATGTTCAAACGCATCCTGTATAGGCTGCTGCGACCGCAGAGATATAGAGTTTTGCCGTCTTCATCCCCCCATGCCATATTATGGATGTGCTTGGGAGTGATGATTGTGCCGAGGCGTTTTCCTTCAGGCGAGATTATCCAAAGCCCGCCGGGGCCTGAGACATAGAGATTACCACTCTGGTCTACTTTAATTCCGTCAATTCCATCTTCGCCAGGTGCGCTCGTCATATCGAAGAAGACCCTTCCGTTCTTGAGCGTGCCGTCTGCCTGCACCTCATAACGTATAATGACCTTTCCGCTCTCGCCTGTGTTGCTGACTGGGTGACTGACTAAAGAGCGGGGCCAGTTGCCGATGTAGAGATACTTTTCATCGGGGGAAAATGCAATGCCGTTTGGACCGCTGAGTTCCTTTGTGAGTAGCTGAAGCTTGCCATTGTAAATCGAATAGACTCCGCTAAATGGTAGTTCCCTTCTCGGATCATCGAAGAACTTTGGAAGCCCAAAGGGAGGATCGGTAAAGAAAAGGGTTCCGTCTGAGCGATAGACGAGATCATTGGGGCTGTTGAGCCGTTTGCCTTCGTAGCTGTCGGCAAGCACAGTTACAGTTCCATCCTTCTCCAGTCGCGTAACGCGGTGATTGCCGTGCTCGTTGATTGTGAGTCTGCCTTGTGGATCTAGTGTCAATCCGTTTGATCCGGGCTGTCCGTAATCTGCAATGTCCGCCCCTGAATATCCACTCGGTTGACGAAAAACGGAGAGCTGCCCATCTTTGTATTTGTAGATGACGTTGCTGTTCGGATCACTAAAGAGCAGATAACGGCCATCATAAATCCAGATTGGACCTTCGGTGAACTTGAACCCTTCGGCGAGTTTGAAAATTTTTGGGTTTGGCGGAATGATATTGTCTATTTCTGGATCAAGCCTCATAACATCAACGTTTACCTCCTGAGGGGTTACGGCTACTGGCACACTACTTCCAATGTAGAAGTTGAGCCTTGCATAACGCATATAGATGAAATTAGTGGGCGGATTGGAAATCGGGCCATTGATTCCAAATACGGCCAGTTGAATCCTCTGTCCGGGTTTTATGTTGCGCCCTATGACAAGGCGGTTCGGAGCGTTCCATCCCGCAATTACAGACCTGCCGCTCTGTCCGAGAGCACGCGGCAACTCGCCATCTACCCAAATCTCTGCATAGTCATCGAGTGATGTCTCGAATACAACAGTAGAACCAGTGGGATTAAAGTCTCCGATCTTTTCAGGGATTGTTAATTTGATACGGTACCAGTTGAAGCAAATCCTGCCGGTTGATCGGCGTTTGTTTAATGTCGTGGGATCAATTACCTCCCACTTCGAGTCATCAAAGTCCAATCCGCCGGCGTGAGGTGTGTAGTCATAAGTCCTTGTGGGCTTACCCGTAGGTTGGCCATCCGGCCCAGGAGATTTGAAGTCAACTTCAATAATCCTTGTATCGCTGTATCGCCACTCACCTTTGACAATATTTACACCCTCAAGAGTAGCCAGGTCAATTACTGTATCGGGTTTGCCTTCTGGTACATCCTCATTTGTTTGAGCGCGGACTGGTGCGAGACAAAGGACTGAAACCAAAAAAGATAATGCAAAGAAAAGAAGCGAACGTGATTTCATTTGTTTTCTCCTTTTTAATTTAGCTATAAATGAACACGAATAATACGAGAAATAAAAATTTAATTATCCGAAACTACATTAACGAACCTTGACTACATAATAGAGAAATGGGCTATTGACTTCTTTAAACCAATGGGGGACTCCGTTGGGAATAATTATTATGTCGCCCTTATTAAGCTGTCGGCTTTCCCCGTTCTGGATTGATGTCCCTCGAATTTCATTGGGCGCAATGGTTTTGGTATCAACTGCAATGCCGCCCGTAACTATCGTGGCAGAGCCATCCACCACATAGATAATGTCTGTGTCCAGAGTATGGATCTCAGCCATTCCGGGTTTCTCACGGCGGCTCGTATGCACCATATAGTTTCGATTCGCATGCATCATATATTCGCCATCATCAACCAGAACCACTCCCTTGGAAAATCCCTCGGCCACTTTTTTACTTTCTATATATGTGACATTGGAAGAGGAAGGAGCCGTGCTTGTACTTGCCCTTGAGGCCGTAAGCGCATTGGCTCCTGCTATTGCGATTGCCGTGTCCTCTTGCGCGCTTGTAGCGCCGCTTACGCCGACCGCTCCAACAACCTGCTCATCAAACATAATTGGTACTCCGCCCTGTAGGGGTGTGAAATCCGGTAGTGCTACCATTGCCGTACGCCCGTTCTTGATTATGTCTTCAAACGCGCTTGTCGGGCGCTTGAAAATTGCCGCAGTCCGCGCCTTGCCTATGGATATATTTGCTCCCGCCGCAAATGTGCCGTCAAGCCGTTCAAGAGCCATCAGATTGCCGCCATCATCTACAACGGCTATAACACCTCCGGAGTTATTCTTTTTTGCCTCTGCCACCGCTGCGGCTATGACCTTTTTTGCCCCATCCAATGTAAGCGCCTTTTTGTCCACGACCTGGGCTTGGGTGATGGCAGATATTGCCGAAAAAATCACGGCTATAACAACGCTTTTGAAGAAATCCATGACGTTATCCCCCTGTTACTTAATCGGAACTATTGGCTAATCGAGTTTCGATTCATATCCTTACTCGAAGAGCGGTAACTGTGTAATTTGTCATAACTCACTTGTGCCAATTTGACGCTTGAAAGAGGCAAAAGGATACAGGAGCACTTTTGAAAGGATGCTTACAGAATAAAATTTGACACGCTTGACTTTCGTCCCTCCTGGGTTACGATCTGATAAAATTTCTATATACCTATGAAACAGCACGAAGCCGTTATTCAGACAATAGAAGTGAGCTAAGCGGTGTGCTCTACTGTTGGAAAACTACATGCAATTCTAACTGGTTTGAAAAGGGTCTTTCGGTAGCCGATGTTTTAGCTATTGTGGTTCTACCACAAAGGTTACCTGACCAAATTTGTATGCCGAATGACGAGAAAGAAGAAGGTTAAAACTGGCTAAATATTTAACCTGTTCAATCTACTTTGACATTTCGCCTAACCCCCGGCTTGCCGCAGTGTATGCAGCGTTTATCATTTTGATGGTGCAGTTTGGCGCATGACACGCCTTTGGCTCCTCTTACACGCAAATAGACCTCTGCAGCCAAGGCCATCCCTAGGGGTGGGGCGGTGAAGTAAACCCATAGTGCCGTCCAGACATTAGCCGGTAGAGCCGACCCGAATGTGCGTGCGGGATTCATACTCATTCCAGAGAGAGGAGCCTCAAGCGTTATATATGTGGCTACCAGAACCCCGGCGAATAGACCTGTAAACCGCGCAATGCTCAGGTTGTTAGATACAATCAGTATCATAGACATGAGGATAAACGAGATGGTGAATTCGGATACAAAAGCTACAAACACCCCGCTCATGCCGGGAATTGTGGCAACGTAGTTAACAGACGGGTGTGTGATGGCACCTTTAATTACTGCTGCCACGAGAAGAACCCCTGACAGGCCGCCAATGAATTGGGCAATGATGTAGAAGAATGCATCCCAGGGTTTAATCTTTCCCAATCGAAAGAATGTTAATGTAACCGATGGATTTATATGTGCCCCCGATCGCTTTCCCCAGGGTGAGTAAATAATGCCGATTGCGGTAAGACCCATTGCGATGCCTATCAACATGCGTCTCAGAAAAGGATTGGCAATTACCTGCCGCACGGGTGAGGACGGGTGTTCGAGAATCGCGGTAAACACAACTGCCGATACCATAAATACGCCAAGCCCTGCGGCCTCCATCAGGTATTCGGGCCAGTGGTGTCTTAGTGCATCGAGCATGCGATCGGAATCCGGGTGAGCACCCGATTTGGAAAATGACTCTGAACCAAACTGTTGCGTATCAGACAGTTGCCTAAACACCAAAACCTCCTCTCTGTTTGATTAGACGAGTGGAGGTTATAAAGAGATGTATTTGATTGGAAAGGAGTATAGCCTTCGCACCCATGTAGAAAACCTGTCAGCACTCATAGAAGAGCTTGATCTCCGGGATATTACTTTTGTTGTTCAGGACTGAGGCGGTTCCATAGCTGTTGATGAAACGTGGCTCCACGCCTACTCCGCACCATTCAAAAGTAAGGAGGAATGTAAAGGCGCTATCGAATTCCCTCTCGACTTTAGGCAAAATACGGTGCTTTATCCTAGATACTTTTCATACGTGTCCCTAATCCAGAATATATCCGTGCCGGAAGAAAGCAGGGCGGTCATCATAATAGTCTCTGCAATCTCTTCTTTACTTATCCCCAGGGCAATGGCTTTCTTTATACGGGATTCCGAGCAGTGCGGGCAGCGACCATGAACTGCAACGGATACGGCGATTAGGGCCTTTGTTTTCTTATCTAAAGCGGTTTCGCCCTCGACCGCATTATAAAAATCCCACCAGCCCTTTGCCATCTCCGGGGCTCGCTTCTCAAACCACCTTTTTTCATCTGCCATTTTAAAATCCTCCTTTTTGTTTTCTTTTTGAAGAGGTCTCTTAAACCCTCCCTTTGAGCCGCTTTTCAAAAATGGCTCTATTATATGCCGTGATTAAATCCCTTCTTGAGAGCAATCCTACAATCTTTCTTGAACCGCCCGATTCGACTACAGGAAGAACCTCTACAGTTTTTTTAGCCCATTTTTTAAGGACGGTATCAAGCGTCTCATCAGGGGTTACTGTTATTACATTTAGCGTGGCAACCTCCTTAACCACTATCAAATCCTTCAGAGACTCTTCAAATATCCACTCTCTTAGGTCTTGAATTGAGATTATTCCCGTGAGAAGTCCATTTGCATCCACGACTGGAAACGTTGTATAGTGGCTTTTCGGTATATACTCTACCAGCTTTCTGAGGGTTGTATTCTCTGGTACGGCTTCGATATCTCGGGTCATGACGTCCTCAACCCGAATTAAGCCTAAATCACCCGCTTCCAATTTTTCCTCTATATCTATACCCATTCTCTTAAATTCTACGCTTTCAAGTGAACCACCGGCCAGGATCTGCACTATCATACTTCCAAGAACCGAACTAATCATTATCGGGACTACAACCTGATAGGTTTGTGTCATCTCAAATATTAAAAAGATTGAAGTAAGCGGAGCCTGGGTAACCGCCGCGAGGAACGCCCCCATCCCAACGGTTGCATAAGCACTGCTGAGACCTACTGTGGCTGGGGAGGTAATCCCGACAACCTTTCCAAATGCGCTCCCTAACATTGCTCCTATAAAAATAGAGGGGGCAAACATCCCCCCTGGCCATCCTGAACCAAGCGTTATTGATGTCGCAATGGGTTTCAGAAGGATTAATCCCACTACTGTCCAAAGCGACAGTTCACCGAGGAGTGCCTTTTCAACATGCTCATAGCCGTTTCCAAGTATATGGGGAAGAAATATTCCTATTAATCCAACTATATACCCTCCTAAAATGGGCTTTACCCTTGCGGAGAGTTCCAATCTGACAAAGGAGTCTTTTGTCCAATAAAAGACCTTGATGAATCCAGATGCGAGGAGTCCTGTAACAAGCCCCAGGGCCGCATAAAAGAAAAGCTCTTTATAGCTTACGAGCCTGTAAAGCGGTACTGTAAACACGGGTGTATCCCCTCTCAGGGCGCGTGATGTGACAGTGCCTATTGCCGATGAAATCACAATCGGAACAAAGCTTTCAATCTTAAAATCCCTGAGAAGGGCGATTTCTTCGGCAAAAAGAACACCCGCAATCGGAGCATTAAACGTTGCTGCTATCCCAGCCGCAACACCACAGGCGATAAACACACGGATTTTATTCCTGGAGATTTTTAGAATCTGCCCGACAAAGCTACCTACTGCGCCCCCTATCTGTGCGATCGGCCCTTCCTGTCCCGCCGAGCCGCCAAATCCGAGCGTTACGCATGATGCGACCGCCTTTGCTATTGTTTCCTTTGGCTTCAGTACCCCGCCCTTTAGATTTATTCTTTCAAGAAACTTTGGAAAACCGTACCCCAAGACATCAGAAGGCGGAAAAATAAAGGAAAGTAGAAGTAAGATAAGTCCCCCGCCTATGGTTGATATTATTACAAACGGTGAGCCCCAAAGGGGCATAACTGCCTTGGAATAGATGAATTGGTAGCTTTCTATGAAGGCAAAATTTGCAAGCCCGCTGAGAAACCCGATTAGAATCGCCATGAGTATAAAAAGCGTATACTCATTTGAAAAGAGCAGATAGACACGATATATTAGCCTCTGCCTAAATCTGCTCTTAATAAGTTCGGAACGAGACTCCTTTTGCGATTCTTCCATTACTTGATGAACTTCTGATAATGGGATGAAGAGAGTGTTGTATTTATAGAACATCTTAATTATACCACAGTTCCGTTTGCGAATATGATGGCGGTATGGGAAAAGGTAAAAGCCAATCAAGATATATTTGGAATTATGGAAGCGATTATTCAAAGATTAAGGGGAGGGGCTCGTTAGCAAAACTCTCCCCGCGGGGATTACTCTACACGGAGAATCCAGCCTCTTTGGTTGCCTTCAACTCTTCCCGTAATCTTTACGTCCTTCCTCTCAGAACTCATCTCAAGCTTGTGCATGGCTTCTTCTGACCCTTCGAGGGCATAGACTTTACCATCCTTTGAAACTAGAACGTGTGCATGCGCTGGCAAGCCAGCGCATGGTTCGGTTGCGATTACAGGCTTGACGTTCCCCTTATTATAATCGGGGAGCAGGCATATCACATTACCCTCTATGGTCTGCATCCCCTCATCATGCGCTGAGAATGCGGATGATATTGCAAACGTAAGAACCAGTATTAAAGATAGAGCAAATAGGTTAACTCTCTTCATTTCTTACCTCCTTAATTTTGATTTGCCTAGTTAGACGCTGGAGAAGAGAGAAAGGATTTAAAAAGATTGAGAGTATCGAGTGGACTCAACGCTTTGGCGAGAATCCCTTAATCTTCTTTTGAATAAATTTTCTCACCCGCTTCTCTGTCTCCGGTGGAATATCTTCATAGCGTAGAGATTGAGTGGATTGGATGGTTTCTTTATATGTATTTAAAAAGGCCACACAGTCTGGGCAGAAACTTAAATGCTCTTCAAACGCCAGAGTCATTTCACCATCCAGTTCTTCATTCAGGTAATCCATGATTAGAGATGCAACCCGCTCACAGGTTATCTCGGATTCATTTGATAATTTCTTTCGCCAGACTGGTTTTCGATTAACCATTTAAAGGATTGGATTGAATGTAAATATTCTAATTGATTTTAGATGTTAGAAAGGGATATTTGGATTCGGGTTAGAAGTGTAGTTTAAAGATGCAGAATACAAGATATTTTCCATTCTATACTATGGATCATGCATCTTACATCATTTTACATAAGTGCGTCCAAGTGATTCTGCCAATTTACCGCGCAGAAAGAGTCGCGCTCTATGGAGTCGCGCCTTAACTGCCTGGATGGTCAACCCTAGAGTATTGCCAACCTCGCGGTTTGACATATCTTCGAGATCACTCATCACTACCACAGCCCTATCTACGGGCGAAAGCTGATCCAGAGCCTCGCGTATAATCTGGTTGATCTCATTGCCCGCGACGAGTTTATCAGCGTCTTGAGACCAATCAACCACTGGCATAAGGTGATGACCATCCTCCTTAAATTTGGGCAGATAGTCATCTAAAGAGACTTCTTTCTCTCTTTTACGCTGACGGAGTTTTGTGAGGGCTGCATTCACAGTAAGGCGGTAGAGCCATGTTGAGAACTCCGATTTTCCCTGAAATGTCGTTGCCTTCCTGTAGGCCAGCAGGAATGTCTCTTGGACAACATCTTCCGCATCGGCCTCATCCCCCGTGAGCCTTAGCGCCTGACGATACACCCTGCTGACATAACGATTGAAGATTAATTCAAAGGCTCTATGATCCCCGGCCTTCACGCGCTCAATGAGTAATCGCTCTTCGTCGGATGGAGCCGCCAGCGTAATGTCTTTTGAGTATGCGCTGACCGAAGAATCATAATGGGTTTCATTTTCTACTTTTTCAACTCCTGTGTTAACCTCTTCCATCTTTTTCCTCCTTCGAGACATTGCAGAAAAATCTCCATGTTTAGTTTTTCCTATCTCCGCTTGTTGCTTATCAATTTGTTTGCTTCCAGTAATGCCTCGATAAATAGAGAGTAATTGACTATTAATACCCGATTGTCTTTTATCTTCTTTAGTATTCTTAGGCCATGATTACCAATGAAAGCCAAACCGGAAAGATCCAATACAACGGTTTTGCCTCTTTCATCCCTGTGGTACAGACATAATTCTTCTAAATCCGATGCAGATCTACCAACCATTTTTCCATCTAATTTCAGGGTTATCGTTTTTTCACCCTGGGAGGTCTCTGTAATTTTAAGCATCTCTGTGATCTCTCCTACTCTGTTTTACTTAACTATTTCGTTCGCAAAAGGTATGCCAGTATTGTAGGGGCAATTCATGAATTGCCCCTACTCTAGTCTAATTATCCCAATTTAAACAATTAATTGATTTTTTTTCTGTTACTTGTCTTTTGCCCTGATAATTCAATCCACGAATTATCGTGACTGTCACGAAATATCATAGCGAAGATGGGGCTTATGTTCGATTCGGATTCAATTTATACACGCTAAAGAGGCTGTGTATTGTACTTGTGTCTCGAACCTTGATTCACATCGGTTTGAAAGCTATATTGTATGCGACAGCTAAGCTCCTACGACAAACAAGCCATGAAAAACATTAATTGGGGTGAGGAAGGAAGATTGGATCGAACCAAGGAAATTGAACAAGATGTTCAAGAATCCAATGAGAGACTACCCGCAACAGATTCGGAATTGCTTCAGCACCTTGCGGCGGGGACGGCATCATCTACTGGTGTTGATTTTTTCAATTCGCTTGTCCGTCACGTTGCCTTCGCGCTTCGTGTGCGTTATGCCTTCGTTACTGAGTGTACGGATGCAACATTGACAAGGGTTCGTACGCTCGCCTTTTGGATGGGCAAAGACTTCGGTGACAACTTCGAGTATGCTCTGGCCGATACCCCATGCGAAAATGTAATCGCCGGTGATATATGCTACTATCCAAAGGACTTACAGACACTCTTTCCCAAGGATGAGGGACTAGCCGAGTGGAAGGCCGAAAGCTTTCTGGGAATACCGATTCGCGATTCATGTGGGGGTATTTTAGGCCACATAGCTGTGATTGGTGATAAGCCTATGCCCGATAAGCCTCGTGGAATATCAGTACTGCAAATTTTTGCCGCAAGGGCTGGAGCTGAGTTGGAGCGCAAACGGGCGGAGGAGAGGCTGCGAGGGGCCTACGACGATATGCGTTGCGTAACCACAGAACTCCGTGCCATGCTCGACGTCAATCGGGCTATTGGCCGACACCTCGAACGCGATGCGCTGTTTGGTGCTTTGGCCAGTTGCCTACAAGGTCTGTTGCGGACTGACCGATTCGGGATAGAGCTTCCCCTCGGCAACGACAAGCTGCATGGGCACCTGCTGACACCACACAGCGGCGGG
>CAYMEO010000017.1:0-36325 GCA_964389705.1 uncultured Spirochaetia bacterium
GTTTAATATTACTTTCAATATAACATTGAAATAGCATTTCTTGTCTCAAGCGCAAATCTCAGAGGTAGCTGGTGATATAACCATAGCCGCTTCTTCAAGGGATTTAAAAGCACAGCGTAACTTATTACCTCTCTTTCCCTCTTTTCCTTATTTGCCAGGGTTTCATATCATTTTCCCAAAATCTCTGCTCTTTCCATGGATCGCCATACATGTGGTATCCTCTTAGTTCCCAGAATCCAGGCTCATCTTCAATCATAAACTCTATTTCGTTTACATACTTCGCACTCTTCCATGCATAAAGCTGAGGGATTACAAGACGAAGAGGGAATCCGTGTTCAGGCTCAAGTGGCCTACCATTTAGACTATAGGCAAAAAGAGAATCCTCTTTGAGAAAATCTTCAACCGGAACGTTTGTCGTATATCCCTCCATACAGTGGATCATCAGGTATCGGGCTTCGGGATTAGGTTCAACTAAATCATAAATAGTTCTCGTGCTTACCCCTTCCCAGAGCATGTTTTGCTTTGACCACCTTGTGACACAGTGAAAATCCGCAAGCACCTCTACCCTAGGGAGTTTCATAAATTCATCCCAGGTTATCGTTTTTTTCTCTTTTACTTCTCCACCTATTACAAAACGCCATTTTTCTTTGTTGAATATCGGTCTAGGGGCAATGTCATAGACGGGAAATTTCTGGGTTATAACCTGTCCTGGCGGAATCCTAATCTGATGAGTGACCGTCGGGCTTATGATTTTTTTCGTTTCGCTCATTTTGTTTTCCTCTAACAATAATGCAATATACATGACATCATGTATCGTGTATCGAGCATCTTTACTATAATGCCCCTGCTATGGGCATAATAACTATCTCTTCAGTCAAAGTTCCCCCGGGCTGCTTATATATATTGACAACGGCCCTTGCAATATCCTCTGGTTTTATCATCCTTTTTCTATCCCAATTTCCCGGAATCTCTCTCCAGAGAGGCGTATCCGTAGGCCCGGGAATAATAGCCGTGACTTTTATTCCCAGTCCCCTGAGTTCCTCCCTTATAGAATTTGTAAAACCAATAAGCCCGAATTTTGAAGCACAGTATGCAGACCAGTTGGGAAATCCCATCCTAGAGGCAATAGAGGCTATGTTGAATATATGTCCCCCTTCTCTCATAAATCCAAGGGCATATTTTGTCATAAGAAAGGCTCCGGTCAAATTCACCTTAATCGTCTGCTCCCATTTAGACAAGTCCAGACGAGAAATAGATTCTACAAAAGCGACCCCAGCATTATTAACGAGGACATTTATATTACCGCTAATCCGGGAAACCCGATTTATAAAACTTTTAACCTCCTCTTCAACCCCAACGTCACACACAATGGCTAAGGCTTCTCCGCCCCTTTCTTTTATCTCTCTTTCAACCGCCTTTATACTACTGAGCGTTCTTGCACATATTACAACTGCCGCCCCTTCTCTAGCAAATTCAAAGGCTATCTCTTTTCCTATCCCTTTTCCCGCCCCTGTAACAACCACGACCTCCCTATTCATTTGTGCTTTCCTATAAAGCTTAGGAATTCCATCCTGGTCCTTTCATCCTCTTTAAAAGCCCCGTGCATTGCGCTCGTTATCATCTTGGCTTCTGCCTTTTTAATCCCCCTCATCGCCATACAGAGATGGTAGCCCTCTGCAACAACCGCTACTCCATCCGGGTTTAGAACCTCATTGAGTAAATCTGCAATCTCTATTGTCATCCTTTCTTGAACCTGAAGTCTACGGGAGAACATCTCAACGATTCTTGGAATCTTACTGAGCCCAATTATCTTCCCGTTTGGGGTATAGGCCACATGACATACACCAAAAAATGGAAGTAGATGATGCTCGCAGAGGCTATAAAACTCTATATCCTTTACAACCACCATCTCATCGTATTTTATATCAAATATTGCACCATTAATTATCTCCTGAGGTGATACCCTGTATCCCGCAGTGAGTTCTCTATACATCCTGGAGATTCTATCAGGTGTGCCTTTAAGCCCCTGACGCTCGGGGTCTTCTCCAACCTCACGAAGAATCTCCCTTACCGCTTTCTCGATGCTCATACTGTCGTCTTTCCTCCTCAAAAAATTTAACCACGAATGAACACGGATTCACACAAATGAAGATAACGCGATGCAGGATGTAATATGCATAATACAAGATAAGACGCGCCGTGCATCATGTATCCTCAAAATATTCGAAGTAGTTATCTGATGTTTCCCAGAGCTTCAAATGAAGAAGCTTGCCTTTGTCAATCTTAGGCTGAAGTCTTATCCATATATATCTTACTATGTTCTCCCCAGAAGGGGTAAATTCTCTGAAGTAGGGAATCTCAATATCCAATCTAGTATGATCGAGTTCATCTATAATCTCCTTCATTATCCTATCCAAATCACCCAGATTCATTATCATTCCCGTGTCCGGATCAATATTCCCTGTCACTTTAACCTCAACGTAGTAGTCGTGCCCATGTCCCTTAGGATTATTGCATTTACCAAATATTCGGCGATTTTCTTCATCAGAATACTTCTTTGCATTGAGCCTGTGGGCAGCAGAGAAATGGTAGACCTTTGTTAAAGTACATACCTCTTTTTTTTCCATTACTCCCTCCAGTAATCTACGTATAGATCAGGAGTTTCATAAAGCCTAATCCTGTAAAGCCTACAGTTTGCGGTTCCTTCGAGCTTCTTCTCCAATAGCTCCCACAAAACACGCGATATGTTCTCCGTTGTAGGAATTAAGTCTTTGAAATACGGGTTGTCCTCATTTAGAAATTTATGGTCAAAATCCTTGAGAACATCGTTTATTATCGGTTTTAGGCTGTAAAGATTTATAATCATCCCCGTATCCGGATCAACTGTGCCCTCAATAGTAACTTCGAGAATATAGTTATGCCCATGACCATAGGGACTCGTGCATTTACCAAATATGGCTTTATTTGCTTCTTCATTCCATTTTGGATTCCAGTAGCGATGAGAGGCAGAAAACTCTACCCTCTTTGTAAGGAGGGTCTTATATCCCATGATTTCCCCCTCGGATTTTATGCTGAGTACGTATCAAATAACGCTTTTTAGATGAGCGCATGAGACTTTAGGTGCTAAGTATTAATACCTAAGCTATTGTATGATTATAATAACATAGATTAATAAGCGTTGCTAATTCGTTTCTTTTTCTCTAACTCTACGGTAGTATTTAATCTATGGAAAGTGGTTCGGAAAAGGTTATTAAAGGGCTCCTAGATAGGTTAGGGAAAGAGCGAAAAAAGATTCGGATTGCAAAAGGCTCGTTAGAATTCCTACTGGTTCTATTTGCCTCTGTGGGACTGATTTCGCTCTTCTCGTATATCTACTCGAATAATATCTATTTCTCCGTGCTAAAAATCGTGGCTATACTGACCCTATGCCTGGGCCTTGTAAAGTTTATCATCCCCGCTGTACTAAAAAAAGAAGAAAGGACTAAACTCGCATTAGAGATTGAAAAGATATATCCGGGACTTGGAGAAGACACGCTAAATGCCCTCCTTCTTCTATCCGATTTGACCGGAACACAGAAAGAACTCGGTGTCTCAAGATTCCTCACAGAAGCCCATATAAATGAAGTTGCCAGCAAAATCGAATCGCTAGACCTATCCCCCGCTCTACCGAGAGATAAAATAAAGATTTACCGAAAACTACTTGTCATCGCCATCGTTTTGTCACTTACCGCATTTATAGTTGCTCCAAGGGATTTTCAACGTTTTTTATTTAGTGCTCACTTAATGCCGCCCTCAGAATCAAACCCCCTTGAACTTGCAGATATTAAAATTGACTACATATATCCAGCCTATACGAAACTCGCGCCCCAAGTGGTAAAAGGAAGCACCGGAGATGTAAGAGCCATAAAGGGAACCCACGTGACTTTTGAAGCGACTCCGCTTAGGTCTTTGACCGAGGGAGAAATTGTTATTCAAAATAGCCTCACCATCCCCATTAGCTGGGATGGAAAAAGAATAAAAGGCGAATTTACAATACTTTCAGACGGCAATTTTTTCATACGAGATAGAAAGAAAAACCTCAGATCGAGGATTTTTAGGATTATATCCGAAGAAGATAAGATTCCAAAAGTGGCTATTGAGTCTCCGGGTGGGGATATTGTGGAGATCGGGGAAAAGGAAAATCTGGACATCTTATATAAAGCCCAGGACGATTTCGGACTTACAAAACTATTTATTGTCTGGAAGACAAAGAAAGGCGAAGGGAGCAAACCCATAGATGAAATTAAGGAAGAGCCAAAATCAATAGAGGGTAAATTCACCTGGGATCTCAGCGACATTAAGTCAGAGCCAGACGAAGTAATAGAGGTTAAGATAAACGCCTATGATAATGACACCATATCGGGTCCTAAGGCAGGGACATCAAACGTGATTAAAGTCAGACTCAATAGCCCAAGAAAAAAACACGAAAATACAGTAGCCTCGACAGAAAGGCTTCTAGAGGAGCTCCTAGATGCTCTAGGAGACGACATAGAGCATCGCCCTAATGAGAGAAATATCAGAGTAAGCAATGTTGAAAGATTTCAAGAAGGGATAATGGGTAAGATTGAAAATGTAATAGGCTCTTTGAATGAAATCCTGACGAAGATGAAAGACGACAACTTTTCAGACTACACATATTTCTTGGGGCTCTCGAATATGAAGGTAAGAATAAGTAACATACTAGAGGAACGCCACCATTTGATTTCGTCCTCCTCGATTTCTTATTTCTCCCGACTCGGTGATCTTATAAAGAGGGAAATAAAAGAGTTTGAGGACGACATCCTATTTTTGGATTCCACACTCAGAGGGGAAAGGCTAAGAGAGTCGCTCTCTTACGGAAGAGATGCCATTGGCAGATACAATGAGCTTTCAGAACTCCTTAAGAGGCTTAAACAAGAAAACAATGAGAAAACAAAAAAAGAGATTGAAAAAAAAATAGAAGAACTAAAGGGTATTATGTCTCAGCTATCACAAAGGCTGAGTTCTATAGGTAGGGATGCCCGTGAAGGATTTCTAAATCCTGATTCATTTAAGACACTGGATCTAGATGGAAAACTAAATGAGATAATGGAACTGATTAATAGCGGAAAGATTGATGAGGCTCTGAATTTGATCTCTGGTTTTGAAGGCAGTCTCCAAGAGATGATTGCCTCCCTCGAAAATGGATCTCAGATACTAAACTCTAATCTATTCTCAAGCCAGATTACAGGACTAAATGAAATTCTTGGGAGAATAAAGGGTTTAGAAGGTAGAGAAGAATCTCTTAAAGAAAGAACCCAGGATGTCAAAGACTCAATTTTAAAAAATCTGTCTAGTAAGATAAATCCAATTTATTTTGTAGAAAGGGAAAAAAGGAAGATTGAGAGACTAAAAAGCCTCATTATGGAATCAGAGGCCAAGATCTCCGACAATATGGGGACAAATGAGTTCATAGAAGGTTCTCTTCTTACCAGGAGAATCCTTGATGAAGCCGATGAACTCAAGCACTGGCTTGAGGTACTCGAATTTAGTGAGGCTCTAAGAGGAGCAAGGGATATTGAGGAAGGAACAATCGGACTCAGAAACCTTAGTGATCTTGGAGTCGGCAAGATCGCAAAGGCGCAGCGCGAGATAGAGCAGTCGGCAAATCTTGCAGGGGAGATCCGTCGAGATATTGAGCGTATCAGAGGAGCAGAGGGAAAGGAAGAAAAGATGGATGAGCTTGCCAAGAGACAGAATGAGATTGAAAAAGAGGCATCGGAACTGTCTGAAGACTTAAAAGGCCTATCTCAAGATGCCCTTCCCCCCAATATACAAAGAGGGCTAGATGAGTCAAGATGGTTTATGCACAGCGCATCCAGGAGTCTTAATGGAAAAGAAATATCCAAAGCAATCTCAAGTCAAGAAGAGGCTCTAAAGGCACTCAAAAGAGCAAGAGAAAAGACAAGCGAACTTCTTGAAAAATACCAAATGAGTGCAAGAGGAATAGGACTCCCCGTTCCACTTGTTTTGGGAAGGAATCAATCTAATGAAAATGGAATCGGAATTGACACAAGTCAAATAAATATTCCACCTCCTGGAGAAAAGGTTGGAAGGGAATTTAAAGAGAGCCTACTAAAGGCACTGAAAGACGGCTCCCCTGAGGGATACAGCGAGCTTAACAAGAAGTATTATGAGAGAATTATAAAGTGATACGTTTTATTCTCCCAATTTTGCTATCTTTCTTTTATGTGAATTACCCGGCCTCAGCCTCGGATCTTCCCGCACTGATAAAGAGCGGGGAGATACACCTCGATAAATGGCAGGTAAAAGAAGCCTCCCAATTTGCCGACAGGGCTATAGAACTCGCCAGTAGTTCCAATGACAAAGGTCGCGCCCTTTACCTGAAATCTCAGGTTGAGTTCTATAAAGGCAAATACAGGGAGGCGGTAAAATATGGGAAAGAGGCTTATGCATTCTACAGAGGCAAAGAGGTCAGCGATTTTCTAGACTATATATCAAAAGTCGCCGAGACAGGGGAGAAGTTTAAAGAGGTAAAAACTGAACACTTTATAATAAGATACATCCATCCAAAGGATTCCATACTCCCTACATACGCCCAAAAGGTGCTTGAGAAGGCATACTATGAAATTGGCTCAGACCTGGAAACCTATCCCAGCGATCCGGTAATTGTCGAAATATATCCCGATCCTGAGGGCTTTGCCATTGCCTCAACCCTCTCACCAAAAGACATCGCTACAACAGGAGTTGTAGGTATATGTAAATTCAACCGAATTATGATTATATCGCCTAGACTATTGCCAAAGGGCTACATGTGGCTTGATGCACTCGCACATGAATACACGCATTATCTCGTATTCATTAGAAGTGAAAACACGGTTCCTGTATGGCTTCATGAAGGAATCGCAAAATTTGAAGAGAAAAGATGGAGGGAGAAAAAGAGACAAGTTCTCAACCCATTCTATGAAACCCTTCTTTCAAGAGCCTTAAAAGAAAATAGCCTTGTCCCTATAGAGAAGATGCATCCGTCTTTTGGAAAACTCCAAAGCGCCTATGAAGCCCAGCTTGCATTCGCGCAGGTAGGAACAATTGTAGATTTTATCGTAAAGAAATGGGGTAACAGCGCTCTTCTTAATATGATCGAAAGCCTAAGGGAAAAAAACGATTACAGATCAGCGATAAAACAGGTTACAAAGATGGATTTCTCTCAGTTCTATAAATCGTGGTCAGGTGATTTAATGGAAAGAAAACTCACGGAAAGAATCCCTAAAATCAAGGTAAAGGAATTGAGATTTGAAGAGAACAAAGGAAAATCCCAGGACAATGGAAATGATTTAAGAGACCTAGACAGTGCTCAGGCAAGGGATTATACAACCCTCGGAGATATGCTGAAGGTCAGAGGGAGACTGGAGGCAGCCGCTTATGAATACGATAAGGCCTTAAATTTCGACCCGGCCTCACCCATTATATTGAACCGCCTTGCCTCAACACAGATAGCACTCGGAGAATACGAAAAGGCAGAAGAGCTTCTATTGCGTTCGGTTAAGTTCTACCCGGAATCTGTAGATGCATACAACAACCTTGGGGAGATTTACATAAAGAAGGAGAACTTTAGAAAGGCCGAGGAGTCATACCAGAGTGCAATATCTATAAACCCCTTTGACCCGGAGCCACATATTGCTTTAATCTCAATCTATGAAAAGCTCGGCTTATCCGACTCGGCAGAATCCGAAAGGAGGGTCTTGGGTATCTTGATTAAAGAGAATTAGACATGAATAAAAGTAATCAGGTGCAAGATGAATCATGTATCTTGCATCATTTTATTGATGAGGACCTCAAATGAGCAGATATGAATATGGAAGTAAAGAGGATATAGAAAAGGTAAAAGAAATATCCGATGTAAAAAGGGAAATCCTAGGAGAGATAGGAAAGGTGATAGTCGGCCAGGAGAGGGTTATAGAACTTTTGCTTATCTCCCTTATGTCCTCGGGACACTCTCTTTTTGTTGGGGTACCGGGACTTGCAAAAACCCTTCTTGTAAGCACGCTCTCCGATATTCTTAATTTGAAATTCAGCAGGGTTCAATTCACACCCGATTTGATGCCCTCAGACATCACCGGCTCTGAGGTTTTAGAAGAAGATAGAACAACGGGAAAGAGATTTTTTAGGTTCATACAGGGACCGATTTTCTGTAATATACTCCTTGCAGATGAGATAAATAGGTCGTCTCCAAAAACACAGGCTGCCCTTCTTCAAGCCATGCAGGAGAGAAAGATAACGGTCAGTGGACAGACCTACACACTGGAGCCTCCTTTTCTCGTTTTTGCCACTCAAAACCCTATTGAACAGGAAGGAACTTATCCCTTGCCTGAAGCCGAGCTTGATAGGTTTATGTTTCAGATTGACGTGGACTACCCCTCTCTTAATGAAGAGATAGAAATCGCAAGAACTACAACTGGAGCCTATAGACCTGAACTCAGACGTGTGGTTGATGTTTCAAAAATCCTCGAATACCAGGATTTAGTTCATCGGGTTCCGGTCTCCGAGTATGTTGCCGCATATGCCGTCAAAATTGCAAGGGCAACAAGACCCGACGATGCTGCATCCGAATTTGTAAAGAAATGGGTCTCCTGGGGCGTAGGGCCTAGAGCCTCACAGTTCCTAATACTGGGGAGCAAGGCACGAGCCATACTTGATGGGAGGTTTACTCCAAACACGGATGATGTAAGGTCCCTTGCATTCCCCATACTCAAGCACAGACTTGTCCTAAACTTCCGTGCCGAGTCAGAGGGAATCAAGCCAAAAGATATAATTCAGGAGGTCCTAGATAAGGTCGATTCAGGTTTTAGCCACAAATAAACACAAATAGTGTCGTGTCTATTCATGTCCATTCGCACCTGGCGACTTCATCAAGGTTAGTACCCAATCTACCATCTGTATTATTCTTGGCTGGTTAATCCCTTCAAAAGCAATCGGCCGCTCAAATCTCGTTTTTAAAAGCGCCTCGACTGTTGGCTCCATTTTTGAGAGAAAAGGCTTCGGGTAAACCCCCATTACAAAGAACATTACTGCAATTGGAAGAAAGACCATAATCTCTCTCAGGCTGAGATCTCGAAGGGCCTTGTTCTCGGAGTTCTCAAGCGGCCCAAACATCACGCGCTGATACGCCCAAAGCATATATATAGCCCCAAGTATCATACCCGTAGCACCCAGGGCCGAATATATATAATTCCATCTAAACGCCCCAAGGAGTATAAGGAACTCTCCAATGAAACCGTTTAGAATCGGAAGTCCGATTGAGGATAAAGCCGAGAGCATAAAAAATATGGCAAAAACGGGCATTACTTTCGATATTCCCCCAAACTCGGCAATGAGCTTTGTATGGCGCCTTTCATAAATCATACCCACTATAAGAAATAGGGCACCGGTAGAAAGCCCGTGATTCAGCATCTGATATATTCCGCCCTCTATGCCCTGGATATTGAGAACAAAAATCCCAAGCATCACAAGCCCCAGATGGCTTACGCTTGAATATGCAATGAGCTTTTTGAGATCGCTCTGAGCAAACGCGACCATCGCCCCGTATATTATGCCTATTATTGCAATCACGGAGATTACTGGGAGAAAATCCATAGTCGCCTGAGGAAAAAGCGGAATCGAGAATCGCAGAAAACCGTAGGTCCCCATCTTAAGGAGAATCCCCGCAAGGATTACGCTCCCAGCCGTCGGCGCCTCAACGTGAGCATCAGGAAGCCATGTGTGGAGCGGAAACATGGGGACTTTTATAGCAAATGCAAGTGAGAACGCAAGAAACACCAGTCCCTGAGGGCTCGTCATACCGAAATAAGGGATGTTCAATTTATAAAAATCTAGTATATTCATAGACGGGGTTCCAAATTGGTCAATGTGGGCGAAGTAGAGATAGAGGATTGCAACAAGCATAAGTGCGCTTCCAAGCGCGGTATATATGAAGAACTTTATAGCGGCGTAAATCCTGCGCTCTGTCCCCCAGATTCCGATTATGAAATACATTGGGATTAACACCGCCTCCCAGAACACAAAGAAAAGAACCATATCGAGTGCTGCAAATGTCCCAATAAGAGCGGTCTCAATTGTGAGCATAAGGATCAGGAACTCCCTCATACCCCTGTGGATTGAATGCCAAGAGCTAAGAATGGTAATGGGCATAATAAATGTCGTAAGGAGAACGAGAAACAGGCTTATGCCGTCTATTCCCAAGTGATAGCTTATCCCAAGACTCTGTATCCAAGGATGCTTTACTTCAAACTGCATACCCGCGAATCCGGTCTTAAAATTTGTATAGAGCGGAATCGAAATGAGAAACTCAATGATGCTTATAACAAGTGCCCCGATCTTCATAGGCTCTTCCGATTCCCTATAGAGAATAGACAGAACAATAACTAAAGGAATTCCGAGAAGAGGAAAAAACGTAATAAGCGTAAGATTTCCATTAATGAGCGACTCCAACCTTTTTAGAATCCTCCGTGCAGTAATAATAAGGATTGTGGCTCTAAATATACAATAGAGCCACCGGGTTCTCAAGAAAATGCAGCGCGCTTAAAGCCGCAGAATAGAAAGTTTTGCTTTGTATTAAACGGTGTGATATGGTCTTCAGTTATGCAGAGTATTTTTTCAAAACCTTTGCCCATTTGTTCTGTAATGTGCCAATAATGACATAGCCGCCGGGCTTTACCGCTTTTCGTGCGGTTGATAAATATCTTTGCCCGTCTGTGGTTAAAAAATGAAATGTCGCGCAGCGTGCCACAGGTCATAAGTGGTGTCAGCTGAGAATTCCATTATCCTGGGATTGGTCAGCCATTCAAAAAATTCCTAATTTATCTAGATAGATTATGTTGTTTCTAAAATGATTTTATGCATAAGCTATTTATATCACAAAAAACAGTCCGATTTCAACGCTTCCCAATTGCAGAACTAATGCCATTTTAGTTAGATTTTAAGCAATTCAACGCAGGTATTTTTCTGAATTGACATTCCAAGACCACAGTTATATCATCTAAATCAGACAATTTAGGGGGGTCATGAGTTGTTCGCCTTCTAGCAATGTAGTTAACCGAAAATCAATTTAAAACTACTCACATCAGGAGATCCAACTCCAATGACCCGAAGTTGAACAGGAGGGATAGCCCATGAGTGATATCTTCATTAGTCATGTTGAAGAAGACGAGGGTATCGCGCAGGAGATAGCGCGGGGACTGGAGTCAGCGGGCTACACGACGTGGTATTATGAGCGCGACGGTGTCCCCGGACTTTCCTACCTGGTCCAAACAGGTCAGGCAATTGAGAAATCCAAAGCCTTTGTCCTTGTGATATCACGGGATTCGCTTGGCTCTAAACAAATAACAAAAGAGGTTGATCGAGCCCACGAATGCGGCAAGCCGTTTATCCCTCTGCTGCGTGATGTCACACACGTTGAGTTTCAGAACCGCCAGCCCGAATGGCGGCAGGCCATAGGTACTGCCACCTCAATCCGCATCCCACCAGAAGGGATATCCGCCATCCTCCCTCGCATAGTAAAAGGACTTAAGGCTTTGGGAATTGATTCTGGATCAACTTCTCAGCAACCTCCCCCACCTCCACTACCAGATGGCGATCCGGTTATTAATGAACTTACTAAAAAGATTCAACAGGACCCGGAAAATCCGCTTCTCTACAACGATCGGGGTATTGCCTACTATAACAAGGGTGAATATGACCAAGCCATTGCGGACTATACAGAGGCTATTAGACTCAATCCAAAAGATGCTGTGGTTTATGTAAACCGTGGTCTGGTCTATCGCAAAAAAGGCGATTATGACAGAACTATTGACGACTTCATCGAGGCTATCCGACTCAATCCGAAAGACGCCACATCATATAACCAGCGGGGTATTGCCTACTATAACAAGGGCGAGTATGACAAAGCCATCGCTGACTATACAGAGGCTATTAGACTCAATCCAAAAGATGCTGTGGTTTATTATAAAAACCGTGGCCTGGCCTACTATGACAAAGGCGAATACGACAAGGCCATCGCAGACTATACAGAGGCCATCGAGTTGGATCCAAAAGACACCTTCACCTATAACGACCGAGGCAACACTTACTACAAAAAGGGTGAGTATGACAAAGCCATTGCCGATTTCACTGAGGTTATCCGACTCGGCATGAGAGAAGCCGTGGTCTACAAGAACCGTGGCGATGCATACCGTAGAAAGGGCAATTATGACCGAGCCATTGTTGACTACACTGCAGCTATCCAACTCAATCCGAAAGATGCCATAACCTATAACGACCGCGGCCTTGCCTACTATAACAAGGGTGAATATGACCAAGCCATTGCGGACTACACCGAATCTATTAAACTCAATCCGAAAGACGCCGTAGTCTACACCAACCGCGGTTTGGCCTATTATAATGTGGGTGATTATGACAAAGCCATCGCAGACTTCACAGAAGTTATCCGACTTAATCCGAAAGACATCTATACCTACAATGACCGTGGTAATGCCTACTATAACAAGGGCGAATATGACAAAGCAGCCGCTGACTACACCGAGGCCATCCAACTCGGTCTCAAAGAAGCCGTGGTCTACAAGAACCGTGGCGATGCATACCGTAGAAAGGGCAATTATGACCGAGCCATTGTTGACTACACTGCAGCTATCCAACTCAATCCGAAAGATGCCGGGTCATACAACAGCCGCGGCTTTGCCTACTATGATAAGGGCGATTATGACAGAGCTATTGCTGACTATACCGAAGCGGTTCGAATCGACCCGAAATACGCAGTAGCCTACAGCAACCGTGGTGTGGCCTATGCCGACAAGGGCGATTATGACAAAGCTATTGCAGACTATACTGAAGCCATACGACTCAATCCAAGTGACTTCTATACCTATAACACCCGAGGCAACGCTTACTATAGAAAGGGCGATTATGACCGAGCCATTGCGGACTACACTGAAGCCATACGACTCAATCCAAAATTCGCCATGGCATATAAAAACCGGAGTTTGGCTTACAAAGCCAAGGGCAAATACGACCTGGCTTTGGCTGACTACGCACAGGCGGTTAAACTCGACCCGAAATTAGCCGACTGAGTGAGACCGTATGAGAGAGGTAAATTAATACCTCAAGTATGAAGCTCACGAAAGAAATCAAAGAAATGGAGGCACTCAAAGCCTTCAAGGTTTAAATGGAAGAATACTATGAGCGATACAATTAGCATATCACGAGGGCTTCTGCCCATGGTGATTGGTGTTACTGGCCACCGCGACCTGATAGAGGGAGACCGCTATGATTTGGAGAAACAGGTTCGTAACATATTTGAGGAGATCGGAAAGAATTACCCTCACACGCCTATGGTTCTACTCTCCCCATTAGCTGAAGGGGCGGATCGCCTTGTCGTACGGGTAGCCCTAGACCTTGGCATTCACCTTATCGTTCCCCTGCCCATGCCTAGGACGCTGTACGAAAGAGATTTTCAAACCCCTGATTCCCAGACTGAGTTTAACGACCTGATTCAAAGGGCGGAGAATTGGTTTGAACTACCTCTAGTGGAAGGGAACACAGAGGGAAATATCCGAGAATACGGGAAGCATCGGGATCTCCAATATGAGGCAGTGGGTAAGTTCATCGTCCACCACAGCCAGATACTTATCGCTCTATGGGATGGTGAGTCCTCTGACCTTTTAGGAGGCACGGCACAGATTGTTCAATACTGGCTGAAGGACTTTCCTCAAAGCATCGGGTCAATGCTAAGCCCGCCGGATCCGGTAAAATGTGGCCCCCTCTATCATATTATGACGCCAAGGATCAAAAACCCCAACCCAGACAAGGCCAAGACCTACCAAAAGATCTTTCCTGAGGGCTACTCCAATAATGAAGAGGCGGAGAGGGACTATAAGAGAATCTATAAGAGCATAGAGAGCTTCAACCGGGATGCACTCAATTTTGAGTCCGAGCTCGCGGCGAAGCGGGGGGCCAGCAAGGCGTATCTAATTCCCGGCCTGGAGGCAGAAACACTATCCTATGATCTCAAATTCATCCGTGAGGTTTATACCACGGCTGATACCCTGGCATTGTATTTCCAAGGCAAGACACTGTGGACGCTGAAGGCCTTATGTATCCTAGCCCTTGCAGCTGTGGCCTTTTTTGAAGCCTATTCCCATATGTTTCACGATACTCACATATTATTGCTCCTCTATCCCGTCTTACTGGGTGTGGCTTTTTTCTTCTACTATCGGGCAAAGCAGAATGAATACCAGAACAAATACCAAGACTACCGCGCTATAGCAGAGGGTCTAAGGGTGCAATTCTTCTGGCGCCTTGCTGACCTACCGACCTCGGTTGAAGAGCACTACCTAGGCAAGCAAAGAAGCGAGCTGGACTGGATTCGGAGCGCTATTCGGGTCTGTTGGAGCATCACTGGAGGTGAAGTAAACAATACAATAAGTTCTGGTATAGCACCTCAGGACATACACCGAATGCAACTCGTTCTCAAGCACTGGGTAGAGAATCAATATACCTACTTCAACGAAGCAGGATGGCGCGACGGAGGGCAATTGAAGTCTATAGAACAAAAGCGTAACCTTCTCCTTTTGCTCAGTGTGGGTCTGACCTTTATTATGGCAGTCATACTCACGCTGCTTGGATTCCTGTTCAAACCTAATCTCAACAAATGGTTAGAACAAAACAGGCTAATACACGGCTTACTGTTATTTATAATAGTAAGCCTACCAGCAGTCATAGCCGCTGTATTATACACATATGCTGAGAAAAAGGCTCTATCCGCGCAGACTAAGCAATACGCGGCGATGAAAATTCTATTCGATAAGGCTAGAGGGCGATTGCGAGACTTAGTGGACTTGGGGAGATATGATGCAGCAAGATATAAAGAATCACAGATTCTCGTGGAAGAACTGGGGAAGAAGGCACTGGAAGAAAACGGCGACTGGGTGCTTATGCACCGCGAGCGGCCGCTGGATATACCTCGATAATTGTGAGTCATGTCCTATCTATAATTGCAAAATCTTCAGAGGATTTTTCCTTCCATGTATTCAGACGCCAAAAGATTTGATATAATTCTAATTTGGAAGTATACATTTCTAACCATACTCTTAGCCAAATCAAGGAGGAATCATGAAGGATAAACTCCAGACAGGAATGTTTGTAGAGAAGAAGATTCAGACAACACCAGAGATGGCAGCTTCACGCTTTCATGAAAGCTCGCCGCGCGTACTTTCAACACCATCACTTCTCACTTTTATACAGACCACATGTGCAGATGTGCTTGCACCCTTCCTTGATAGAGGAGAGATGGCAGTAAGTATAAAGATTGAAATGAGTCACCTTGCCTCGACCCCAATAGGAATGCCTATAACTATTAGGGCCGAGGTTATAAGAGTAGATGGAAGGAGAATATACTTTAAGGTTGAGGCCTTTGATGAGATGGAGAAAATCGCACAGGGCTATAATGACATGTTTATAATTGATAAAGAGAGGTTTGAAAGGGGAATCATAAGGAAGATTGGAAGAACCCAGACACAATCCAGCAGATAATGCCATTTCCAACTTATAATCAGCACTGATAACATACAGAGAAAAGGTTTATATCGAAATGGAATCAGCCTTCTAACAAAAGGGCCTCCGGATCCTCAATTAATTGTTTAACCCGAACAAGAAACTGCACTGCCTCACGGCCATCAACGATGCGGTGGTCATAGCTCAGGGCTAGGTACATCATTGGACGGACAACTACCTGAGAGTTGACTACAACAGGACGCTCTTCAATCTTGTGCAGACCCAGAATTCCCACCTGAGGAGGATTAATAATAGGTGTGCTGAGAAGTGAACCAAAAACGCCACCATTTGTGACAGTGAAGGTGCCCCCCATTAGGTCTTCAAGGGAAAAGGTTCCGTTTTTAGCCTTCTCGACATACTCCTGAATACCTCGTTCAATCTCTGCAAATGACAAGCGGTCTGCATCCCTGAGAACCGGCACTACAAGACCCTCTTCTGCACCTATGGCTACGCCTATATCATAGTAGTGCTTGATAATTATATCATCGCCCTGAATCTCGGCATTAAGCAATGGAAAGTCTCTCAGTGCACCAATAGAGGCCTTGATAAAGAAAGAGACGATGCCAAGACTAACCCCATATTTCTGCTTGAATATATCTTTTCGGCGCTTGCGTATCTCCATTACAGCACTCATATCTACCTCGTTAAATGTCGTGAGCATCGCCGCCGTCTGCTGCGCCTCTACCATGCGCCGGGCAATAGTCCGGCGCCTCCGGGACATGCGCACCCGCTCCTCTCGCCTTGATCTGTCTATAATCGGCATAGGCGATTCTGGAATTGCGGTTGATTGAGTTTTTTGCCTTTGTACAGAGGGAAAATCTTTCTGAGAAGGCTCCGGCTTTGCTACACCCACTTGATTAGATCTTTGTCTTTCTATATAGGCCTCCACATCCTTCTCCGTCACCCGATTGCTCGGGCCTGTGCCTGATACCTCGTTAAGATCAACCTTGTACTGCTCTGCCATCCGCCTTGCCAGGGGAGTTACCCTCTTTTGGCCATCTATCTGTTTGGGTTCTTCAGTCGGTGTTTGACCAGCCATTTCTAATGGCTTTTCCTCCTTTGGTTTTGTCGTAGGCTTCTTTAGCTCTTGTTGTACTGCTTCTTCAATTAGTCCCAGCACATCGCCGACCTTTACATCATCGCCCTCCTTCTTTTCGATTCGCACAAGTACGCCGGATTGTTCGGCCGCCACTTCCACATTCACTTTCTCAGTCTCTAATTCAACCAGCGCATCACCTACGGATACAGAATCGCCCTCGTGCTTGAGCCACCGCCTTACTGTAGCTTCAACTATGGATTCACCCAATTGAGGAACAACTATTTTAGTTGGCATGTCTCATTTCCTCCAAGAATCAGGTCCTCTTTAACCAAACAATGTCCTTTTTGCTTATTGATTCAAAACTATAAGCCTGCTCAATGAGTGCCGCCTGGTTGACAGCATGCCATGATGCCGAGCCTTCTGCAGGACTCGAACTACGTGGCCGACCTAGATAATGCAGAGGCAATCGCCCGTCAATAATTTCTGTGAGGCGCGGCTGCATATATGTCCATGCGCCCATATTCTCTGGCTCCTCTTGCACCCAAACTACCTCTTTAAGGCTAAAATAACTATCCAGCACCGATTTCAACTCGCCAATTGGAAATGGGTAGAGTTGCTCTATCCGAACAATGGCAACGCCTGGGGTTTCATTTCGGTATTTACTGGTTACCAGATCAACATAGACTTTGCCACTACATAAGATCAGACGGCGCACCAACTCACGCTGTGACTGAGCCTGAATATCGTCAATCACAGGTTGCCAGCGACTTTCGGCTAAGTCTCGTGGAGGAGATGCAACAATAGGATGGCGCAGCAAGCTCTTTGGAGTCATGACTACAAGCGGTAGGGGATCGGTTCTCAGGAGTAATGCCTGACGGCGCAGGAGGTGAAAATATTGGGCTGAAGTGGTGCAGTTGGCAATCCGCATGTTGATCTCCGCTGCCAGCTCCAAAAATCTCTCAAGGCGTCCACTGCAATGATCAGGTCCCTGCCCTTCATAGCCATGGGGCAGAAGAAGTACAAGAGAAGGGGTTTGTCCCCATTTAGCACGCGCCGATGTAATAAACTCATCAATAATCACCTGGGCGCCATTTATGAAATCGCCATATTGAGCCTCCCAGATAACAAGTCGTCCGGGTTCTTGAACGTTATAACCGTACTCGAACCCTAATGTGGCGTTCTCTGAAAGAGGGCTGTTATGCACCTCAAAAGCGGCTTTTGCCTGGGGCAAAGACTGTAAAGGGGTGAAGGTTTCACCAGTATTTACATCATGAAGAACAGAGTGGCGATGACTAAATGTACCCCGCTCGACATCCTGCCCAGTAAGACGAATTGCAATTCCGTCTTCAAGAATAGAGGCAAAAGCAAGCTCTTCGGCCGCAGCCCAATCAATAGTAGGCTCATTTGGATTCTCTAGTGCCTTGTATCTCCTCTGGCGGACACGCTCTAGTTTGGGATGAACAGCAAAACCATCGGGTACACGTAAAAGCGAATCATTTAGTTTGCGAAGACGCTCTAGCGAAACGGCAGTTTTGACCTGGCGAGCCGCGCCCTTTGGGGGTGGCTTGGGCTGCTCTTCATTTAGTTCCTTCTCAATTGCCTCTTCAGGCTCCAGTGATCCTAGAGTGTTCTGAAGTCTCTCCATATATTTGCCCACGAGTTTTTCAGGCAGATCTCTATCAACTACATTGCGCTTCACCAGGGTATCTGCCCAGATTTTGCGTACTGTAGGATGGTTCTCTATCTTTTTGTACATAAGAGGCTGAGTAAAGGTTGGCTCATCAGATTCATTATGACCATGTCGCCTGTAGCCTATAAGATCAATCACAAAATCCTTATGAAATCCGGCACGATAGGCATAGGCAAATGCCATCCGCGCAGCCTCGATACAAGCCTCTGGATCATCGGCATTTACATGGACAACGGGAATCTCGAATCCCTTTGCCAGATCACTCGCATAGAGTGTGCTGCGCCCCTCTTTGGGATCCGTCGTGTAACCTAACTGATTATTTGTGATAATGTGAATTGTACCGCCATTTCTATATCCCGGCAGGCGAGAGAGATTAAGCGTCTCAGCTACAATTCCCTGCCCTGGAAATGCGGCATCACCATGAATCAGTATAGGGAGTGTCGCCGTATAGTCGATCTTAGGTGGGCCAGATTTATTTACGCTTGTACTCGCCGCGCGAGCCATACCCTCTACCACAGGATCAACCGCCTCTAAGTGGCTGGGGTTTGGCGCCATAGTAACTACCAACTCCACCAACTCCCCGCCCTTTATTGCCCTTCGTGCACCCTTGTGGTATTTCACATCCCCCGTCCAGCCCAGATCATCACGAAAACTATGCGTCTGCACAGGGTCTTTAAACTCAGCCAGAATCTGTGCATAGGGCTTATTCAGAATGTGTGCAAGAACATTAAGGCGACCCCGGTGCGCCATACCAATCAATATGTTGTGAATACCAGTTTCTGCCGCCTCCCCAATTAGCTCGTCAAGCATAGGCACCATCATATCAACTCCCTCTATGGAAAATCGAAATTTTCCAGGGAACATGCGATGCAAAAACTGCTCAAATACCTCTACTTGTGTGAGTCGTTCAAGTAGTGCCTCGGTATCAATTGGGTCCTTAGGAGGACGGAAAATGCCTGATTCAGCTGCATATCTAAGCCATTCCCTTTCTTCAGGCACATAGACATGGCCATAGTCATAACCAATAGTAGATGAATAGACCTTATACAACGCTTCAATTGCCTCGAGAGCATTTGCTGCCTTTTCAGCTATAGGACCACCTATAAGACTCGCGGGAAGTTGACGTAGGTCCTCCTCAGTCAATCCATGGGTCTTTGGATCAAGCAATGGGTCTCCGGGAGGCGGGCTGCCTAGAGGATCAAGCTTTGCACTTAGATGGCCATGCTTCCGAATGGCTTGAGCAAGATTAACCACACCGACAATCTTATCAATACTAAGTGCTGATGTCAGTGCAACCCGGGCACCCACACCGTCTATGCTGTCTATAGGTGGGGGCCATTGGTCAAAGTAAGCCCTTGTAGAGGGATCAACAGAGTTTGGATTCTGCTTATAGCGCTCGTAAAGCTCTATTACATACCCTGCATTAGGTCCGTGAAAGTCTTCCCAGATATTCATAATTCTCCTTAAAATCTACTATTTCAATTATACCAAGATGTAGATGTATAAGAATAATATCATAAACTAATGGCGATTGCATATCGGAGACATGTGATTACAGACTATATTTATTGGATACCACAGAAAGTATAGATAGGGATTTGAAACCCACCCAAATAAATTTGAATTTTCTCTAGAAGCCAATTATAGTTAATTAAATGACTCTTACAACTGTCATTGCGAGCGTTAGCGAAGCAAATCCCCAATTTAAGATTGTTTCGTTGTTCACTCGGTACAATAAAAATCAATAGGAGCTGGGAAATGAAAAACGGAAAGACAGAGAGTCTCTACCATGTGGCAATTGCGGTAAAAAGCATTGATGAGGTATCAAAGCTCTATGAGTCAGCACTGGGTCTTAAGGTCACTCATACAGAGACTGTAGAAGAGCAGGGCGTAAAGGCAGCGATGCTTGAGCCTAAAGAGGGTGGAGCTGCGATAGAGCTCCTTGAGCCACTCAGCGACAATTCACCTATATCAAAATTCCTGGAAAAAAGAGGAGAAGGAATACACCACATCTGCTTTCTTGTAGACGATATTGATTTAGCGCTTGAGAGGCTAAAAAAGGAGGGCGTTCAGTTAATTGACCAATCCCCGCGTCCCGGAGCGCATGGAACAAAGGTAGCATTTATCCACCCAAAGGCCCTAAAAGGGGTTTTAATAGAGATTGCCGAGAGGAAAAAGAGATAAATGTTTTAGGGACGTCGCTATCTTAGCAAAGCCCTAGAGATAGGTATGAAAACTAATAAATTAGGAATCTATTTTACTTCTTCCTTTTTTTCGGCTGTCTTACCAGTGGTCTCAAGGCGGGTGCTTTCAACTCGGCTAGCTTCATCCTTAGATGGGGTCACATCAATCTCATCCGGCTCGCGCATCGCCTTTTTAAACCCCTTTATGCCCTTCCCAAGCGAAGAGCCAAGATTTCCGAGTCTGCTTGGGCCAAATATTAAAAGCAGAATTACCAGAATTATAAGGAGTTCTCCCCAACCAAGATGACCGAACATATTCTATTTCCTCTTTCAAAAGATTACCGAATAGAGCACCAATGTCAACAGATCGAAATTTTGACAAACCGAGTCCTCCAATTTATCGTATTTCTATGCCGATTTCAGACAGAGAAATAACACTCCTAGATAAGATGCTTCGCGGTGATCGTGTAGCACTTGCACGGCTTATGACCATTATTGAAAGCCGCCACAGTTCGGTTCCTGAAATACTCAAGCGAATAAATCCAAAAACAGGGCGAGCATACATAATTGGTGTTACAGGTCCTCCGGGGGCAGGAAAAAGCACTCTGGTAAATGAGTTAATTCAATTCCTCCGGAAGAAAGATAAAAAAGTAGGAGTAATAGCCGTTGATCCATCAAGTCCATTTACGGGAGGAGCGGTGCTTGGAGACAGAATCCGAATGCAGAA
Organism: uncultured Spirochaetia bacterium; assembly: GCA_964389705.1. Classification (GTDB taxonomy): domain Bacteria; phylum Desulfobacterota_D; class UBA1144; order Nemesobacterales; family CSP1-2; genus PSLL01. Next base: position 21,261 of record CAYMEO010000017.1, read on the forward strand.
TCACACACTCGACGAGGGTGTATTCATAAGGAGCCTGGGAAGCAGAGGAAGGCATGGGGGATTATCGAGGGCTACCAAAGAGATAATGAAGCTCTACGACGCCTTTGGCATGGACTATATCATTATCGAAACAGTAGGTGTGGGGCAGACAGAGCTTGATATCGTAGAGATTGCAGATACCGTACTCGTTGTGCTTGTCCCCGAAGCAGGCGATTCGGTTCAGACCATGAAGGCAGGGCTTATGGAAATCGGGGATGTCTTTATTGTAAATAAAGCTGATAGAGGGGGAGCAGATAGGCTGTCGAGAGAGATTGAACATATGGTTTCTCTAAAACCGAAGGGGGATGAATGGAAAATCCCGGTTGTCCTTACAAGTGCACATGAGGGACGAGGCATAGAGGATGTGGTAAAAGCAATTGAGAATCATAAAGCATCTCAGACCAAGGACGGCCTGATTAGAGAGAAAAGAGAAAAGAGGCGAGAAGAGGAATTCTTGCAGATTATATCGGAAATAGTAGAGCGTAAGATCTTCGAAAAACTAAAAGACGGCGAAATGAAGAGAATCTTAACCCTAGTCAAAAATGGAGAAATAGACCCTTACGAGGGAGCGGATATAGTAACTTCAAAGATTTTAAATGACCTTTAACCATGGAGTACATAGGGATTTATAGAGAAGATATATTTTCCTCTTGAATTTCATCAAAAAACCGATTAAAGACACTGAGCTTGATTATAAAATCCATATTCGGTAGACTCTCTTCGATATATATTTCAGGGATTAATTTTGGGGGAGACCCCGGGGGTCTTTATTAAATCAAATAATCCCGGGACATATTTTATGGAATTTTTCATACTGGCTCTCACCCTTTTATCTATATTTTTGATAGCCAATTTCTCCATACCTGAAGACGACAACAATGTTTACACACAGAGGCGATGGGAGATGGTCGAGACACAGATTATCTCGCGTGGAATTCGGGATTCAAAACTCATTCGGGCAATGCTCAAGATACCAAGACACAAATTTGTTCCCGAGAATTTAAGAGACATTGCCTACTGTGATAATCCTCTTCCAATAGGAATGGAACAGACAATCTCCCAGCCCTATATTGTCGCCCTTATGACAGAGCTCTTGAAATTAAATAGCGGAGAAAAGGTGCTTGAGGTAGGTACAGGCTCCGGGTATCAAACGGCGATACTCGCTGAGATGGGATGCGATGTTTACACCATAGAAATACTTAAGCCCCTCTCAGAGAAGGCACAACAGATTCTAAAGTCCCTAGGCTACCAAAATATACACTACAAGATTGGGGACGGATATAGAGGCTGGCCACAATTTGCACCATTTGACGCAATAATCGTCACCGCTGCTCCAGACCATATGCCCCAACCGCTTATTGAGCAACTCAAGATAAATGGCAGAATGGTAATCCCAGTTGGGACACAATACCAGGAGCTTCTCCTTATAAAAAAAACCGATAAGGGAACAGAGATGAAGACTGTGACCCCTGTTCGGTTTGTCCCAATGACAGGAGAGGCACAGAAATCAAAAATTAAAGAGAATTAGTAATGGTAGGATCTCTTACAACCTAAAGGTCTAATCTTATTGCATCGCCTTTTTCTATCTGTCTTGTACTTTCAATAATAATCCCCGTAGCAGCCTCCTTCTGAACATTAAGTACAACGAGCCTTCCAAGAAATGTGCCGGGAATGACCACATCCCTTCCCGTATCGGGATCAAAGGCCTTACGGGAAAGCTTATAAATTGAGAATGTATTTCCAGGCACTATTCCCTCCTCCTGGCCTACATCAATGTAAACTATGTCTCCTTTACCACTCAGTTCTACATTATTGAGGGTATCAACTATATATCCGTCAGCCTTTTTAACCCCTTTTTTAAGCACTACCTCCTTCACAAAAGGCTCAATGGGTCTAATTCTAGCTCCACGGGTAATCTCTCTATATGAAGAAGTAACTTTCGCAGATGACACCCTCTTTCCTAAAACCTCCAATATCTCAATCTCTCCGAGAATAGCCACTCTATACCCAATCCTCCTTCCGGTTAAAGGATGAAACACTGCCTTTGATGAACGAAATACAGTAAATTTGTCTCCCGGTTGAACGTTATCCTCCGAACCGACGTTTGTATAAACTATGTCGCCCTCTCCAAGGAGAATCTTAGGCGGCTCAGAGCTAATAATGGTACCCATATTCTCCCATTCATCAGACAGTACAAAACCTTCACTTCCCCCACGAGAGTAGAAAAATACGGGCGGCGGAGGTTCGATTAACTCAATAGCCTTTGTTCCAACTTTAGGAGTAATTTTGACTACAGGAAGCACAGGAACCCTGAGCGGAGCAGGCTTTAGAGAAAGCACATCACCAGGATATATGAGGTTAGGATTATCAATGTATGGATTCAACTCCCAAAGGCGTGGCCACAGAAGTGGGGTATTAAAAAACCTTTTTGATATCTTCGATAGGGAATCTCCGGGGCGAATTACATATATAGTCACACCGCTCTTGGGTTCTGGAAGTTCCTGAGCTAAAGCCATAGTACTTAAAAAAACTGCCGCCAGAATTAACCTTAGGCGCATCCCCTTTATACCTCCTTTAGGTTTTATACTTCTAAGACCCGCTTTCACTCTAACAGAAATTTACACCCTTTTGAAGCAATTAAAAAGAGGTGCACGTTTGATAAATCAAACTAAAAGCTATACCAAAACTCTCTTTTGGTATAGCTTCTACCCTATTTAACTTTCATATACTTAACTTATAGTCTATAATTAACCCATACAGTACTTGAGATTCATATATGTTCAACACATAAAATAATGGAAAGCCTTATCCTTATAAATGTGACATTCAATGAAACCAGGGTCGCCGTCATAGAAAACGGATTGCTTGCCGAACTATACGTAGAGAGAAAATCACAGCCTCGAACGGTTGGTAACATATATAAGGGAAGGGTTGGAAAGGTTATCCCCGGAATGCAGGCAGCCTTTGTTGATCTTGGGCTTGAAAGGTCAGGATTTATATCCGTAGAAGACGTACACGAGGACTCATTTCTTGAATTCTTTCTAGAAGATGACGAGATACAGGCGCAAAGAAAGCGTACAAAGTCTCTAATCCAGGACATGCTTCGGGAAGGGCAGGAGGTTCTCGTTCAGGTTTTAAAGGAGTCTACAGGCGGAAAAGGCGCCAAGCTCTCCTCACATATCGCCCTCCCTGGAAAATACCTCGTATTTCTCGGCACAGCCGACTTTGTAGGGATATCACGGAGAATAGAGGATGAAGAGGAAAGAAAAAGATTAAGCGACATTATAAGAGGCTTTAAACCCAAGGGAGTCGGTTTTATTGCAAGAACGGCAAGCGCAGGGAGAACAGAAGATGAGATACGACAGGACATGGAGTATCTGACCACACTCTGGGAGGGAATTAAAAAAAGGGCAGACGAACAAAAGGCACCTGTGCTTCTTTATGAGGAGCCCAGCCTTCACATAAGGGTTGTAAGAGACCTTATTACAAGCGACGTAAAGGGAATAATCGCAGATTCCGAGGATGCTTATAAGGAGATATTGAGCTATTTTACATCGCGTTTTTCTGAACTGAGCATCAATATTGAGCTTTATCGAGACCAGATTCCCCTTTTTGTTCAGTTTGGAATAGAGCCTGAGATAAAGAAGATTTTTGAGAAAAAGGTTTGGCTTAAATCAGGCGGACACCTCATAATAGAAGAGGCTGAAGCCCTGACTGTAATAGATATAAATACGGGGAGATATCTAAGTGGCAGTACTCAGGAAGAAACCATATTCAAGATTAATATGGAAGCGGCCTCCGAGGCAGCTCGTCAGATACGTCTCAGAAACCTAGTGGGAATAATTGTCATAGACTTCATTGATCTTAAGAACCGTTCAAAAAGAGAAGAGATTTTTCAAGCCTTCATCGAAGCCTTAAGAAAGGATAAAGCCCGCTCAGCGATACTTGAGATGTCTCCCTTTGGAGTCGTTCAGATGACGCGTCAGAGGATAAGAGAAAGCCTTCTTAAATCCCTATCTGAACCGTGCAGCCACTGCGGCTCGGTCGGATATGTAAAATCTAAAGAGACAGTATCCTATGAGATTATAAGGGAGATAAAAAGCCATATAGCAAAACCACTTGTGAGAAAAATCCTGGTGCGTGCAAACGCAGACGTCATAAAAACTATTAATAAGATTGAGCCCGAGGGTCTTAAGCAACTCGGGGCAGAGCGTGGAGTGGAAATACTCTTTGAGCCTAAGGAGACCCCCGATTTTGAGGACTTTGATATAAAAGCCGAATAGCTTGACACCGATTATTTTCTAGCTTAACGTTTATCTATACTGGAATGCATTGACGATGATCTTTGATTTGTTAGCCATGTAAATACGGTAATGGACAGATGGATGTCCTATCTATCGGGCACAAGTGGGTTAATTTACGATTGAGCTTAAGGAACCGTTTAATGTATCTCTATTATGAGAATAAAAAGGGGGTGAGATAGAATAAATGGCAGAAGTAATGATTGGGAAAAACGAAACCCTTGATAACGCCCTTAGAAGATTCAAAAGGCTCGTTGAAAAAGAGGGAATCATATCGGAGCTAAGAAAGAGGGACCATTATGAAAAGCCGAGTGATAAGAAGAAAAAAAGGGCACGTGCAGCAAGACTTCGGCTTCTAAAAAAGGCCTCCAAAAAAGAATAAATGGAATATATGGGCAAGATGCTCTTCAGGATATTTTTGGTTTCTCTGCTAATTGTCTTCTCATGCAACAGATCCGAAGACAAAGGTGGAGAAACCAAAATTCCTCAAAATCCAAATGGAGAGCTTGAGATTCGAGATAATATCAACATAGAGAAATCCAATGCCTTTGCATCGTATACTGGTGTAGGGGAAAATCATCCTCCAGAGATTACATCAATCAGTATTATCTACGTCTCAGACAATAATCCAAGAGGCGGATTGAAGGCCGTTGCACAGGCAAAGGATCCGGATGGAGACGAGGTCAGTTTCAGATACCAGTGGAAGAGAAACGGTGAGAAAATCATAGGAGCGGTCGGTGATATTTTAGAGTGGCAGGATAGTTTTAAGAAGGGAGATAAAATCTCGGTAGAGATTACTCCGTATGATGGGAAAAACGAAGGAATTTGGAAGTCGGAAGGGGAGTTTATTATTCCAAACTCCCCTCCAAGAATAACCTCAGAACCTGAGGCAAAGATGGAGAGAGGGAAATTTAGATACGCCGTAAAGGCCGAAGACCCAGATGCAGACCCTATAGAGTTTACCCTAAAAGACGCACCAAAAGGGATGTCAATAGACCATAAAACAGGAATTATCACCTGGGATTTCAATGAGAAAGATGCCGGAGAATACAGAGTCGAAGTGATAGCTTCTGATCCCGAAGGGGCTAAGTCTTCTCAAATACTCACTTTAACTATTCCCAAAGCTAACTAGGGCAATGGCTGTTTGTCATAGAGGTATTTGACTTTTCTCGTTATCGCTATCGGTTATTATTATTAACATGGTATCTATAGCAAGGCGTAATCTATTCCATGATAAGACTAGACTCGCTATTACGCTTGTGGGAATAATGTTTGCTGTAGTTCTTATGACCGCACAGATCGGAGCATACCTAGGGTTTGTAAGCAACGCCTCGCAGATCATTGATCACTCTCCCGCAGATATCTGGATTACGTCTAAAAACGCGGTGAATTTCGACTCGGCAAAACCATTTTCAGAAAATAAGATAGACAAGGTAAGAGAAATCAATGGGGTACTTTGGGTTGAAAAGCTCGCTCAGACCTGGGGGCTTATGAAACTCAGAAGTGGCGCTACGGAATCGGTACAGATAATAGGCTTTAACCCGGAGACTGGAATAGGCGGCCCATGGAAGATGAAAGAGGGAGATATAAAGGATGTGAAGGTGGGAAACTCAATTATAGTTGATGAATCATCTCTGAGGCGGCTAAATGTCAAGCCAGGTGATAAAGTGGAGATATTTGACAAGCAAACCAAGGTCGTTGGAATAAGCCAGGGGGTGAAATCATTTACAACGTATCCCATAGCCTTTACTTCTTACAAAGCCGCAAAAAACTACTCTCGGATAATGAGAGATGATCAAACTACATTCGTTCTGGTAAAACTTCGGCCAGGAGTTAATGTTAAATCGGTCGTAGAAAAATTAAGAGAAACAATGAGTGGCGTTGACGTTTATACAAAAGAGGATTTCAGCGAAAAGACGAGAAGGTACTGGAGGGTTCAGACCGGAATAGGGATTGGAATCGGGGTCACTGTACTCCTTGGATTCATAGTAGGAACCGTAATCGTCGGGCAGACCATATATTCATCCACTATGGAGCACCTGCGTGAATTCGGAACGCTCAAGGCAATTGGGGCTACAAATATAGACATCTATAAGATCATCTTCCAGCAAGCACTGATTAATGCGTGCATTGGATATGGACTTGGCTTTGGATTTACCCTGATTACAAGGAGCCTCTATGAGCGCCTCGGAGTGGTTCTGGTTTTGACCCCTCAGCTTATAGTGGCGATGTTCTTTATAACCGTATTTATGTGCTTCCTCTCCTCATTTATCTCAATTCAGAAGGCAGCAAGGGTTGATCCTGTAATTGTGTTTAGAGCTTAATTCAATATCGCTAGAGGCAGACGTTGACGGCGCAAAGATATTTAAATATAAAATGAAACAGATAGAGGTAATTGACATACATAAGGTTTACGAAGAAGGTTCGGTTAAGGTTCATGCCGTAAAGGGAGTGAATTTATCTGTAAATGCAGGAGAAGTGGTTCTCCTTATGGGCCCTTCGGGAAGCGGAAAGACAACACTTCTATCAGTGATGGGATGTATACTAAAGCCAACAAAGGGTCATGTGCGGATCATGGGAGAAGAGATAAATAACTGGGATGAAAATACGCTTCCCCTTACAAGAAGAAGGCATATAGGGTTTATATTTCAGCACTTTAATCTCCTAAGCGCCCTTACAGCCCTTGAGAACATAGAGGCTTCTTTAAACCTCAAGGGTATAAAGGGTAAGGATGCAAGAGATGAGGCAATGAGATTACTTGAGCAGGTCGGATTGAGAGATAGATGTGATTTTCTGCCCAGGGACTTAAGTGGTGGAGAAAAGCAGAGGGTCTCGATCGCAAGGGCACTTGCCGGAAACCCCCAGATTATTCTGGCAGATGAGCCTACAGGCAATCTCGATTCCCAAAATGGACGAATGGTAATAGAGCTTCTCAAAAATCTCTCTAAAAGGGAGAACAAGTCTATAGTAATTGTCACACACGACAATAGGATCACAGACCTCGCCGATAAAATCTATCATATGCAAGACGGCGTTATTGAAAATGGACATATTCCCTAAATACCATAATTATAAGGATAGCCCACGGTGTCTGACTCGAAGATGGGCGAGTACAAGACTCCTTTATTATTAAGCCTTAACAGGCTCTGTGAGTCTCTTTCTGTGGACTCTAATCTCGATGAGCTTTAAAATCCCGGCAATTATCAATCCAAGAGACATAAGCTGAGCTAAAGAGATTCCAGGTATAAAACTCGGTGTCGTATGCCTTATAAACTCTATAAAGAACCTCTCTACTCCAGTCAGTATTAAAACCATTGATGCAAGCCATCCAACGGGCATGTTCCCTTTACGAACCCTCCATATATAGACAAATATCCCCAAGGTTAAGAGCATCTCATAGATTTGAGTTGGATGCACCCTTTCATTCGTTGGTGGAGAGCCAATTGGAAAGGCCATAGCCCAAGGAAGATTGGAAGGGGTTCCGTAATCGTCACCAACTAGAAAACAGCCAATCCTCGCAATCGCATATGTAATGACAATCGGAGCCATTGCATCAGCAGCAAGCCAAAAATTTACCCTCTTTATACGCATGACAGCCAAAAAAAGCAGAGCGGCACCCACAAAACCCCCCAAATATGTAAGACCTGATGAGAGATATCTTACCGGGTCCGATATAAATTGTGAGAGTGTTACATTCTCTAAAAGAAAGAGAACCTTCGCCCCTATAAGGCCTCCGATTATGCTCGCGACAAAGCCCATATCGAGAAGGTCTTCCCCTAAACCCTTTCTCTTAAACTCACTCCCACAAAGCTTATAAGCTACAAGAAAACCAATAATTATCATTACCGTATAGGAAGAGATTGAAAAACTACCTATACTAATCGTTGGATACATTTACTTATACAACTCCTACTATTATTTTCTTTAGCCGTCGTTTCTGCATCCACCTTCTTTGAGGATCTTTTCTATCTCATATCCTGCCGCAATGGTCGCCGTGCGAGCAATGAGTTGATATGCAAGAGGAAAGAATTCTTCGCATTCTCCCTTTTTACAGGCGTCTTCCTTCTGAAAAGAAAGACACGAAAATTCCATTCCCCTTGTGTTTAAATTATCAAACTCACTTTTCCCCTTATTTAATCTGAGAAACCCCCCCGCCGTCTTTGCTTTAACGAGATAAATCACAGGTTCTCCTACGGTTTCTAAACCCCATCTCAATGAAGTAGGTATTCCCTCCTGAATCACCACATCTCTTACGGGCCTCCCACCCTTTGAGACCCTCATCTGCTTTCTCCTCTCCGCATTGAGTGTCCTCACCTCGTCTGCACTGAAGACGCTTATTACAGCCATCCCATATGTGCCTGAGTTGCTCTTTAAAAAGAGAAACGGATCTTCTTGGACACCCCTTTTTTTATATTCGCATCTGAGCTCACTGAGGACGGAGTCTACAGATTGGGCTACCTTTTGACGATCCGCAGGGTCATCAAAATCCACTCCACTTTGGGAGACGGTTTTTATAGAGATTATCCAGGGGTCAATCCCAATTATCCCTGCAACCTCACAGGCGAGTTTATTATAGAAATCAAAGTGAATGCTCTTTCTCCTTGTATGCCAGCCAATCTCCACCGGAGGCTCAACTGGTTGCCGAACACCCTTTAGTATCTCAGGGCATTTTGATGAGAAATCATTGTTTATCAAAATGAGGTCTGGGGTAAAGCCCGAAACAAAAACCGTGTCGCCGTCCCTTTTTAATCTAAAAGCCCTGATCTCTTCTTCGTTTGTAGTTTTAAATCTCACCTCGTCCTCATAAAGCTCGTCGCTTACAAGCCCAACCTCTACGAGAAAACCCACACTCTCAAGAATAGATTTAATCACATATACGTTCTCCCAGTAATAAGGGTTTCTTGTATGAAGCTCAGGAATTATGAGAATCCTCTTTGCACCGGGATAACTCTGAATTAAGTGCTCTCTAAATAGTTGTGCCGTACGTCTTCTAAAGACCGGACAGAGATTATTAAACCCCGCGGGAAATACGTTAGTATCAACTGGGGTGATTTTGTGGTGAGAAATCCGAAGATCGACCGATGTATAGAGCGGAACATCTACCTTCTGGCACTGCTCGTTTATCCAGTTTTCAATCTCCTCTGCTCTTTCCTCACTCTTTCGATTTATCTCATCAAGAAATTCCATTATGATCGGTTCCAATCCCATATTCTAATTCCTGATCAATCCTTTACAACATAAGTTCCAGCAAATTTATCGTGCCAGGCCTGACTTCTTGAATCAAAAATGGCCCAGATAAACCCGATAAATATGAAAAATGCAGATACATAATATCCAAGCCACCTTACGAAGGCCTCCCAGAGCCTCATTGGCTCTCCATCATCCCTTATTATCCTAATTCCCAAAATCATCTTTCCTAAGGTTCTCCCTGTAATCCCTTCAAGAAAGACGAAATAGGTGGATCCTAAGAAAAGCAGGATAATGTATACTGAAATGAGTACATCTATACCCCCTTCCCAACCAATGCTAAAACTGGCGCCAGCAAAGAAAAGGCCGACTCCGAGTGTAAGAATCACCGTTCCAAAAATAATTAAAAGGTCAATAATAAAGGCCATGGCCCTTGAACCAATTCCAGCGAGATTAAAAGAAATCGTCTCTTCTTTAGATTGTAACTCCTCAGATAGGGAGTCGTATGTAGAATGTATAAAAGAAATGGGCGATTCCATATTATCATCCCATTCTTTTGGCTGAGATTGCCCGGATGAGAACATGGACGGATTGAAAGATTCACCCTCTTCCATTCTATTTTCATCCGGTGTAAAAGTCCCAGTTGAGATTGATTGAACCTTAGGCTCGTTCAAAATCCCCGAAGTAGACTGCATCTGAGATAAATCAGATGCAGGCGATACATTACCAGATACGGGTTTTTCATCTATCTTTGCGCCTTTTTGTTTTTCCGGCTTAGATACTGAATTATAGATAGCCTTATACATGGGGTTTGGTTTAAGCGGATTTCCGCATCTCTTACATTCGCTTAGGTAATCAAAACTGTTAAATCCACATCGGGGGCACTTCATTGTCTTTTTAAAGATAGCACAACGTAAATGGAATCACAATTAAAGTTGAATCTGACTCTTGACAGAATAAAATCCCCATGATACCTACTTAAAACTTTAGAAAAAACGGAGTAAATTAAAAGAGACTCATTTTAACTACGTTATTAAAGGAGATAATAGATTGAAGAAAAAAAGGGAAGAGTATTTACACACCCCTGTGCTTCAGCCATCTGTAAGAAAGATGAAGAGTATAGGGAATTATGTTCACGCCTTCTCAAATATGTCATTTCAGGCAAGGGCGCTTGGCGAGGGAGCAAAGACCCTTTTTGAGATGGTCAAGGCCCCAGATTGTTTAAAAACACTCACCATAGCCGGAGCCCCTGTGCCCGGAGGGCTTCAGGGCGTAATATGTGACTTGATTGAGCTTAAATTTATAGACGTTATCGTCACCACAGGATCCCAGATTGCACATGATTTAGTAGAAGCCTTAGGATTCAACCATCATAAGGGCCATCATATGATGGATGACGTAGAGCTTAGAGATTTGAGAATTGACAGGATGTATGATGCCCTTTTAGACGAGACAAAGCTAAATGAGGTAGACCTTACCCTAAATAATCTCTGGAAAAGATTAAAAGGGAGGATTTTTTCCACACCTGAGCTTTTTATGGAGACTGCAAACTATATTACAGAGATGGGGCTTCATAAGGGACAGAGCTTTCTTATAAGTGCAGTGAAAAACAACGTTTCTATATTTTCACCTACAATTCACGATAGTGAGATTGGAATCTCCCTTACGACATTTAACAAGAAAAACCCCGAAGGAAGAATAATAGTTGACCTCCTTCTCGATAACGAAAAATACATTGAAGTCTTCTCCGATCCGAGATATAAAAAACGCGGGATTCTCATCCTAGGCGGAGGCGTTCCACGAAACTGGGCACAGCAGGTAACACCTATGATTGAATTTATAAAATACGGGGTTGAAATATTAGAAGACAGGGAAATGGGCTATGACTATGGGGTTTTAATTACGACGGACCAGCCCCAGTTTGGAGGTTTAAGCGGGAGCACACTTGATGAGGCCATATCATGGAACAAGTATGCACCTGAAGCAAGGTTTGCCACAGTACACTGTGATATGACTATTGCCCTACCCCTTATGGTCGGGGCTGTAAAGGAATGGATGGGAATTTAATAACTTTAGGGGCGCAGGCCGTGCGCCCCTATGCTGAACAAGATCTAAAGATTTCCAGCAAGGCTTGAGTCAATAGCGGCTTTTAGAGCATCATAATTAGCACCTTGAATTGGGAGGCCGTTTACAAAAAATGAAGGCGTTGAGTTTACGCCAACTGATATCCCCTCTTTAATCTGATTCTGGACTTTAGCAGTTGCGTCGGGAGAACTAAGGCAGGAATTGAATTTATTTGTATCCAGCCCCGCGTCCTTTGCAAAGCCCTTAAGCTGATCCATTGATTTTTCAGCTGTGATCTCCTTCTGTTTGGTAAAAACCAAGTCATGGAATTTCCAAAACTTATCGTTTCCCTGCTCGTAGGCACACACTCCGGCAATCGCCGCGTTCTTAGCCCAGGGATGAATCTGCTCGAGTGGAAACTGCTTGTATACGAGTTTTACCTTGCCATCGTAATCCTTTAAGATCTTAGGAAGAACATTGGTACTAGCGGACTGACAGAAAGGACACTGAAAATCCGAATACTCAACTATCGTAACCTTCGCATTTTGATTTCCCCTTACAGGGACGTCCTTAAGGGAAATCTTTTTCATTGTTTCCTCAAGCGGATTGACCTTTGAGTCAACCAGCTCTCCAAGAATTATATACTTTCCATCCTTACTCATTAGCACAGGAACCGACTGGCGTCCTAAGGGAATTGTCCCCTTCTTAAGCCCCGGCACACCAGTATCCTCAAATCTTTGAGTATCTATAGGCTCTCCAAAAACTAGATACCTTCCATCATTGCTTATAAGAAATGGAACCTCCCCCGACCCCTTAGAAGACTGGACTACAAAACTGCCCTTTTTGAATCCCTCAAGAGAGGTCTTTTCATATCCCTTTACTTGAATCTTTGTATCTGCGGGAAGACGCGCCCCTAATGTCCTTTTAAGAAGAAGCTGGAGCCTCTTTACATCATCAGCAGATATGTTTTCGGCAAATACCTGAACTCCAACCACAATAATGGATACAATCAATACAATTATCCAAAAATACCTAAACCTCATTTTTATTTTTTCCTCCATAAATAATTTATTTCGTAAATATACCCATCGTCCATCTGGAAAGCAAATTGATTTATCATACTCAGAAATTGATATGGGACAAACCCTTCTCTGAATTGAGTCAACAACATTAGAGAATTTACAGAAAAATACAGCCATAGGATAGGAACCTTGGAACTAGCCAAGTCTCTTCATCAGCGTCCCTAATCAGAAAACACCCTATCGAATATATAATCCACATTCCTTAGATCATGCCCTACGTTGAAGCACTCTTCTATCTCATCTGTAGAGAGATGGTTTACCAGTTGATTATCTCTAAGGAGCAAATCTTTGAAATCCTCTTTTTCTCTCCATGCCCTCATCGCATTCTTTTGCACAATCCCATAAGCCTCCTCTCTCGATAAGCCCTTTTCGACTAACTTAAGTAGAACCTTCTCTGAAAAGATAAGGCCGCGTGTGAGCCAAAGGTTTTTTTCCATATTCTCCGGGTATATATGTAGCCCCTCAAGGAGACCCTTGAGCCTATAGAGCATAAAATCAATTAGGATTGTTGCATCGGGACCTATGATCCTCTCTACAGAAGAATGGCTTATATCTCGCTCATGCCATAGTGGAATGTTTTCAAGTGCAGAGATCGCATAAGAGCGAACGAGTCTTGAAAGACCGCATAGATTCTCTGCAAGTATTGGATTTCTCTTATGCGGCATGGCAGATGACCCTTTTTGCCCATCTGTAAAAGGCTCTTCAAGCTCAAGCACCTCGGTTCTTTGAAAGTGTCTGACCTGAAGTGCAATCTTCTCAACCGTTGCGGCAATAATCGAGAGTGTAAGAAAATACTCGGCATGTATATCGCGCTGAACAATCTGGGTAGAAATCCTTGCAGGTCTGAGGCCAAGGATCTCACACGCGCGCTCCTCTACACGGGGAGGCACATTCGCAAATGTTCCAACTGCACCGGATATCTTGCCCACACTTATAATCTCCCTCGCCCTTTCCATACGCTCAAGGTTTCTCATCATCTCGTCATACCAGAGTGCAAAGACAAGCCCCAGTGTTATAGGCTCGGCATGAATACCGTGGGTTCTTCCGACCATTGGAGTATGTTTGTGTTCAAACGCAAGCCTCCTTAGAACCTCAATCACCTTTTTTATATCATCAATTATTATCTCTGCCGCATCTCTTAACTGAAGCGCAAGAGCCGTATCGAGCACATCTGAGGATGTGAGCCCAAGGTGTATGTATCTCGACTCTTCCCCTACGTGTTCGGCAACGGCAGTGAGAAAGGCAATGACATCGTGCTTTAAGGTCTTCTCAAGCTCATCAATGCGACCTACATCAAATCTCGCGCGCTCTTTAATCCTTTCTAAGGCCTCAGGTGGTATCCGTCCAATCTCAACCCAGGCCTCACATACAGCGATCTCCACACGAAGCCAATTCTGGTATTTGGCTTCATCATTCCAGATTCTTGACATCTCAGGTCGGGAATATCTCTTAATCAAAGCGTTAAAACCTCTCCTAAAACTCTCCTTTGGGCTACTACGAGCTTCGTACAGTCTGCACACTTAATAACCTTAGAAGCGGCTTCTATTGCCTTTTTGGGTGTATTATTCGATTCGCTCAAATGAGCCAAGACAACATACCTGAGGCCGTCATGCATAAGACTACCAAGAAGCCCCGCTGCATCTACGTTTGACAGGTGACCTAGACGGCCCCTTATTCTCTGTTTTAAGTCCCAGGGATAAGGCCCATAAATTAGCATCTCCTCATCATGATTGAATTCCAGGACAAGGGCATCCACCCCCTTTAGTCTCTCTCTTACAAGAGCCGTAACAGAACCTATATCTGTTACCACACCAACCTTCTTATGGTCTGTCTGTATCGTAAAGCCCACAGGGTCTATTGCATCATGGGGAATTGGAAAAGGGGTAATTAAGGCGTCGTTTATATAAAACGTAGATCCAGTATCGAATTCCCTAAGATTCTCGACTTTATCCTTCCAGAGAAATGTTGTAGTTGAAGCAACATATACAGGAACCTGGAGAAATGGGAGCGCAGCAATATGGTCCGCGTGCTCGTGTGTAACAAGTACAGCATCTATCTCCGATATCTGAATTCCGAGAGCCTTAAGTCTGACGGCAATCTGTCTTGGGCCTATCCCAGCGTCTACGAGAACCTTTGCCCTCTCTGTTTGTATAAAGAGTGAGTTCCCTGAGCTTCCGCTCGCAAGTGTGCAGATTCTGATCTTTTTTCTCCTGATTAGAATCGATGACCTAACTACAGAGAAAAATAAAAAGGATAAACCTACTGTCCCCACTATGCTATTTTGTGCTCTCTGTAGCCAATAAGATTATGAGCTATGAAAAATTCAGTTGTCAATCCTCTTTAATCTTCCTAATCTCTTCTTTAAGAACTGAATCCACCACTTTGGATATTG
>CAYMEO010000018.1:0-34398 GCA_964389705.1 uncultured Spirochaetia bacterium
TCCTTACACACCTCTTACCTGGTAAATATCTCCATACCACGTGCCAAATTGGTATCTTCAGAATCGCTCTTGGTATTATGCGCTATTTGGAATTATCTTATCTCTAATCTTTCAATGGCGATTGTCTTGCGGCATACTATAATAATCCAAATGAGAGGAGAAATCGTAGGAATTACAGGCGGCACGGGTTTCGTGGGAAGAAATATTGTAGAGAAGCTTTTAGAGGAAAAGTGGAATATAAGATGCCTTGTAAGAAAACCCCAAGAGGCAAGAGACCTAAAGAGGCGAGGAATAGAGGTCTATAAAGGAGACGTTACAGATAAATCCTCTATAGATAAATCGTTTTTTCATAATCTAACCTATATAATTCATCTAGTGGGAATAATTAAAGAATTAGACAATCAGACATTCGAAAGGGTTCATTTCGAGGGAACCAAAAACGTCGTTGACCTTGCGAAAGAGGCAGGGGTAAAAAAATTCGTTCACATGAGTGGGCTTGGGGCAAGGCCCAACGCAAGAAGTAGGTATCACTCTACAAAATGGATGGCTGAGGAGTACCTGAGGAGGAGCGGACTAAATTATACGATATTTAGACCCTCAGTTATCTTTGGCCCTAATGATGGGTTTATAAATACATTCATACGAATGATAAAGCTCTCCCCAGTTATCCCGGTGCCCAAGGGCAGAAAGCTTCAGCCAATATATGTAGGGGACGTCGCCCACTGCTTTGTCCAGTCTCTAAGTAACTCGAAAACTGATAAGAGAACATTTGAACTCGGAGGAAGCCATAGGCTCACTCTTGAAGAGATAATAAAGATCATAATGAGAGTCCTTAATACAGAAAGGATCTTGATTCCGATTCCGACTTCATTTATGTACGCTCCGGCATTTCTTTTTCAGAGCATTCTCAAGAATCCCCCTATTACACTTGACCAACTCAAGATGCTTGAAGAGGATAATACCTGTGATATAAAAGAAGTGCTTGAGATATTCTCCTTCTCGCCTCTGCCGCTTGAAGAGGGATTAAAGAAATACCTAGATTAATATAGACGGCTTCTTACGTATCATCCGATGCCAAGTCTCAAATATCGTAAAAAGGCAGTAGACAAAAATTATCAGATTGTGGTAAATATAAGTTTATGTTAAATAGGCTTGTTATTTTTTCAGCCCTTTTAGTCTTTCTCTTTGGCTGCAAGGGAAAAGAGGAACAAAATGTTTCTTCCGCCTTGTTCGAAAAGGATACACTTAGGATAAATATAGGCTCTGAGCCTCCTACGCTTGACTGGTCCCTTGCTACAGACAGCACCTCATACACAATAATACTCAATATAATGGATGGACTTACAAGGTTTGGAAAGGATATGAAACCTGAGCCTAATCTTGCTGAGAGGTGGGAGATAAGCGAGGACGGAAAAGCAATTATCTTCCATCTGAGAAAAGGCGTGTTTTGGACCGATGGAAGACCTCTTAAGGCTAGAGATTTTGAATATTCATGGAAGCGTCTCCTTAATCCTAAGACAGGAGCGAGTTATGCCTACTCCCTCTATGATATAGAGGGTGCAGAGGAATACAACACGGGGAAAGAAAATGACCCGAAGAAGGTCGGTATAAGAGCCATCGATGACTACACGCTCTCTGTGAAACTAAAGCGCCCAGCATCCTACTTTCTCAGTCTCCTCACATTTATGTCAACCTTCCCAATGAGACAGGATGTTGTAGAAAAGTATGGTGCAAAGTGGACTGAGCCTCAAAACATAGTCACACTTGGGGCATTTAAGCTCTCTACCTGGCGCCATCACGAAAAGATCCTGCTCTCAAAAAACCCGAACTACTGGGGAGAAAAGCCGAAAATTAACAAGGTCGAGATGATAATGAATGAAAACCCTGCATCATCCCTTGCCCTTTATGAAGATGGAGAGCTTGATTTCCTTGATGGAAGAAACATACCTACGCTTGAGGTTCCGAGATTAAGACTCTCGCCTGAGTTCAAAACAGCACCACAGTTCAGATGCAATTACATTGGGTTCAATGTGAAGAAACCGCCATTTGACAATCCCTTGGTAAGACGCGCATTTTCTGCAGCAATAGACCGCTCAAGGCTCGCTGAACTCATACAGGGTGCAGGGATCCCAACAACCTCCTGGATTCCACAGGGGATGCTTGGATATAACCCTGAAATTGGGATTAAGTTCAACCCCGAACAGGCAAGGGCCTGGATTGCAGAAGCAGGATATAAAGACCGAGATAGATTTCCCCGCGTGGTCTTTTTATATCCCGATGTTGGAAATATAAGGATCATCGCCGAGGCACTTCAGAGTATGTGGAAGGCATATTTAGGTGTGGAAGTAGAGCTTGAGAATCAAGAGTGGAAGATATATCTGAGCACGCTTGATACAGACCCGCCCCCTGTGTTTCACGCCGGATGGGGGGCGGACTTTCCAGATCCACACAATTTTATGAGCATGTTTGAGTGCAAAAGCGGAAACAATAGAACTAGGTGGTGCAATCATAGGTATGATGAACTCGTAGAGAAAGCCGCTCAGGAAGAAGACCCTCAAAAAAGGGTCGCAATCTATGGAGAGGCCCAGAGAATACTCACTGAAACCGATGTTCCCATTGCTCCAACACTTATATCCATTCAGCAGAGTATGGTAAAGCCTTATGTAGTAGGCCTTGATCCCAATCCGCTTGACCTTATCTTGTTCAATAAGGTGTCTTTTATTAAAGGCTTATTAAGGTAAAGGCATAAACATCGTTGACACATGTAAACCCTCTTTACACACCCTAAGTTAAGTAAAGAATCTGTATTTCTAACCTCTTAAGTTGACAAGACACACTTAGAGGCAAAAAAGAGTAAACGACGTTTACATAAATGAAACCTCAAATTGAACTTCAGACTCATTAAACAGTAGGCACTGAACATCCTATAATCGAATAATAACAGGATTAGTCTTTGAGAAACCAAGATTTTGACAATTTTTGTCATTAATTCTCTTTAATTGTCAAAAAATGATTAAAGAATTATCCAACACCCTTTCGTCTAAGTTATTTTGTGAATAATACTAACTGGTTAGGTAATAAGACCTCATGGCACAGACGTTGCTAATAGTTGCTAATATCTGTAAGTGAGGTATAAAAATGGTACAAAATAGCTTAATAGAAACAATCCAAGATTTATCAATTGAGCCCTTTATAGAAGGGAATGGTTTAACAAACCAAAATGAGACAGAGGCCATCTTCGAAAATGGCAATGAATCTCTAGATAACAAACACAGATGGATTCCTGAAGAAGACTACAGGCTCCTTCAATATTACTTTAAAGAAGTAGGTGGGGAGCCCCTTCTCAGCCCGGAAGAAGAGGCTGATATATGCACCAAGATAAAGGAGTATCAAACAAAGATCAAAGAAATAAAAACCCTGCTCAATAAAGCCATGCGGCAATACTCAAATGGTCTACATTCCTCACATCACCCTTGTAAGTACCCAAGAAGAAAAAACCACATTAGAGAGGCCAAAATCTCGAGTGCCGATGTTTCATCAGAAGAGAGGGTGCAGAAACTCTCTGCCCTTCTGAGGGTTTATTTAAAGCAATTGAGAACACTCAAAGAGAGGTTTGTAAAATCCAACTTAAGGCTCGTTATAAGCATAGCCAAAAAGCATATGGGACGGGGACTCCCATTTGCCGATCTCATTCAAGAGGGGAATATCGGTCTTATGAAGGCAGTAGAGAAGTTTGATCACTCAAAGGGCTATAGATTTTCAACCTATGCCTCCTGGTGGATAATACAGCGTATATCCCGTGCCCTCTTTGACCAGACCAGGATTATCAGGGTGCCGGTTCGTGTGCTTGAACAGGCAAATAGGGCCTATAAGACAACCGCTATGCTTCAGAATAAGAGGGGTAGAAAACCGGAAATAGATGAGATTGCCCAGGAATCCGGGCTTAGTGTTCAGAAGGTAAAAAAGGTAATGAATGCAACCCCAAGCATGGTCTACCTTGATGCCTCAGGCCCTAATTCAGACGACGAGAAAAATACGCTCCTCGATCTAATACCTGACAGAAGACCCTCTACAGACCTAATTATTGAAAAGGTCACTATGAATGAAAAGATTGAAGAAGCCCTATCGAGCCTATCTGACAGGGAAGAAGAGATACTGAAGATGAGATTCGGTATTGGATACAACAGTTCATACACACTTGATGAGATTGGAAATAGATACGGGCTTACAAGAGAGCGTATAAGACAGATTGAAAAGCGTGCCCTTAGAAAGCTCAAACAGCTTGAAGTAGGAACACTGCTCAAGGATTTTATAGAATGATAGTCCAATTTATCAATCAACTCTATAGATATAAAAAGGGGGTAGAGGAAAAGAGAGAAAACAGGTATAGCCCAGAGTATATTGCAAGGCTTCTTGCAAGAAAGTCCCCTAAGGGAAAGGCACTCTTTCACTTTAAAAATAAAAGCGACTACATTGCCCTCTTCTCGAATAGGCAGCTAAATGTGAGAGGGAAAGAGGATATTTTCAGGGCCTGGGGGAGCTCGGAGTTTAAGGGCCTAAAGCCACAGGCTGTTTTTGAAGAGCTTGAAAGAGAGATAGTAAAGATTAAGGTTATATCGGCATCAGGCAGGAATAACTATTCATTTAGCTCTTACGGCGAGTTCATGTGCTGGCTTGCAAATGAAGGCGATAAAAACTGACTTCAAATCGGTAACCTGTGACTTTCATTACCTTTCTGGTGCAAGTTCCACAATTGTCTCTTTTACCATCTCGCGTGAGGCCTTGGGCGGGAATATAATAATCGGCAAATCTGCGCCCGCCCGTCTAAATTCTTCGAGTCTTCTTCTCCCCTCTTGTGCCGTTCCAAAAATCGCAACTGAATCTATCATAGTATCGCTTACAGATTGAATTGCCTGGGCTTTGCTCCCCTTTTTCCATGCCTCCAAAATACGATCTGCCTCTTCTCTAAACCCGTATCTGCTTATCACACTATGGTAAAACGTTCCCATCCCACCCACATAGTAGGCTATATGCTCTTGAATAGCCCTTTTTGATAAATCAACATCCCTGGAAACACATGCGGGAATATAAGGGCACACTTTAATTCGACCTACATCCCTTCCCGCGGCCCTTGCCCCGGCCGTGAGTTCTTTTTTGGCATCTTGAATGTAACCCCTTGGAATCAAAAACGGAATCCACCCATCTGCCAACTCTCCAGTAAGATGGATGTTCTTTGGTCCAATCGAAGCAATGTAGATCGGGATGTTTTTTCGTGGAGGAGTAAACTGAAGACGGAAATTTTTGAGTTTAAATATCTCTCCAATATAATTCACTCTATCCCCATTAAGTATCATTCTTATGATTTCGATATATTCCCTTGTTCGCCGAAGCGGTTTTTCAAACCTTATCCCGTGCCAGTCTTCAATCACAACAGGCCCGCTTGTGCCAAGTCCAAGGATCATACGTCCCTCTGAGATCTCATCGAGCGTTGCAATGGCCTGAGCAATCGCGGCAGGGGTTCGGCTAAACACAGAGACAATCCCTGTACCGAGATTGATTCTCTTTGTATGAATGGCAATGAATGCAAGAAGAGAAAAAGCTTCTCTCCCCCACATCTCTGGAACCCAGATAGAATGAAATCCGAGTTCTTCTGCGAGCCTTGATACCTCGATGAGTTCAGATCTATTGACATCGCCCCAATACGGAATTACAAGGCCGATTTTAGACATGTGTTTCTCCTCTAATACAGAATACACAGTTAATAAAAAAGTTTCCTATCGAGAATCGCTTTTGATAACGCAACCCTTTTTAAAATCCCATCGTCTAAATTATATTAGAACAATCACATATTTGGAATGGGGATAAATTCCTACCTAGACATGACCATTGAATTCGGACGTGAAATTTGTTGTGAACTGAGTCTAGCCGAGGCTCGGGAGTGGCTTGTAACCAATGGCATTGGCGGTTATGCATCCGGTACTATAGCGGGACTGCTGACACGCCGCTATCACGGATTACTCGTTGCAGCCCTCAAGCCGCCTCTCGGGCGAACCCTGCTTCTTGCCAAATTAGATGAGACTGCCGTGTACGATGAAAACCTATATCCGCTCCACACAAACCGATGGGCAGATGGAACAGTAGACCCACATGGTTACAGGCATATTGAGGGTTTCTGCCTTGAAGGAACAACGCCTGTATGGAGATTTGCATGCGCGGATGCAATTCTCGAAAAACGGGTGTGGATGAAGCCCGGTGCCAATACGACCTATATTCACTACACACTACGTCGCGCAACAATGCCCATTAAATTGATGATTAAAGCACTCGTCAACTACTGCGATTATCATAGTACAACACACGGTAGGGAATGGCAGATGAGAATTGACCCGGTCCAAAACGGCTTCTGTGTGACGGCTTTCTCAGGTGCTTCTCCCTTTTACCTTTTAACAGACAGAGCCGAGGCCGCGCCTGCGCATGATTGGTATTTCGGGTTTGACCTGGCTCAAGAAAGATATAGAGGACTGAATGACCGCACAGATCATCTGCATGCGGCCACATTCAGAATTACACTCAACCCCGGAGAATCTCTCACATTTGCCGCAACCACTGAAGCATATCCGGATTTAGATGGTAAGGCACAATTGGAACTCAGACGTAGTCACGAGCAAAAATTAATTGAAACCTGGAAGGCCCGAAGACCAAAGGATATGAATGAAATCCCGGAATGGATAAATCACCTTGTCCTTGCTGCCGATCAGTTTATCGTGAGCCGCCCGCTGCCCGATGAGCCAGATGGCAAGAGCATAATCGCGGGTTATCACTGGTTTGCAGATTGGGGACGCGATACAATGGTCAGCCTGCCGGGTCTCACAATCTCTACAGGCCAACCAGAGGCGGCACGCTCCATACTCCGCACATACGCCCGATACGTAGATCAGGGGATGTTGCCCAACCGATTTCCAGATGTTGGAGAGATGCCCGAATACAATACGGTAGATGCAACGCTCTGGTATTTTGAAGCAATCCGCATATACCACGACACAACGGGAGACAATGATCTGGTAAGTGAACTATTTCCAATACTTGTGGAAATCATTGACTGGCACTGCCGTGGAACAAGATACAACATCCATGTAGACCCAAATGACGGACTGCTATACGCCGGAGAAAAAGGGGTGCAGCTCACATGGATGGACATTAAAATCGGTGACCTGGTGGTTACACCCCGCATCGGCAAGCCAGTGGAGGTAAATGCCCTTTGGTACAATGCCCTCAGAACAATGGCGAACTTCGCCCGGCTGATAGGAAAGCCATATAAAAAGTACGATATGATGGCTGAGATTGCCCTCTTGGGATTCGGGCAGTTCTGGAATGATAAGGCGGGATATTGCTACGACGTTATAGACGGGCCAGATGGAGATGATCCAACACTAAGACCAAACCAGATATTTGCTGTGTCCTTGCCCCAGAGTCCAATTACACCGGATCAGCAAAGGGCTGTAGTGGAGACTTGCGCACGATCTCTTCTTACATCCTATGGCCTTCGTAGCCTTGACCCCAACCATCCACATTACAAGGGGCATTACATAGGTGATCAGTTTCAACGAGACAGTGCATACCATCAGGGAACAGTATGGGGATGGCTTATAGGCCCGTTTGTCATTGCGCATCTACGCGTATACAACGATCCCGCGCGGGCGCGAGAGATCCTAAAGCCTATGTCAAATCAGATGATTGCGCGCGGAGTCGGAACCCTAAGTGAAATCTATGATGGCGATGCACCTATGACACCCAGAGGTTGCATTGCCCAAGCATGGACTGTGGCTGAGGTCATTCGCGCATGGCATACAATAGAGAAATGAGTCGCCACACAATAATTGCACATCACCTAACTCATACAAGAAAGTAGTCAAAAAGCCTCTGTTGTAACCGTTTCAAATACTTAGATATAATAAAGATTTGGCTAGGACTTGTCATCGAGGGGATGTATTAATGAAAAAGGCAAAGGATTATGACGCAATTATCGGCGCCGTAATTCAGAGCGTTCATCAGTCAATCAATCTTCAGGAGGTCTTGGAAAACGCCGCTCAGGTCATAATCAAGAACATACCTAAGGTTAAACATATTGCGATTTACATGGTCGAAGGGAAAGAGGCAGTTCTAAAGGCATATAGAGGATACCCCGATTGGTTTATTGAGAGAGCAGGAAGAATCCCCCATCCTAAGGGACTTACATGGAAGACAATTATAGAGGGGAAACCCAGGTACTGTGCAGATGTGGACAAAGATGAATTTATAGGCCTAGCTGGAAGGGAGTTAGGAATAAAGAGTTATTTGTCTATGCCTATTCATTCCGAAGGCAAGACAATAGGATGTATAAATATAAACTCCTTTAGTAAAAATGCATTCAATAAAGAAGAGATAAACCTGTTGGGAACTTTGGTTCAGCAGATAGAGATAGCAATCAATAACACTCATCATATAGAGGCGCTGAGAAAGGCACACGACGAGTTAGAAGCCCTGGTTCAAGAACGCACTGTTAAGCTTGAAAAAATAAATGAAGAATTAAAAGCAGAAATTGAGAAGCGCAAGCAGACAGAGAAAGAGCTCTCCGTGGTACAGAGGTATCTTGCCTTTCTTGCAGAGGCAAGTGTCAGACTTTCAGTCTCACTCGACTATGAAACCACACTCAAGAATGTAGTGAGTCTTGTGGTGCCTGAAATGGCAGACTGGTGTGCGGTTGACATAATTGATGAGAAAGGGGCTCTCAAGCGTCTCGCAGTGGCCCATGGAGACCTAGCTAAGGTAGATTTGGCCTATGAGATCGAGCGCCGATATCCAACCTCTATGAATGCTATTTATGGTATGCCGAATGTACTGCGCACCTCCAAGCCGGAGTTATACACCGAAATCCCCGACGCTCTTCTAGTAGAGGTTGCCCGCGACTCTGAGCATCTCCAAATCCTCCGTGACATTGGTCTCAAATCTGCCATGTGCGTGCCCCTTATATCCCGTGGGCAGACGCTAGGTGTACTTACCTTTGCAATGGCAGAATCGGGCCGCCGGTATAATTCGGATGATCTTACCTTTGCAGAGGACCTCGCCCGTCGCGCCGCTACTGCAATTGACAATGCGCGTCTATATAGGAGCGCCCAGAGGGCAGAAGAACTATTCTCATCGTTTATGCAGAACCTCCCTGCCGCGGCATGGATAAAGGACGCACAGGGACGCTATGTCTATGTAAACAGATTTGGCGAGGAGATTTTCCACAGAAAACTCAGCGACCTAATAGGCAAGATGGATGAGGAAATCTTTCCCACAGATACGGCCAAACAGTCTAAAGAAAACGACAGGATTGTCATAATGAAAGGGGAGAGTATACAGACGGTTGAGACCCTTATTCATGATGATGAAATCCGTCATTCAATTGTGAGCAAGTTCCCAATATTTGATCACAATAGAGATATATCTATGGTTGGAGGGGTTGCAATAGATATTACTGAGCATATAAAAACACAGGAGGCTTTGCAAAGGGCTAAAGATGACCTAGAAACAAGGGTTCGGGAACGGTACGCAGAACTGATAAAAGCCAATGAAGCACTCCAGTCCGAAATTACCGAGCGTAAAAGGGCCGAGGAGAGGCTTGAACGGATAAGCCATCAAATGGAATTGATATTAAACTCAGCGGGTGAGGGTATATGCGGATTAGACATAGAAGGAAACATAACATTCATTAACCCCTATGGAGCTAAAGTGATCGGATGGGAAGCCAGAGAAATTATTGGTAAGTCGATGCATGATATTTTTCACCACTCAAAGCCAGATGGAACCCATTATCAACCGGAGGAGTGCCCGATTTATAAGTCACTTAGGAACGGGAGTACCTATCATATAGATAATGAGGTATTTTGGAGAAAGGACGGAGAGGGTTTTCCAGTCGAATACATCAGCACACCAATTCGGGAAGGAGGTAAAGTAGTAGGGGCAGTCGTCACATTTAGCGACATTACAGAGCGAAAAAGAATAGAGGAGGACAGACTGAAGTTTAGCAAACTGGAGTCATTAGGAATCTTGGCAGGAGGTATTGCCCATGACTTTAACAATCTGCTCACTGGGATTATGACCGCAATTTCCTCTGTAAAGGCGGATTCACATATAAGTGCCGATGTTCATGAGAACCTCACAGAAGCGGAGAAGGCGTGTATACAGGCAAAAAGGCTCACACAACAACTACTTACATTCTCAAGAGGAGGGGCACCAGTAAAGAAGCTGACATCCATTGAACAGATAATAAGGGAGTCAGTCTCTTTTGCCCTCAGCGGTTCTAATGTGAAATGCAATGTCAGTATAGAAGAAGGACTATGGGATGCAGAGGTAGATCAGGGTCAGATAAGCCAGGCCATAACCAACCTTCTAATCAATGCAGACCAGGCAATGCCCCAAGGCGGGATAATAAACGTAATGGCGCGCAATATTGATTATAGAGGAGAAGACCCAATACTCAAAGAGGGAAGGTATGTAAGGATAACCGTAGAGGATGAGGGAATTGGGATACCTCAGGAGTATATTGCAAGGATATTCGACCCATACTTTACAACAAAGCAAAAAGGCAGCGGACTAGGGCTTGCAGTTGCGTACTCAATAATAAAGAACCATGATGGATTCATAGATGTAGAATCAGAACTTGGGAAAGGCACCAAATTCTACATATATATACCGGCATCACAAAAGAGAATAGAGGAGAGAGGAATAGAACAGAAGAAAACACCGGATGGAAAGGGAAGGGTGCTCATCATGGACGATGAAGCTATAATCAGAAGGTCCGCGGGGCGCGCCCTCGAGCGTATAGGATATGATGTCGAGTATGCATCAGATGGGGCAGAGGCAATAAAGCTATATATAAGAGCTAAAGAGGCAAATAAACGATTTGATGCGGTTATAATGGATTTAACTGTCCCGGGTGGAATGGGAGGTAAAGAAGCGATAGAGAAGCTGATCAGTATTGACCCCGAGGTTAAAGCCATAGTATCGAGTGGCTATTCAAACGATTCAGTTATGTCAGAATTCATGGGATATGGTTTTAGAGGAGTTCTCTCTAAGCCCTATACCATAGAAGAGCTAAGTGATATACTTCGCAAAGTAATCGAAGAGAAGTAGGCATCCCGGTAAACAGATTTAAATTCGACCCTCTTTTAATAAAAATCCCCATTGCTATTCCCTATTCCGAGAATGGGTTCCTCGGTTCTGCTCGGCATAATATACCCTTCTACTTACCTCTCCTTTTTACCCTTGCTAATACTCCGCTTTGCTGGTAGCATAAGACGATTTAATAT
The DNA here is from genome assembly GCA_964389705.1 of uncultured Spirochaetia bacterium. Taxonomy (GTDB): domain Bacteria; phylum Desulfobacterota_D; class UBA1144; order Nemesobacterales; family CSP1-2; genus PSLL01. Next base: position 11,334 of record CAYMEO010000018.1, read on the forward strand.
GAAAATCTCTATTCTCGGTTGCGGCGGCAGCAGGGGGAAAAACTCAAGGCCCACGGGCTTTCTGGTTGATGAGAACCTTCTGCTTGATGCCGGTACCGCTACCGAGGTTCTCGGCCTTAGAAAAAGCGCTGAGATAGATCATATTCTCATTACACACGCACATCTCGACCATGTGGGAGACCTCCCCTTTATAGCAAGTGCGGCTTTTGATTTGCGCAAAGGACCCGTTATTCTCTGCGGCATAGAAGACGCTATAAAAGACATTTCATCTCATATATTCAACTGGCGTATATGGCCGGATGTTCTCCAGATTCCAAACACACAAGAAGCCAAGTTCTCATATAAAATTCTTAAACCACTCAAGAGCATAAAGGTAGGTTCATATAACGTATTGCCGATTCCCGTAAACCATGTGGTACCCACTGTAGGCTACATAATAGACGACGGCGAAACCGCATTTGCTTTTACCGGAGACACCCACACTACAGAGGTCTTCTGGGAGAAGGTTCGGTCTAAAAAGAAGCTGCGCGCCATAATTATAGAGGCCTCTTTCCCCAGTTATATGGAAGAGATGGCCAGAATATCGGGACACCTCACCCCACACCTAGTGGCCGAAGAACTGAAAAAGCTAAAACGCAGGGATATAGAGATCTACATATCACATATAAAGCCACTCTATAGAGAAGAGGTCATTACAGAACTGAAGAGCTTATCAGATAAATTACCCATTAAGGCACTCGAAGATGGGATGGAGATAAATCTATAATATCAATTAACGAAGATGAAGAAAAAGGGTGATAAAACCCTTCTTATTGTATCTATTAGTATTAGCCTTTTTTCGGCACTACTTACCCTATTTCTCTACAGATGGTCACCTACTCTTCTAAAAGAGGTTGACCTCAGATACAGCGACTTCCGTTTTAAGCTGCGGGGAGATGTAAAGCCGGGTCCCAGTGTAGCCATTGTAGCTATTGATGAGAGGAGTATTAATCAATTGGGAAGATGGCCCTGGTCACGCCGCCACCTTGCCGAGTTGATAGAGAAGCTCGCCGATTATAGACCCAAGGTAGTAGCATTTGATATGACATTTTCAGAGCCAGAGTCTGATGATGCCGATAGAGCCTTTGGTACAGCCCTGGAAAAAGGCAGAAACGTTATATTAGGTTACTTCTTTCGAGAGAGTGCCACACAGGGGCCTTCTTCTGAATCACTCAATCAGCTTAGCCGCTCAAATATTAAACTCATAAATTTTCTTGGAAGGCCTGAGCCACATCTTCTAGGAGAGTTTCCTTTCGTAGAAACAAACATCCCTCAAATTGGAGCCTATGCTCAAGGATTTGGTTTTTTTAACTTCCCTAATGCCGATACAGACGGGGTCTTTCGCCGCGCCCAACTCATTATGGCATATAAAGGTGAGATCTACCCATCACTAGACATTGAGAGCCTGAGGCATTTCCTTGAAGAAGAAATCCTGCTTAAAGTGGCCTCTTATGGCGTAGATAGTCTCTATATCGGACAGACAATGATACCCACAGACGAAAGGGGAGAGTTCCTCATCAACTACTATGGCCCCAGCGGAATGTTTTCGACATACTCAGCTGTAGATGTGCTCTCAGGAGAGATTCCACCCAATGCCCTAAAGGATAAACTGGTATTTGTCGGCACTACCGAGATAGGGATCTCTGACCTGAGGTCTACACCCTTTGACCCTACATTTCCAGGCGTTGAAATACACGCTACAGTAGCAGAGAACATACTCGATGGGCGATTCCTTATCAAAAATGATCTGACTGAGGCACTAGATATTATTCTGCTCCTGGTATTGCCAATAGTCCTCGTTCTCCTAATTATGCGCGTTGGAAAAACACTTATTGCAACCAGTATCTTTTTAGCCCTTCTATTCATCCATCTATTTGGAAATTATATGCTTTTCACAAGATTAAATCTCCTCCTCAGCGCTCTTTATCCCACATTATCCCTAGGACTCACATATGTTCTCTATGAAGGGTATCGCAATCTCATTGTAGAGAGAAGGAGCCGATACCTACGTAAGGCATTCAGCAGTTACGTCTCTGCAGAGCTCGTCGCACAAATCCTTCAAGACCCGGATAAACTCAAGCTGGGCGGCGAAAAGAGAAAGATCACGGTGCTTTTCTCGGACATTCGTGGCTTTACTTCCCTCTCTGAAACGATGCCTCCCGATCTACTTGTCTCCCTTCTTAATGAGTATCTAAGCCCTATGACCCAAATCGTTATGAATGAGCAAGGGACACTCGATAAATACATTGGGGATGCCATAATGGCAATCTTTGGTGCCCCGCTTGATGTTCCCGACCATCCAATGCGCGCCTGCCGGACTGCCCTACGGATGATAGAAGAGCTAGAAAAACTCCATCTAAAATGGAAAGAGAAGGAATGGCCCAATATCTCCATCGGCGTGGGGATAAATACAGGAGAGGCCATTGTGGGAAACATGGGAGCCAATATGAGGTTCGACTACACGGCAATAGGCGACACAGTTAACCTGGCCTCGCGTCTTGAGGGTCTAAACAAGCTCTACGGCACGCAGATTATTATCAGCAAATCCACCCTTGATGAGATTGACTCCTCTCAATTCCTCGTAAGGGAGCTTGACCTAGTTCAGGTAAAGGGAAAGGAAAAACCCGTCTCTATATTTGAGCTTATCGGCACATCTGACAAGGAACAAAAGGAGTCGCTTGTCAGTCTTTTTACTGAGGCCAGGAATCTCTACCAATCCCAGGATTTCTACGAGGCTATGAAAAAGTTCGCCGAGATTCTAAAGATGTTTCCTGAGGATAAACCCTCGGCCCTCTACTATGAACGCTGTTTAGAGTATATATCCCAACCACCGCCACCTAATTGGGACGGCATTTACATCGCTAAGGAAAAGTAACTAAAGCAACGCCTCCTTCGACAGGCTCAGGATAAACTACAACCTAAGATAATATTCAGAGGCTACTTGACAATTATAGATAAAATCAAGTAGAGTCAGTGTCAGAAGAAAACGCTTTATATCGGTTTAATTTCGGTTTCTTAAAGGAGGATAGTGAGGATTGGGCGGCTATAGGTGGTTTTCTCTGATTTTTTTGCTAGTATATGCTATTTCCCACGCCGCCCTGGCTCAATTTGAATTTAAACTCAATAAAGGCCTTGCTGCGTACCTTAAAAAGGACTACGAGGGAGCAATAAAACCCCTTGAAGATGCACTGGTGGAAAATCCACAGAGCGTGACTGCTAACCACCTGCTCGGGCTCTGTCTCTTGAGATTAAACAGGTATGGAGAATCTATAAAATACCTGGAAAAGACGAAAAGACTCAATCCAAATACAAAGGGAATACACCTCGATCTCGGAATCGCCTATTTGGCAACAGGAAACCTCAATCAGGCACTCAGTGAATTTAAAGAGGCAATCAGCGAAAACCCCAAGAGCGGCATTGCCTACTACAACCTGGGATACACTCAATTCAGGCTCAAGAATTATAAAGAGGCGATTAGCGCCTTCGACAAAGCGTCCACACTCGACCCCGACCTTACTCTCCAGTCGCACTTCTACGCTGGACTTAGCCGATACAGACTTGCCGATTATAGTGAGGCAAAGGTTGACTTTGAATTGGCACGAAGGCTGGGTGCAAGGGCAGATACAGGTGTGGCAGCTCAGGAATACCTAGATGCAATCTCGAGGCTCGGCAAAAGGTACTACGGTACAGTCAGCTCAGGCGTGCAGTACGATACCAACGTTGTGCTCGAGCCAGATGAGGTAGAGATTACAAATCAAAAAGACGTGCGCGGGATTTTTTTTCTAAATCTGGGATATAAACCCATTCTTAAACCTGACCTCATAATAGGAGGGGATTATACAGCCTACCTTTCCTTCCATAGAGATTTAGATACCTTTAACATCCAAAACCACAGGATTAACCTTTATGGTAAGAAAAAGACATCTCTAAGTGGGGTGCCCCTGGATTTATCACTGAACTACATTTATGACCTAGTTCTTATAAACGGGTCACCTGCCCATGATCTTTTCTCTCAGTCCCATTCGGTTATCCCCGCATTATCCGTGGAGATAACAAACTATACAAGCACCGAGTTCTCTTATGAGTTTAGGTATGACAACTTTAAGGATTTTCCCGAAAGGGACGCCGCAAATAACAACTTCACTATAGCCCAGCTCTTTAATCTCTATAATGGAAGGCTGAGTCTCAGGCCAGGATTTAATATCGCTATAAACAGCGCAAGAGACATTAGCGGCAGGCGCAACTTTGATTACATTGCCCCGGAGGTTTTCTTAGACGCCATTGCCCTTCTCCCATTTGGATTTACATCTCTGATAAACTTCTACTACTTTAGACAAGACTATTATCACGACCCATTTAACAGGGTAGATAATCAGATCAATATAAGGGTTGTGGTTTCAAAAAGACTCTATAAACTGCTTTTTTTAGACCTCGGCTATCAACACATAACCAACCTATCAAGCAGCGATTTTCCCGGACCTGAGCCTTTTAAATACTCAAGAAGCATATTTTCAGCCACGCTCAGTGCAAGGTTCTAGAAGGAGAAGGACATGGTAGAGAAGAAATTAGACATAGAGCCTGTCCTCAGAGGGGTCAAAGGGTTCACAGGGAGTTTATTTAAAAAACCTCTTCCTTCTGTAACCTCGCTAGCAGAGGTTTATATACTCGCCTTAATATCGGTATTATGGATTACTAGCGCATATGCACAGCAAAAGCCAGAACCCATAGGGATTGTAACCGCAGTTAAGGGTCAGGTTACTGTAATAAGCGGGGGAGTAAGTGAGCAGGTAGATCAGGGAACTAAGGTATTTTTAGGTGACAGGTTCCAAACTGGAGAGAACTCAGGGGCAAAGATCCTATTTAATGATGATACACTGATCTCTCTGGGGGCAAACACAAAATTTGAAATCACAGAGTTTGTATATAATCCGTCAAGAAGAAGGTCCGTCTCAAACATACTTACAGGAAAAATCAAGGCAGTCATTCAGAGATTCGAAGGTGAGTCCGATGTTGAGTTTGTCACTCCTAAGGGTATAGCCGGTGTAAAGGGAACAATACTTTTTATAGATGCAGACAGAGGCATTTTCTTTGCCCTTGAGAGAGAGGTTTACGTAAGGGGTACTGTTCCTGGGGCAAAGGAGATAAGGCTAGAGCCCGGAGAATTTACAATAATCGGGCCCGATGGAAACCCGCTAAATCCAGCGCCTATTCCGGATGAATTGAAGAATAAATTACAACAAGAGACTCAGGTTAATGAGGAGACGCCCTCGAGGGACTCTCTATATAAAGAGGACTATCCTGGAAAGAAGCCTCCTCATATAGGCATCTTATCAGAACTCGGAGCATTTGCACCCCTAGAACAGCCTGCCAATCTACTTCCCGGGGTTAATCAGAAGGATGAAGCCCCGGTAGATGTTATAGTGGTGCCACGATAAAAAAGAGGTCAGGATAATGGGAAAGGGATTATCGAGACTCAGCGTTCTTTTCATGATTCCCCTCTTTGCATCCATATACTGTGGAGGAAACAACGGCGGGGACAATATAAACAACTCTACAAAACTCTCTATCCAAGTTCCATCTAAGATATCCACAACCGAGGCATCTATACAGCCCACGACCGGAGACATTAAAACCATAACTATTATTGTAGAGGGTAGCGATTTCTCCACAATAGAGGATACATTCAATTTCCCAGGACAGATTAGGATATTCGTTCCCGTAGGAGACAATAGGACTTTTAGGCTTCTGGCCTTTGATGCAAATGGACAGCTGATCTTTAGGGGGACGGCTGAGGGAGTAAATATCTTCCCCGGAGAAAACACGGTGACGATTACACTCATTCCTGTAGTTGAGATATGTAACAATGGGATAGATGACGATGGAGATGGACTCATAGACTGTGCCGATCCAGATTGCAATGGACAGATGTGTGACCCTATCAACACCAGCCGTGTTTGTGTCAATCATCAGTGTGTAGTTCCAACAACTCCCCCGCCGGAAGGCGGTGCCGATTTATCAATCACAAAATCTGACAGACCTGATCCTGTAGTGATAGGAAACAACTTGACATACATCCTTACGGTTAGAAATAATGGGCCTAGTCCTGCGACCGGAGTGGTTGTTACAGATACATTGCCTGTTGGTGTGACGCTCTTGTCTTCATCTGCTACCCAGGGTACCTGTAGCGGCCCAGGTGTAGTGACATGTAATGTGGGTAATCTAGCCAACGGGGCGAGTGCCACGATAACGATTGTGGTGAAGACCATAAGAGATGGGACAATCGGCAATACCGCCGATGTGACAGGAAATGAGACAGATCCCAATCTGAACAACAATACAGCTACACAAGTAACTACAGTCATTCCATCACCAACCCCGCCGACTACTGGATGTTGCAAATTTGATAACACTTGTAGTAATACAACGAGTACAGAATGCAGGAGATTAGAGGGTACCTTTTTCCCCGGAGAGTTCTGTATTGGTTCAGTTTGCTCGTCGTCATAAGTTAACGAGAAAATAGATACTTGATATTATTGCCACACAAATTCGGAGATAGAAAATGGATGACGAAAAAAATCTGGTCTCGAATTCGGATAAAGTAGAAAACCGTAATTCAATAATCAAGAGGACAGGTAAAGATATTATAAAATTCCTTCGGAAGAGACCAGTAGTCAATTCTCTCTATAGTCTCACTAAAATCTACAGAGTTAAACGTATGCCAAAAAAGAAAAACTCCTTTAGGCCGATTCTTTATGAAATCGAGAAAGGCCGCAAATGCCTTTCCCGTGTATGTTTCTTCAATACAAAGCCCTTCCTCTAATGCCGCAATCCTTACAGCTTCTTTTGCCTTTTGTGTTGCGTGGCCATAGCCCTTTTCAATATAGCCATCGAGTAAAATTATGTCTGGCTTCGATAGCGACTGAGTCATGTTTGGGGAATATCTCTTAATTAAGTTAAATGTCTTATTCACAAGCCTAGAGACCATGAATCGGTTTATAATGAGTTTCGTTGAAACATTTACCCCTATAATTTTCATATCTAGCCCCAAGAGGACTCCGCCAAGAATCAGACCCGCCATTGTCCCTCCGGTTCCGGCTGGGACAAAGATATAATCCGGCTTGGGCATCTCTCCTCCTTCTATCTGTTCCTTGAGTTCAAAAGCGGCGTTTACGTATCCCAGTGTGCTAATAGGTGTCGTCCCGCCTGCAGGAATGTAAAGGGGCCTATTGCCAGATAGAAGATATTTAAGAAATTCTCTTACGACTATTAGAGGAACCTTCAGATAGGAATCGGCATAGTGCATCTCTGCACCGAAATAGAAGTCGAGAATGAGATTCTTTCTAACCTGATATGAGTTCGGCTGATTAAAAAGAACGAGTACAGATTTGAAACCAAGATCCCTTGAATGCGCAGCTAAAGCAAGGGCATGGTTTGAGCCAAGCCCTCCAACTGTGATTAATGTCTTTGCTCCTCTAATTATGGCATCGCCTAGAATAAACTCAAGCTTTCTTACTTTATTCCCTCCATATATACCAGACAAAAGATCGTCTCTTTTTATCCAGACTTCGCCAGATCCGAGCGCTCTTTCAAGGCCTGAGAGCCTCTTTACCGGACTTGGATAATTGCCGAGCATAACCCGGGGAATATATTTCTCAATCCGGGGATAAGATTTAAAAAGAGGAAGCGTGCCTTCCATAAAAACTGATTATATACAATTCTATTTTACAGTATAAAAATGAGCAATCCAGACGGGTTTTAAATCTATCTCACCTATAGTTATACTTTAGACAAATTTTGTCGGTTGATTTTCTCTCCCAAGTCAATCAATGGCCGATTATCCAAATGAGTGCCTTCCTACATAGGTATTTTGTAAATATTATCAGCAGATTAGACAAGAACCAACTTATGGCATAAATATTGCTAAAATATAATAAAGCATGAAGACATTTGAGTTTGTAGCATTTGATTCGTCAGGTAAAAAGAAGGCGGGCTTGATAAACGCACGGGGTTTATCCGAGGCTAAAAGAAAAATACAGCAAAATGGGCTTTATTTGGCTTCTATAAGGATTCGGGATGACATAGCAGGATATGGGGTATCGCTGACTAAATCGGGAATCAAGGGAGGGAATACCCATTCTCAAAATTCCTTCTCGTTTCTTAAGGAGCTAAAAAGATTCTTTTTTCTCCGGCAGTAAGATTGACATCTAAAGAATGTAGGACCGCATAGTGTCAGTGCTACCACAATAATAGCTCCACATTCAATTTGAGAGCTATTCTTTAATGGCCTCTCTGACCAATGGCTCCAGCTCCCCACGCTGATGCATTTCAAGACAGATGTCGCACCCACCTATTAGTTTGCCATTTATATATACCTGTGGAAAGGTAGGCCAGTTAGAGAATCTCTTTAGAGCCTCCCTTAGTTCAGGGTCGGCCAGTACATCTACAGTTTCAAAAGGAACCCCATAGGACTCAAAAAGCCTTACTGTTCTAGCAGAAAAACCACACTGAGGCATAGTCCGTGTTCCCTTCATATATATGAGAATCTTATTCCCGTCTATCTGAGACTGTATTTTTTTCATTATATCTTCTGCCATTTTTCACTCCTTACAGATTTAATTCTAATATTATAATTTGAGAGATTAAAATGCAATCGGGCAAAAAGATGTGTCAGTTCTCTTTTTGTTTCATTTGCCACTGCTCAGGTGTATAAGTCTTCAGAGATAGCGCATGAATATCATTCATGACTCCTGCAAGAGCCTTATAGACCATTTGATGTTGCTCAAGAAGCCCTTTCCCCACAAACTCAGAGGAGACAATAACAGCCTGAAAATGGGTGCCATCACCCTCTACATCTACAATAGAGCCAGGTATTGCACTTTCAATTATAGATTTAATTCTTTTTGTGTCCATAATAACTTATTATACATGATGAATTAAGGCTATATTCCTATCATTAAAACACACCTAGAATTTTTTTATTCCAATTTCTCATTATAACGCGCTCAGCGGGTTCTAAATTTGGTCACAAGGCCTATTTAACCCTGTTGATAGGAGAGGCTGAGTTGCGCATGTATCCGAGGCATAGACCTATAAATTCAGAAAACGTAAGGTTATGCGCCCAGAGATACTGCTGCCTCTCAAACTCGGAAAGGCGATTTAGGAGGTCTTCAGGTATTGACTGCTGCCATTTGAGATACTGGTCTCCCCAGTAATCTACCTCCTCATCAGATATAGCCAAGGTTTCATCCATGTCTTTTGTTCTTCTCCTTTTTATTTTTTGTTGATTAAATCACAAATCTGCAATGATGGCAAGCGTCTTTTATAAGCTCGAAAAAAATTGGAGAGGTATGATATTCACAAAGTAGGGTTTTTTATCTATGTTTGTATCCTCTCTGAGGCTAAATCATATTGCTCATTCTTTCATGACAATGAGTTTGGTGGTATATTGGGTGATCGCGGAGAATGTCAAAAAGTAGGTAAACAGCCATGATTTCCAAGGTATTAAGTGGTGCCGTTCTCGGAATTGATGCATATCTGGTAGAGGTTGAAGTAGACATTGCGTTTGGATTTCCTCAGTTCTCTACGGTTGGTCTTCCCGAAGGGGCGGTAAAAGAGAGCAAAGAGAGGGTGAAGGCGGCAATAAAAAACTGTGGGTATGATTTCCCTCAGAAAAAAATCACTGTAAATCTCGCCCCTGCAGACATAAGAAAAGAGGGCTCTGCTTTCGATCTCCCAATCGCAATAGGGATTCTTTCTGCTACAGGACTTATACAGACTGAGAAGCTCGGCGATTATATAATCCTTGGAGAACTCTCTCTCGACGGAAGGATAAAGGCCATAAGAGGTGCGCTTCCTATAACAATCTCCGTAAGGGATTCGGGGCTTCGGGGGATTATACTTCCAAAGGAAAATGCGGAAGAGGGGGCTGTTGTAGGCGGGGTAGATGTCATTGCTGTTGAATCCCTGCCTGAAGTAGTAGAGTTCCTCTCAGGGATTCGAGAGATAAGCCCAACCGAAATTGACATAGATCAGGTGTTTAACCAGAGCCGTCAGTACCAGATTGATTTTCAAGAGGTAAAAGGACAGGAGCATGTAAAACGTGCCATAGAGGTTGCAGCAGCGGGAGGACATAATGTTCTTATGATAGGTCCGCCTGGAACCGGGAAAACGATGCTTGCCCGAAGACTACCAACTATATTGCCGGATATGAATTTTGAGGAGGCCCTTGAGACGACAAAGATATACTCTGTTGCGGGGCTTCTTCCCACAAACTCCCCCCTTATAGCAATAAGACCATTTCGCTCACCCCACCACACTATAAGCGATGCGGGGCTGATCGGAGGGGGTGCGGTGCCAAAGCCGGGCGAGGTAAGCCTAGCACATAATGGTGTTCTCTTTCTCGATGAGCTTCCAGAGTTTAGAAAGAACGTACTTGAGGTCATGCGCCAGCCTCTTGAGGACGGCAAGGTGACAATATCAAGGGCGGCAACGTCAGTTACGTATCCGTCTAGATTTATGTTGGTGGCAGCAATGAATCCTTGTCCGTGCGGGTTTTATGGAGACCCACATAAGGAGTGTACATGCTCTCCAATTCAGATTCAAAAATATAGGGCCAAGGTTTCTGGGCCTCTCCTTGACAGGATTGATATTCACATAGAGGTTCCAACTGTGAAATACAGGGAACTCTCAAGCGAATTAGTAGGGGAAGGTTCTTCTGATATCAGGGAAAGAGTAAACCGCGCAAGATGGATTCAGAAAACCAGACTTCAAGGTACAAAGATCCATTCAAACGCCCAGATGACCCCAAGGTATGTAAAGAGATTCTCAAAGCCAGATGAGGCAGGGATAAAGCTCCTTGAGACCGCTATAGACAGACTGGGACTCAGCGCCAGGGCTTATGATAGAATCCTTAAAGTCGCCCGCACTATAGCAGACTTGGATAATTCTGATAATGTTCGCTCGCATCACATCTCAGAGGCGATTCAATATAGAACACTCGATAGAAATATGATTTAGGGATAGGTTTTAAGCTTATCCCTACCAATAAAATTATAAGTATGAATAAAACTAAAATCATCAAACAACTAGAATCGATTGTTGGAAAAGAGAACATCCTCTACCACAAAGAGGATGTCATTGTATATGAACAGGATGCGTTTGTAATGAGCGCCATTCCCGATTTTGTAGTCTTTCCCTCTAAAGCATCTGAGGTTTCAGATATAGTGAAACTCGCAAATAAAGAGGGAATACCGATTGTTCCGCGCGGTGCAGGAACTGGAATAAGCGGTGGAGCAATTGCTGTCTCAGGCGGCATCATGGTTTCACTTACAAGGATGAATAGGATCCTTGAGATAGATTTAAAAGACCGCCTGGCCATTGTGGAGCCGGGGGTAGTGAATTTAGAACTCACAAAAGCAGTTGCGCCATATGGGTTCTTTTATGCCCCCGATCCCTCAAGCCAGATGGTATGCACCCTCGGCGGAAACGTCGCAGAGAACGCAGGCGGCATCCACTGCATTGCTTATGGCACTACGACAAATCATATTATTGGGCTTGAAGTAGTTCTTTCAAATGGAGAGATTATAGAGATTGGAGGGAAAACGCTCGATACTCCCCTGTACGATCTCGTGGGAATAATGGTAGGCTCTGAAGGCACTCTGGGGATAGTCACAAAGATAATCCTGAAGCTCATGCGTCGACCAGAAGCTGTAGGGACTATGCTTGCGATTTTTGATAGTATTGATGATGCAGGACAAACCGTAGCCGACATTATTGAGAACGGAATTATCCCCGCCGCCCTTGAGATGATGGATGCGCTCTCAATCCGCGCAGTTGAGGAGGCATTACATGCGGGCTATCCAATGGATGCCGAGGCCGTGCTTCTCATTGAGCTTGAAGGGATTGAAGAGACGCTACGAAGGTCTTTTTCTTTGATAAGAGATCTGTGTATAAAAAACCGCGCACGCGATGTGAGAATTGCAAAGACAGAGGGAGAAAGGCAACTCCTTTGGAAGGGAAGGAAGAGCGTTGCAGGAGCGGTTGGAAAGATCAGGCCAAACCAGTACACTCAAGACGGGGTTGTACCCCGTCCAAGGCTTCCGGAGGTGCTGAGAAAAGTCATAGAAATTGGAAAGGAGAAATCGCTTCTCATAGCCAACATCGCACACGCAGGGGATGGGAATCTTCATCCGCTGATTCTTTTCGATCCGAGAAAACCTGGGGAATTAGAAAGGGTTATTGAAGCCGGAGGGGAGATATTAAAACTCTGTGTAGAGGCTGGAGGAACAATTACAGGTGAGCACGGGGTTGGAATTGAGAAGAACAAATATATGAGTTGGCTCTTTAGTGGGGATGATCTCAAGGCTATGGAGAAAATAAAAGACACGTTTGACCCAAAAGGGCTCTTTAATCCGGGTAAGATCTTTCCAACCCCTAAGGGCTGTCGAGAACTACGAGTCCGCCCCGTTGGGTCTGTAGCAAGCGAAAAGGGGATCTGGATTTGATTTGTCAAACCATCATAGGTTTAACCTTGGCCTTTGATCTTACTTCTTTTTCATAAAGCTTCGGGTCTTTTTGCCATGCCATAAATCTGTCAAAAATCCGTTTTAGTCCCTCCTTTACCCAGGTCGAATTAAAATCCCAATTGTAGTTCCTGCGCCCCTTGAAAAACATATTAAAGAAAATCTCTCTCTCCTCCGCTCCCCCCTTTTCTCCGATCCATCCAGTACGGACATATCCGTATCCGCTTCCAAATCCCGCGCTGAAAACTCCAATAAGACCAAGCCTTTCTACAGCTTTTATGACAAGTTCAATAAAGACATAAAGGGCCTCAACAGTCCTGTATCCATAATCTGGAAATTTCATATCCATCAAGATAAGGTTCTTTATAAGATACATAGGGTAAAATGTAGGGGCATAACCTGAGACGGATTTTGTGGGGCTTATGATTGGTTCCTTAATTATCAAGTCCTCTCCTATAATCCCTATCATAAAATCCTCCTCACGAAACTCTCCGATATTGCCGCAAAGCTCAAGCGACAGCCCAATATTTGCCCATTCTCTCCTTGCAATCTCAATTGCCCTCTCCAGCATCTCCTTTCTGAATTCGTACTCATCCTGTCTTAACTCTATGCCCATCTCAATATGTTATCTCCTTTTTAAAGTGACCACACGCTGGCATGGAAAGCCTAATCCTCCGTGAGCCTCTTAAGAGCCTCAACGTATTTCTCAGTTGTTTTCTCTATAACATCCAGCGGAAGAGAAGGTACGGGAGGCTTTTGATTCCACCCAATTGAGGTCAAATAGTCTCTCACAAACTGTTTGTCAAAGCTCCTCTGAGGCCTTCCCGGTTCATACTCATCCTTTGGCCAGAACCGCGAGGAATCAGGAGTGAGAACCTCGTCTATAAGTATCAGTTTTCCACTTTCATCAATCCCAAACTCAAATTTCGTATCAGCGATAATTATTCCCTTTTCCTCCGCTATGTCTCTTGCTCGGCTGTAGAGGGCGATGCTGATTTCTCTTACACGTTCGGCTAAATCTTTACCTAGTATTTCAACCGTTTTTTCAAATGAGATGTTTTCGTCATGCTGTCCCTTTTCGGCCTTAGTTGAGGGCGTAAAAATAGGCTCTTCGAGCTTAGAGGACTCTACAAGACCAGGTGGTAAAGGGATTGCGCAGACCGAACGGCTTTTCTGATACTCTTTCCATCCAGACCCGGAAAGGTATCCACGCACTATACACTCTACCGGAAGCGGTCGCGCCTTTTTGACCATCATACTTCTCCCTTCAAGAATATCGTGATACTTCCGAAGGACCTCTGGGTAGTCATCAACATCTGTTGAGATAAGATGGTTTGAGATAATATCGCGGGTTTTTCTAAACCAGTACTTTGAAACCTGATTGAGCACCCTTCCCTTCTGTGGAATTCCGTTTGGCAAAACGACATCAAACGCAGAGATGCGGTCTGTAGCTACGATTAAAAGCCTGTCTCCTAGGTCATAAATATCTCTCACTTTCCCCCTCTTCGGCGTGGGGAGTTCCGGAAACTCGGTTTTCATAACAATAGGATTTTTATTAAGCTCGGTTTTTGAACCGTTGATTGATTCCTTTTTCATTTTAGCTCTCCTTGAACTCTCATATTTGCCAAATACATCTTAAGAGATAACATGGGTGACATCTGAAAAGACAGAGGGGCGTCGAGCAGTAGTTGCGCAGACAAAGAAAAATTACAGTTCATTAAATTCTTCTATTGTAAGACCTGCTTGACGTATCAATTTGCGAAGCAGGCCGGGGCCAAGTTCACTGTGTTGAGGTACGGATAATGTCCACTGATAGCCGGGTTTTGTCAACATTACATGAGAGCCTTTTTGGCGAACAGCAGACCACCCTGCTTTTTGAAACTTTCGTACTGCTTCTGCGCCTGAGCAGGGCTTTAAGCTCTTGTCCATTATACAGCGACTTCAACAACCTGGGCTGGGTCAAACTGCTGTTTGGATTCCATCACTTCAAGCCATCCTTCAATCGCCTCCTTGATATTAGCAATGGCTTCTTCACGAGTCTTCCCTTGAGAAAGACAACCTGGAAGCGCAGGGACTTCCGCCACATAATAACCAGCCTCATCTTGTTCAATGATTACATGCAACTTCATAATTTTTTACTCACTTAAAATTTGAAGAAAGTCTATCGTACACAATTTTCCTGTCAAGTTTTTGAACTGGTGCCAAGCGTCAGATGACATGGATATGAAGGGACAAAGACATACACTAGTATCGTCTCTCCGAAGAACTTAGATAGGGTAATGAGAAGTTAAACCTTAATAACTGAGTAAGCTTCCATAAAGATGACAAAAATGTAATCTTCTTGTCATGCTCCTGTCATAATCATAAGGTGGGATCACCACCAAAAATTATAAACAGGAGGAAGCACATATGCCACCACCATTAAATGGTCAATCTACGGACCCAAATGTGCCCGGGGTTCTGGGTGAGAGCAATCAATTTGAGGGTGTCCGTGGAGTAAGCCACGCACCTTGGCATGGAGGTGTAGTCGGTATTAATGATAATCCTAATACTGACTCCAATAACCCAGCTGGGCCAGGCATCTATGGTGTAAGCAAAGGCACTGGTGTAATCGGTGAAGGCAAGACCTGGATGGGCGTTTACGGCAAGAGCGAAAGTACAACCGGTGGTGCAGGTGTCATGGGCGAAGCTGTTGGAAGTGGTGTTATTGGCAAGAGCAAAACCTGGATGGGCGTCTACGGAAATAGTGAAAGCACGACAGGTGGCGCTGGTGTGTGGGGCGAGCACAAAAGGAGTGGCAACGGCGTTGTCGGAAAAAGTAACTCTGGCGTCGGCGTGTTAGGGCAGAGTGACACGTCCGAAGGGATTCACGCTGAAACTCGGTCGCCTGGGACAGCGGCAATAGCTGCATACAATCTCAACCCGGAAGGAACTGGTGCCGCCGTTTTTACTAAGAAGGAAAGAACTCAAGGACACGCGGGCTTTTTCGTAGGCAATGTTCACGTTACAGGCAACCTTTCTGTAGAACGAGACATTACCCTTACGAATGCCGACTGTGCCGAAGAGTTTGATGTTTCTAGTGGTGAAGGAGTTGAGCCAGGAACAGTTATGGTAATTGATCAGAAAGGTGCATTAAGGCAAAGCGAGAAAGCCTACGATAAGAGAGTCGCAGGGGTTATCTCCGGCGCTGGCAACTATAAACCCGGCATTATTTTGGGTAAGCAGGAATCGGAAAACAATAGGATGCCGATAGCCTTGGTAGGTAAAGTTTATTGCAAAGTAGATGCTCAGTATTCATCTATTGAGGTTGGTGATCTGCTGACTACATCCCCTACTCTCGGTCATGCAATGAAAGCAGATGATCCATTCAGGGCCTTTGGGTCAGTGATTGGAAAGGCATTACGTCCCCTGGCAGATGGTCAAGGACTGATACCGATTTTGATTGCTTTGCAGTGAGATATGAAAAGGGTTTGTTTCAAGCATCTGACTAGGGAGGTATCCTATGCCAAGAAGGAGTACTAAAATAACGTTAAAGAATAACACAGATTTTATGCTCACATTAATCGGGAAAGCTGGCCCGTGCCATGGCATTTGGACAGATGGATTGGAGCCACCGCCCAAGATCCCACAAAAACACAGGGCTCATGGCAGTCTGAGTCAGGTGGTGATATTCCTATAATTGGTAATATTGCCACAGAAACAGAGGGTTGGGTTAAATATGTGGTTGGGAGTGAGTTAGTGTACATTCATTGGGATAATCCATTTATCTGGGCTCACAGTACACAACCAATAAGTCAGCACCTCTGATGTTACTCCCCCTTGTGATGAAGATCAAGGTGGCGGGGGCTCGGCATTTGTGCTCGGGGGCACGCTCTCTCACGAGCTTTTTCCAGCTGGGCGAGGGGGCAGCCCAGGCATAACGAATGTAACTTGGTGGGATGTTCTAGTAAATTGGCCAGCTCTCATTCTATTCAATTTCACTGGTGATGAAGATATTAATCTTGAGTTCACTCTTGGATTGCGTGAACGAGGCAGTGTCAGACAAACGTTACTTTCATTTTATGACGGAAGCAAAGGCTTACGTGCTTTAGCTAATGAAGCCAGAGTATCAAATTTAAGAAAACTCTTTAGAATGTGAGGAGTCCTGAGAGCAGTGTTATTAGCGTGAAATCCCTGCTGAATCCTAGCTGGAAGGTCAGTCCCGACAGTCGTGTCCGTTAACCTGTCGTTAGCCATAGTTTCTGAATTTTAGAAATGGAACCTTCGCAAGTGAAAGCCCTCCCGACAAACCACTATTGACAATCCGCCGATTTAGTGCAAAAGTATTTATACAACAAATCGTTTAATACGAGGAGGACAATATGACTGTAACAAGGATTTGTTGGGATTGTCAGGGATCACCGGTTCGTGAATGGCACGTTATATCAGAATCAAGGGGGCGGGAAGGTCACGTAATGAGAATAACCTGCCCGGGGTGCCGAAAGGAATCGAGGGTTTATGGGTGGATGATTGGCTGTGAATGCGACTTATGTAAATCCCAGGTCATAGGCGCAGGAAAGTAAAAATCGCATATTCCATCTAACCACCCCCCTTAACTACCTGCGGTCTTAGGAGCGTATGCTTGCTCATACGTTCCTAATTTATTAATCATAATCCGAGACTCGCTCTGAGGTAACCTAATGGCCTGTGCTTTTTCCTATTTCGGAACTGGATTGCTTTCTCCTATGGACTAATTCCGTTGGTATTAAACACTCTATAAGCCGGTTTTAAACCCACTTGAAAGTCCTCTTTCTTTCTATGCTTGACTTCAATATGATAAAACATTAATTTTTTAAAAGGATTATTGATTGGGGATACTCCTTCAAGGTTGAGTTCAAGGGGAAGAAATAAAATCATGATAGTCCAATGCGAAAACTGTAAGACAAGATTCAGGATTGATGATTCTAGAATCAAGCCTTGGAGTAGGGTCAGGTGCTCAAAATGCGGAAATGTATTTTCTATATATGAGGAAAAGCAATCCGACACTGAGTTTAGAGAAAAGCCTGATAAAGAGATTGGAAGCGGTACCACTGCAGATAAAGACTTTAATCGGGAAAGTACCCATATAGAAAAAGAGGAAGAGCAATCTGATCCGGGGTTTAGTGCTCAATCTGAAAAAAAGAATGAGACTAACACCGTTGTAGGTGAAGAGAAGAGCTTTAATTGGGAAAACATCACTATGAGAAAAGAGGAGACAGAACCTTCTTTTGACTCAAGGGATTTTTCTCAACCTGTAGAGAAATCAGTCGAAGGACAAAAGGCGATATATCAGGAAAAAGAGAGGAGCAAGGGCCCGGCAGAAACCTCTTTTCCACAGAGGGAGCTAAGTGTTGATTCGGAGAAAGAAAAGAATTCTATAGACGGATTTGACTGGAGGGAGTTTGGTATCAAAAAGGAAAATGAGCCTGTTGAGGAGTTTTCTATTAAATCAGACACTTATGATTCCTTTCAGCCCTTAGGCAAGGGTCATAACCTGGAACAGACCAATCAACAAGACACATTAGCTACACTCACCACAGAGCTAGGAAGAGCTAAGTTCAAAGAGAAAATCCCAGAGGTTGAGAAAAGATCAGACCGCCCGGGGTTTAGCTGGGAAGACCTGAGAATTAATGAGGACCCGGTAGAGATCCCCGATCCTCCTAAGCTATTTCGTGAGTCAGTTGAAGAGAGTAATGTATATAACCCGACAAAAGCGTTTGAGCCCAGTCAAGTGGTTGAAAAACCGGTAATAAAACAATCTTCACCGGATAGGTTGACGGTGGATATAGAGAAGCTCGCTATTACCAAGAGAGACAAATCAAAAGTGTCTTCCTACCCCGCACCAACAAAGGCAAGGCTGAGCACACAGACTTCCAAGAGAAGTACACTAAAAAAGGTCGGATTGGCTTTTCTTCTACTCTTTATTCTAGTCATAATACTATGCGCCGGATTCATAACTATGGTAAATCTAGGTTTAATCTCCAAAGACAAATTCAGCGGAATTACAAATTTCGTTTCATCCAAACTTCCATTTAGATTTAATCAGGTATCAAAAGACGATGTGGTAGTATCTGACCACTCAGATAGGTGGTTAAGCACGAGAAACGGTCTCATTTATGTAGTCTCTGGACACGTTATAAATAGGTCTAAGTACCCTGTAAACTATATAAGGATAAAGAGCGAATTTAGGAGCAATGGAGAGAGGCTCTTTGAAGAGGTTGTTTATGCGGGGAATACTTTTACGGACAATGAGCTTAGAAATCTTCCATTTGAAGAGATCTTTATGAAACTCAATAGAAAAAACGGTGATATAGATTTCGATAATCCCAAGAAGCTAGCTGGGCTTAACTATGGCGTTCAATCAGGTGAGTCTGTACCGTTTTTTATAGTTTTTCCATCGAAAAGTAGGATACTGGGTCTAAAATACAATATTAAGGTTGAGGGCTTTGAAATTGGTTTGGAATGAAATACTTAAGGTCTCTTATCTTAGTTTCCATAGGATCATTTAAAAAGTGCCTACTAATAGACCGAGAATTAGGTATATATGCGGCATCTATCGCAAACTTGGGCTCAGTCACCTTTTTGGATACATATCTACAGATAGACATATAAATCAAATGTAATCCAATATATAGTATATAGCTCTACAATTACGGACTTAGTTTTAATAATTCCTGGCCATTTTATATTCCGACCCTTGCTATTTCACTCTAAGTTAAGTAAACTATTTAGGTAACTTATCCATTAAACAGGCTTTACTACTCCGCTTTAGTAGAGAGTAATGTAAAGAGGGCAAAAAAGGTATACAACGGCTTCATATTACCGCTCAATTACAGTTCTTAGAGGCTATATGACAGGAGTGTATTTTATTCAGGGGGTGAACAAGTCGGAATGAAATCTACACGGCTTAAAATAAGCGTAAGTCAGGATGGTCTGCTCCCGGAGGAAACAACAGAGGTCGCAACCCTAGTGCTTCCAATCCTTCCCAAGAAGCTTCTCAAAGCCCTTGGGTTTGAAAGGGTAGATACGAGCACGTATGTTGGTGTGCTACCGGTTTTCGTGAACTTGGGTGATAAAGAGCAGGAGATTGAAATTGAACTTGGGGTAACCCTTCCCGAGATGAGGAAAAAGGTGTTAGAAATTGTTAAGGCTCCTTCGAGACTCGCCTCGTCGACAAAGGTGTTAAAATTACCCAAGGCCCCTATACACCACAATGAAAGGCCAGAGAGAAAGAGGATTAAGTGTGGAAAATCAAGAGGGTAATGTTCTATGCTTGAGAACAAAGTTGAAGAATGCCTGACCTTTGATGATGTTCTTTTGTTGCCTGGCTATTCGGAGGTCCTTCCAAACGAGGTAAATGTCTCAACATACTTAACTCCTCAAATTAAGCTCAATGTTCCACTCCTAAGCGCGGCAATGGACACCGTTACAGAGGCGAAAACCGCCATAGCGATGGCTCAAGAGGGTGGGATTGGAATAATACACCGAAACCTCAGCCTGTCTGAGCAGGCAGCAGAGGTGGAAAAGGTAAAAAAGCATGAAAGCGGAATGATAATAAACCCAATAACTGTGCGCTCCTATAATAGGGCAAGGGAAGCGCTCGACATTATGCTCAAACAAAACATAACTGGACTCCCAGTTACCCAGGAAGACGGGAAACTCCTCGGAATCATTACAGCTAGAGACCTGAGGTTTGAGAAGAACCTCGACCTAAGGGTTGATGAGTTAATGACTCCCAAAGAGAGGCTCATCACCGTCAGAGAGGGAATAACACTCGAAGACGCCAAAGAACTCCTTCACAGATATAAGATTGAAAAACTCCCAGTAGTAGATGCCGATTTCAAGCTCCGTGGTCTTATAACAACAAAGGATATAGAAAAAATAGAGAAGCACCCAAATGCGTGTAAAGACGAGATGGGCAGGCTCAGATGCGGAGCAGCAATTGGGATTGGCCCTGATAGAGAAGAGAGGATTGAGGCGCTTCTTAAGGCCGGATGTGATGTAATAGTGATTGATACTGCACACGCACATTCAAAAAGGGTAATTGACGCGACAATCTCTACAAAGTCCAATTTCCGAAAGGTGAATTTAATTGTAGGAAATATCGGAACAGCTGAGGGAGCAGAAGCCTTAATCAAGGCAGGTGCAGATGCAATAAAAGTAGGAGTAGGCCCTGGATCAATCTGCACGACCCGAATTATTGCAGGGACAGGTGTCCCACAGATTACCGCAATAAAAGACGCAACAAGGGTGGCGGAAAAATATGGAGTCTCCGTGATCGCCGATGGTGGAATAAAGTATTCTGGTGACATAGTTAAAGCCATTGCCGCTGGAGCACATTCTGTAATGATAGGTAATCTCTTTGCGGGAACAGATGAAGCGCCGGGTGAAATAGTTCTCTATCAAGGGAGAACATATAAGGTCTATCGTGGAATGGGTTCAATTGAGGCGATGAAAAAGGGAAGCCGCGATAGATACGCCCAGGATGAGATGATAGAGTCTAAGCTCGTCCCCGAAGGTATTGAAGGTAGGGTTCCATATAGAGGCTCGATTGCCGGAATGGTTTACCAGCTAGTGGGCGGGCTAAAGGCCGGAATGGGATATACAGGATGCCAAACTATTGAAGAGTTGAGAAAGAACGCAAAATTTATAAAGATTACATCGTCAGGACTCCGCGAAAGCCATGTCCATGACGTAATAATCACAAAAGAGGCCCCGAACTACAGGATTGAATAACCTTTATTTATTCTTAAATACAAAAAAACCCCAATTTTAAGTTAAGAAGAAGTTTGAACAAGTAAAAGTACTCCGCAAAACCGATTTGATTATTCCCTGCTTATCCCTTAAATTATTCATCAAATCAGGCGTCTTAAAGGTTCAAATTGCGTGAAACCGTTTTAGTCCTTGATTTTGGGTCTCAGTACACACAGCTCATCGCAAGAAGGGTACGCGAACTCGGCGTCTATTCTGAGATTAGGCCATTTAGCGAACCCTTGGGGCAAATAGAAGAGATGCAGCCAAAGGCGATTATACTCTCAGGCGGACCCGCAAGCGTGTGGGATGAGAATTCGCCATCCCTCAGTCCAAATATATTTAGCTTAAAAATCCCGATTCTAGGCATCTGTTATGGAATGCAACTCACGGCTCACCTACTAGGCGGAAGGGTTGAACGCTCAATAAAGCGTGAATTTGGACCCGCAGATATTGAGGTTACCGATGGAGCTGATATTTTCTCAAGTATTCCACGAAAAACCAGGGTATGGATGTCTCACGGAGACAGGGTACTCGAACTCCCAAAGGGGTTTGTCTCTATAGCAAGGAGCGATAACTCACCCATTGCGGCGATGAAAGACATACAGGGCGGAATCTTCGGCACACAGTTTCATCCGGAGGTGGTACACACAGAGTTTGGCAGGGAAATAATCTCAAATTTCCTTTTCAATGTTGCAAAATGCCGGGGATCATGGACGCCGAAGTCATTTGTAGAGACCGCAATAAAAGGCATCCGTGAAAAGGTCGGGGACTCTCATGTAATCTGTGCCCTCTCAGGCGGCGTAGATTCAGCCGTTGCCGCCCTAATCGTCCAGCGGGCTATATGGGATAAGCTCCATTGTGTATTTGTAGATACCGGACTTCTGAGACTGGGCGAAGCAAAAGAGGTCGTAGAAACCTTCAGGAATTTGGGGCTTAATCTAATTCACGTAGATGCGGGAAAGAGATTCCTTGATAAACTCCGTGGAGTGGAGGACCCGGAAAAGAAGAGAAAGATAATCGGTGAGGAGTTTATCAGGGTATTTGAAGATGAATCTAAAGTCATAAAAGCGGATTTTCTCGTTCAGGGAACCCTCTATCCCGACGTTATAGAGAGCGTGAGTGTAAGGGGGCCATCGGCAAAGATTAAATCACATCACAACGTGGGTGGTCTCCCTGAGAGGATGAATATGAAATTGATTGAGCCTCTAAGAGAGCTATTTAAGGACGAGGTAAGGGCTGTAGGACGCGAACTCGGACTTCCGCCAGAAATCCTGGACCGCCATCCCTTTCCCGGACCGGGGCTTGCAATAAGAGTTATAGGGGAGATAACCGAAGAAAAACTCGAGAGATTAAGGCTCGCCGATTCCATATTCATAGATGAGATAAAGAAGGCCGGAATATATAACGACATCTGGCAGGCATTTTGCGTGATCCTCCCAGTAAAAACCGTAGGTGTTATGGGAGATGAAAGGACTTATGAAAACGCCGTAGCACTCAGAGCCGTAACGAGCCTCGATGGAATGACCGCCAACTGGGCAAGGATTCCTTATGAAATCCTTGAGAGGATTTCATCAAGGATTATAAACGAGGTAAAAGGGATTAACCGCGTCGTATATGACATCTCTACCAAACCCCCTAGCACAATTGAATGGGAATAGATTATTCCCCTATGCTAAACTCAACCCTGTCTGAGGAGACATTATCGAGTTTCAGTGAGAATCCTTGTAGGTTTA